>NZ_JBEXVQ010000006.1:0-346787 GCF_040629405.1 Lentzea sp. NPDC005914 | reverse complement strand
TGCTCTGGGCGCTGCTGCGCGACGGCCGGAAGTTCACCCCGACCGCGCCACAACCCGCTACCGCAGCGGCTTGACACGATCATTCAGATTCCTTCGGGATCATGTTGTGGAACGCGGCGATCTCCCACGCGCCGTCACGCTGCACGACGACGGCCTGCGCGTGGGTGGTGATGCCAGCAGGGGAGATGGAGGACGTGACGTGCACGAGCGAGATCCCCTCGGACAGCGGCCTGATCAGGCTGATCTCCGCGGTCAGCTTCGTGTCGCGGTACGGCCCGGCGAAGAGCTGCCCGTGGCCCAGCGCCACGGCCCGCCGCCCGAACAGCTCCTCACCGCGCACCGTCACGAAGTCGACGTCCTCGGCGAACACGGCGGCGAAGGCCTCGCCGTCGCCCTGGGCCCAGCCCTGCTCCATGCGTTGCCACAACGAGTAGATCTGTTCGGTCATGAGTGGTTCATCCTCAACGGCAGGCGCAGGCACTCGGCGTCCCACGCGGCGAGCGAGTAGTAGAGGCCGCCGTGGCGGCGTTCGAGGTAGCAGACGACGTTCACTGGCCATCCGCTGTTGCGGAACATGTGCTCGTCCATCGGCGTCGGGCTGTCGCTCAACGGCCGGTCGCGCTCGCACTCGGGCCCCAGCCGGTGCCAGTCCGGGTGCAGGTGGATCGAGCCGAGGACGTCCAGGCCCGCGGCGCCGGCCGTGCGGGTGATCGTCAGCAGGTCGGCCGGGTCGAGCCACCACGCCCGCACCGGGTTCTCGTACGCCGTGCCGAAACGCGGCACGATCGTGGACGCGAACTCCTCGCGCGCCGAGGGGTCGGTCAGTCGCGCGTTGCGGCCGAACGCGACCTCCTGAACCACGGCCTCCGACCCCGCGGCGAGACCGAGCAGGACCGCGAAACACGGTCTCGGTTCATCCTCGGTGATGAACGAGTATTCGGCGGACGCGGCCTCCAGAAACGTTTTCACTGCGCGATCCGAAAACAGCACCGCATCGGTGCGCGTCGGGCGCTCGGCCAATTCCATCACGCCGGCGAACGTATCGAGACCGCGACGTCTTGCGCGAGATTCCGGAGGGTGTTGAGGCTATTACATTCAGCGATAACATCGGGCGCATGCGTCTTGAGGTGCGGCATCTCGAACTGGTCGTGGCGATCGCCGACTGCGGCAGCCTGCGCAAGGCGGCCGCACGCCTGCACCTCACCCAGCCCGCGGTGACGACGCAGCTCAAACGCATCGAGGACCATCTGGGCGGCGCGCTGTTCCTGCGGACGGCCGACGGCGCGAGGCTCACTCCGGCCGGCGCGGATTTCGTGCAGAAGGCGCGGTCGATGCTCACTCAGCTGGTCATGCTGGAACGCGTAACGCGCCGTAACACCCACAGCCCCAGTGCTCCTACCAGGCTCGCGGGAATCCCCGCTTATCACTTCGGACTATTGGCGGGGGCGCTGAAAAACGTCACGAGCCGCACCATCAAGGAGACCGGGACGCTCACCGCGTTGCTCACGACCGGCGAACTCGACCTGGCCGTGATGCGTCAATTTCCCGGTACTCCGCTCACCCTGCCGCCGAACGTCGGACACCGCCTGCTCACCCGCGAGCCGCTGTTCGTCGGAGTGCCGCAACACCACCCGTACGCGCAGGAGCCGGAGATCCCGCTCGAAGCGCTCGCCGGCGAGCAGTGGGTCATGCCCGAGCCGGACGACAGCGGCATGAACGCCCACTTCGCGCGGGAGTGCGCCAAGGCCGGGTTCGAGCAGCGGATCGCGCACTTCAGCAGCGAGGCGCACGTCGCGCTGACGTTGATCAGGGAATCCGGCGCGGTGTGCCCGCTCTACCCGGTCGGCGGCACGGCGGCGGGCGTCGCTCGGCTGCCGGTCACGGGAAACCCGCTGGTCCGCGAGGTCGTGCTGGCCTGGCGCCGGGACGCACCGGTCGCGGGCGAGGTCGACGACCTGTGCGAGCAGGTCGCCGCCGGGTACCTGAAGCTCGTCGAGGAGAGCGACGTCTACGCGCGTTGGTGGCGCCAGGGAGGAGCGGAGTTCGCGCTGAGCTCAGGGACTCAGTCCTTGCCGGGGTCCTGACCCGTGCGCACGACGATCGCGACCCTGTCGTCCGACGACACGGGCTGGCCACCGGCCTTGTTGATGGTGCCGACGAGCGCGGCCGAGTCGTTGATCTGCTCCATCGGGCCCATCCGGCCGTAGCCGGTGGCGTCGTCCATCGTGAGGTTCGGCTTGCCCATGACCGCGCCGGCGGAGTTCATCGGCAGGTTCTGCAAGCCAGGAGTCTTCGCCGTGGTGACCCACAGCAGGTCCGACAGCGACGCGCAGCCCATCACGCCCGGCCGGTCCGGCCACGTCCACGCGGCGTCACCGAGCTTGCCCGGCACGACGCGGTACACGGCGTCGTAGCTCGCCGACCAGTCCGTGACCCAGATCTTCTGGGCGTCCGCCGACACGCACAGACCACCGGGCTGCCGCAGCCCGGACGTGACGACCGCGCTGCCGGCCGTCGGGTTGCCCTGGGCGGGCTTGCCGGAGCCGTCGATGCGCAGCACCTTGCCCGCGAGCGAGTTCGGGTCGGCGGCCAGCGCGGGGTTCCCGGCGTCACCGGTGGCGACGAGGATCGAGCCCTTGCGGTCGCTCGCCAGCACACCGCGGTTGCCGGACGGTCCCTTGGGAATGCCGGTGAGGATGGGCTTGGGCATGTCACCGGGGGCGACGCGCAGCACCCGGTTGTCCGTCGCGGTCGTCACGTAGACGTACGCGAGCTGGTCCTCGGCGAACGTGGCGGACAGCGCGAGCCCGGTCAGCCCGCCGTCCGACGACGCGTCCACCTCGATCTGCGCGACCAGGACCGGGTCGACGTCCTTGGTGACCTTGACCAGACGGCCACCGCGTTCCGCGGCGTAGGCGGCGACACCGCCCTGGGCGTCCGCGCCGATCGGAGCGACACCCGTGACGGTGTTGAGGCACGTCGCGATCACCGCGGGGTTGAAGTCCTTGCAGCCCTGCGGCGGCGGCACGCTCTGCGGCGTCTGCCCCTTGCCCTGCTCGCCGGGAGACGGCCGGTACTCGCCGGGCAGCTCGGGCTTGGGCCCCGCCTGCGGGGTCAGCTGTGGTTGCGCGCTCCAGCTCGTCGGCGCCGGCTCGTCGGGAAAGCTCGCGCAGCCCCCTGCCAGCAGGCAGGCGGCGGTCAGCAACAAGACGGAACGAACCACGACTCCCAGGCTAGGTGCGCGACCGTGAACCCTCGGTGAACGCCTCCGAGGTCGCGAAGTCGACCGAACGCACCCGGTCCAGCAACAGATCGAGTTCGGCCGACACGACCTCGGGAGCCTCGAGCGGCAGGTAGTGGCTGCAGGGCAGCACCCTCAGCCGCGCCTGGGGCAGCGCGCCGACGGGAGCCGACATGCTCTCCGTCGTCGCCAGCACGTCGTCACGCCCGGCCAGGAGTGTGACCGGGCACACGATCGGGCCGAGGTCCTGGCGCGGCGTCTCGCCCAGCGCGAGCGCCAGCGTGAAGTACCAGCGCCAGTCGTGCTGCAGGAACCGGCTGACGGCGTTGGTCACGGCCTTCGGGTCGCTGCTCGGCTTGATCACGCCGCTGTGCCGCAGCAGGAACGTCGTCGCGTCCGTCACCGGCACCCGGTGCAGCACGCTGTCCAGCAGCGGACCGGCCTGCCTGAGCACCCGCGTGGCCATGTTGCCGACGAACCGGCGCGCGGACTTCGGGACCAGCGGCAGCATCCCGTCGAACGAGTCGCCCGGCGCGCCCGCGACGAGCAGCAGGCCCGCCACCCGGTCCGGATGGCGCAGCGCCAGTTCGGCCCCGATCGTGACGCCCATCGACCAGCCCATGACGACGCACCGTTCGATGCCCGCGTCGTCCAGCACCGCGAGCGCGTCCGACACGTGGTCGTCCAGCGAGATGTTGCGCTCATCGACAGGGCGGTCGGAGCCCATCGTGCCGCGCATGTACCAGCTGAGCAGACCGCCGCGGCCGGTCAGCGACGGCCACGACTCCGGCCCCGACCCCACGCCGGGACACAGCAGCACGGGTGTTCCTTCACCCGGCGCGTGCCACGTCCGGATCTTCGTGCCGTCCCACGCGATGATGTCGTGCTCCCGCATGCCCGCCATTCTGTCGTACTGCCGAGGCCGCCGGCCTTTACCCCGTGTTCGGTGTTCAGGCGGCCGCGAGGCGCCCTGCTGAGCGCCGAAGACGCGGTGAAGGCCGGCGGTCACGGCAGTATGTTGGGCTCGTGACGCTCACCGTGCTCGTGCCAGATGATTTCGGAGTTCAGGCGCTGTCTCAGGTGGACGGTGTCCGGCCGGTTCGCTACACGCCGGGGCAGCCGTTGCCGTCCGACGGGATGGACGCCGAGGTCCTGGTGCCCAAGTTCCTCGCCGGCACCGATCCCCGCGACGTGTTCGCGCAGCTGCCGAACCTCAAACTCGTGCAGCTGCTGAGCGCGGGCGCGGAGAACTTCGTCGGCAAGGTGCCGGACGGTGTGATGCTCTCCACGTGCCGCGGCGCGCACGGCGGCAGCACCGCGGAGTGGGCGATCGGCGCGTTGCTGGCGATATACCGAGAGTTCCTCGTCTTCGAGCGCGCCCGCGCCGAGGGCCGCTGGGACTACCACCTGACGGACACCTTGCAGGACAAGAAGGTTCTGATCGTCGGTGCGGGTGACCTCGGCGAGCAGCTGCAGCGGCGCCTCGAACCGTTCAACGCCTCGGCCGTGCTGGTCGGCCGCACCGCCCGTGACGGCGTGCGCGGTGCCGACGAGCTGCCGTCGCTGCTGCCGGAGTTCGACGCGGTGGTGATCTTCACGCCGATGACCGAGGAGACCAGGCACCTGGTCGACGCCAAGTTCCTGGCCGCGATGAAGGACACCGCGATCCTGGTCAACGGTGCCCGCGGGCCCGTCGTCGACACGGACGCATTGCTCGCGGAACTGAATTCCGGGCGACTGCGCGCAGCTCTCGACGTCACCGATCCAGAACCACTGCCGGAGGGTCATCCACTGTGGACCGCGCCGGGTCTGCTGCTGACCCCGCACGTGGCAGGTTCCTGTACGGGGCATGCACAACGCGCATACGCGGTCGTCGCCTCCGAGGTCGCTCGCTACGTTGCGGGGGAACGTCCGCGCAATCTTGTGAACGGCAGCTACTAGGGAGCCCCTAGTCCATCTGGGTGAACCTAAGCTGCCGTTCGGATCTCGCGCGCCCGTTTCGGGCCCCCTAGCGTGCGGGCGTGGCTACTCACGACAAAGGCTCGAAGACATCGAGCGCTTTCTCCGACGACTCGTTCTATTCGAGCAGCGGAGGGGGAGTGCACCACTTCGACGACAGCACGGCCAGAGTCGACGGCGGTGCTGCTTCGCCGTACGACTCGACGACGAAGGCGTTCGACACGACGGGCTACACCCCGCTGGACAAGTCCACTGTGGACAACCAGGCGTACGCGGACGACGACCCGTTCGACGACGAGCGCAAGAAGTTCGGCTGGACCGCGGGCCCTGACCTCGGTCTGCTCGGGCTGCGTGCGGTGCTCGGCGGCATCTTCGTGCTGCACGGCCTGCAGAAGGTCTTCGGTCTCTTCGGCGGTCCCGGCATCAACGGCTTCGCGAAGTCGCTCGAGTCGATGGGCTACCGCGAGTCCGTCGTCCTCGCCTGGGTCACCGGCGTCACCGAGCTCACCGGCGGCGGCCTGCTCGTGCTGGGTCTCTTCACGCCCCTGGCCGCGGCGGGCCTGCTCGCCGTCATGGCGAACGTCATCGCGCTGAAGTACAAGGGCGGCTTCTTCGGCCCCAACGGCGTGGAGCTGGAACTGGCGCTCGCGGGCATGGCGTTCGCGGCGCTGTTCGCCGGACCCGGCCGGGCCGCGCTGGACTACAACCGCAGCTGGTTCCGCCACCCCGTGGCGGCCGGGTTCATCGCACTCCTGCTCGGAGCGGGTGGTGCGGCGGTGACGTTCTTCGTGTTCCGGTAAGAACTGCCGAATGCGGAAGAACCTGACGGGAGCGCTGCTCCAGCTCGCCCTGCTGGTGATCGGGATTCCGGTCGTCTACCTGGTGGCGGTCCCGTTCGGTCTCACCGCGAAGTCCCTGCTACCGCCGCTCGGCCTGCTCGCGGGCCTGATCGTGGGTGGCGTCATGGTCAAGAAAACGGACCAGCCCGTCAGCGGACCGCTGACGGGCTGGCTGGTGTTCGGCGTCGTGATGGCCCTAGCGCTCGTCCTCTAGAACGCCGGCGACGTTCTCGCGCAAGTGCGCCACCGATGACGTACCCGGGATGAGCAGGATGTTCGGGGACCGCCGCAGCAGCCAGGCCAGTGCGGCAGACCTCGGCGACCGAAGTGGCGTGAACCCGCCGAGCGGGAAGAACGGCACGTACGCGATCTCCTCGGCCGCGAGCCGGTCGATCAGCTCGTCGTCCTGGCGGTACTCGAGGTTGTACATGTTCTGCACGGACACGATCGGTGCGATGCGCTGAGCCTCGGCGACCTGCTCCGCGAGAACGTTGCTCACCCCGAGATGGCGGATCAGGCCCTCCTGCCGGAGGTCGGCGAGGGTCTCGAACGCCTCCGCGATCGAACCGGGCTGGGGACCTTCCGCGTTCCCGAGCCGGAGGTAGACCAGATCGAGCACGTCGAGCCCGAGAGACTTCAGGTTGTCGTGAACCTGATCGCGCAGGTCCTCCGGCCGCCGCGCGACCGGCCAGCCACCCCGGGCGTCGCGGGTCGCGCCGACCTTGGTCGCGATGTGCAGCGACTCGGGATACGGGTGCAACGCCTCGCGGATCAACTCGTTGGTGACGTGCGGCCCGTAGGCATGGCTGGTGTCGATGTGGGTGATGCCGAGATCGACCGCTGCACGCAGAACGCCGATGGCGCCGTCGCGGTCGGCGGGCGGACCCATGACGTGCGGGCCGGCCAGTTGCATGGCGCCGTAACCGAACCTGGTGACCGTCAGATCGCCCAGAGTCCAGGTGCCGCCGGGAAGAGTGTTCATGCGCCCTAGTCTTGGAGAGAAGCTTCCTGACGGGAAGCAGGCACTCAGAAGTGCGTAACCCGCCCACGGGTGAGAGGTGCGATCGGTGGCGACGAAGAACGCGGCCCAGAAGAGGGCTCAGGCCAAGGTGGAGTACGACGCGTTCCTGGCGGGATGCCCCAGCCGGCAGCTGCTCGACCGCATCTCGGACAAGTGGGTGGTGCTCGTCCTGTGCGCGCTCGGCGACGGTCCGATGCGGTACTCGGAGATCGCCCGCAGGCTGGCCGGGGTCAGTCAGAAGATGCTGACGCAGACGCTGCGGTCGCTGGAACGAGACGGCCTGCTGACCCGCGCGGTGACGCCGACCGTCCCCGTCACCGTGACCTACGAGCTGACCGGGCTCGGCCTGTCGTTGCACCGGATGACACGCGGGCTCAGGAGCTGGGCGCAGGAGCACATGGGCGAGGTCCTCGTGAACGTCGAGCGGTACGACGCTCACAAAAGAGAGCTGCCCTGACCAGAAAGCGGCCAGGGCAGCATCAGCAGAGCGTCGTTACCGGCTCGGGTCGCGCACCGCGCCCGTCGAGGCGTCCGTCGCCATCCGCGCGTACGCCCGCAGCGCACCCGTGACCGGACGGATCCGGTCCACCGGCTGCCACGGCCGCTCGGAGGCGTCCATCTTGGCGCGCCGCTCGGCCAGCACCTCGTCGTCCACCAGCAGTTCGAGGCGCCGCTCGTGCACGTCGATCAGGATCCGGTCGCCGTTCTCGACCAGGCCGATCGTGCCGCCACCGGCGGCTTCCGGCGAGATGTGGCCGATCGACAGCCCCGACGAACCTCCGGAGAACCGGCCGTCGGTGATCAGCGCGCACTTCTTGCCGAGGCCGGAGCCCTTCAAGAAAGCCGTCGGGTGCAACATCTCCTGCATGCCGGGGCCGCCGGACGGGCCTTCGTAGCGCACGACCAGGACCTCGCCCGCCTGGATCTCCTTGTTCAGGATCGCCGAGACGGCCTGCTCCTGGGACTCGACGACGCGCGCCGGGCCCTCGAAGTGCCACAGGTCCTCGTCGATGCCCGCGGCCTTGATGATCGCGCCGCGCTCGGCCAGGTTGCCGCGCAGCACCGCGAGGCCGCCGTCACGCGTGTAGGCGTGCTCGTCGTCGCGGATGCAGCCGCCAGCCGCGTCGGTGTCCAAAGAGGACCAGCGGTTCGACGTGGAGAACGCCTCGGTCGTGCGCACGCCACCGGGAGCGGCGTGGAACAGCTCGATGGCCTCCGGCGACGGGTTCTCCGCGCGGATGTCCCACTTGCCGAGCCACTCCGCGAGGGTCGGCGTGTGCACCGACGTCACGTCGTCGTTGAGCAGACCGGCGCGGTAGAGCTCGCCCAGCAGCGCGGGGATTCCGCCGGCCCGGTGCACGTCCTCCATGTGGTAGTCGGAGTTCGGCGACACCTTGGACAGGCACGGCACGCGGCGGGACAGGTCGTCGATGTCCTGCAGCGTGAAGTCGATCTCGCCCTCCTGTGCGGCGGCGAGGATGTGCAGCACGGTGTTCGTCGAGCCGCCCATGGCCATGTCGAGCGCCATCGCGTTCTCGAACGCCTTGCGGTTCGCGATCGACCGCGGCAGCGCGGACTCGTCGTCCTCGCCGTACCAGCGACGGCAAAGCTCGACGACCACGCGACCGGCCTCGGAGAACAGCTCGCGGCGCGCGGCGTGCGTGGCCAGCGTCGATCCGTTGCCCGGCAACGAGAGCCCGAGAGCCTCGGTGAGGCAGTTCATCGAGTTCGCGGTGAACATGCCGGAACACGAACCGCACGTCGGGCACGCGGAACGCTCGACCTCCGACAGACCCGCGTCATCGACAGCGGGGGAGGCCGAGGCGGAGATCGCGGTGATCAGGTCGGTCGGAGCTACGGCGACACCCTCGACGACGACGGCCTTGCCGGCCTCCATCGGCCCGCCGGACACGAACACGACGGGGATGTTGAGCCGCATCGCCGCGTTCAGCATGCCGGGGGTGATCTTGTCGCAGTTCGAGATGCAGACGATCGCGTCGGCCTGGTGCGCGTTGACCATGTACTCGACGGAGTCGGCGATGATCTCGCGGCTGGGCAGCGAGTAGAGCATCCCGCTGTGGCCCATGGCGATGCCGTCGTCGACCGCGATGGTGTGGAACTCGCGTGCCACGCCACCGGCCTCGCGCACGGCTTCGGCCACGATGTCGCCGAGATCGCGCAGGTGCACGTGGCCCGGCACGAACTGCGTGTAGGAGTTGGCGATCGCGATGATGGGCTTGCCGAAGTCGCTGTCCGTCATGCCGGTCGCGCGCCAGAGAGCGCGAGCCCCGGCAGCGTTGCGGCCGTGCGTGGTGGTGCGAGAGCGGAGCTGAGGCACTGCTCCTCCAGATTCAGTTCTTCATGAAAAACGCGCGGGACGGCCGGGTGAGGCGTCCATCAGTCTGGGAGCGGTGCCTCAAACATTACTTGTACGCAGACTGGCCGAGACGAGCAGATAGGCCAGCGCGAGCGTGATGACGTGCACAACCGTGCACCACAGGCAGATCTTGCCGATGATCAGGAACTCGGCCGCGACCAGGTAAACCACCATCAGCACGCCGACACCGACCGCGCCGAGACGTACCCACTTGAGTGCCTCGATCCGCCACGCGAACGGGAGGCAGATCACGGTCAGGAACGCGAAGAACGCCAGCCCGAGGAACGCGACGGGGATGCCGAACAGCGCCGACTGCTCGCTCGTGGTCACGGTCTCACAGTCGACGACGGCGTCGGCCGAGCACAGCAGCGCGGAAGCGTTGAAGTGCGTGTACGTCAGATAAGCCGAGGTCAGCAGGCCTGCGATGGACAGCAGCAGGCTCAGCAGCGGAACTCGTTGGATCACTTCTCCGACTGTACGGCCGAAGGTGTTTCGGCCTCGTCAGGCTCGGCGGCGGCTTCCTCGGCTTCAGGCTCCTGAGTGACCATCGGGTCGGGCACGCGCCCACCGCTGACCAACGACAACGCCGGCAGGTGCATGAACCGCACGGCGGGCAGCGTCACCTCGGAGTCGTCCTCGCGGACCGCCTTGAGCCAGCCCTTCTGGACCAGCCGGATCGACTTCACCTCGGTCCACTTGAGCGTCGTCGAGCCGAACAGGCCCCGTGCGACGAGCTCCTCCTCGGTGACCGTCGTGCGGTTGCGGATGACCCAGTACGCGTACCCGAGCGGCAGAACGTAGAGCGCTTGCAGCCCCGGAGCGACCCACGCCACAGGAGTCACGCAGATGGCGATCAGACCCGCCGCGAGCAGCGCAGTCGCCGGGATGCGAAAGACCAGCTTCTTCACTCGAAGGATTGTTCCACGTCCACGATCCGGGATTTCCATCCCGCAGAGTTGACGCCCTCTTGTCAGAGGCGATAACGTCCGCTTCATGCAGCGCACGCTCGTTCTCGTACTTCTCAGGCGCGTCGACGCCTGAGCCGAACAGCCTGCGTCGACGCGCGACCCTCGCACGACCCAACTTCGGGTTGTCGAGGGTTTTTTCGTGTCCGGACCCCGATACCCACGAGGCAAACCAATGACCAGCGCACCATCGCGACAGGCTTCCGAGCCCTCGTCGCCACGTCCAGGTCCGCGGCCCAAACCGGCTCCGCCCACTGGCGCGCCGATTCGAGTGACCGGGGCGCAGTCCCTCGTCCGCTCGCTTGAGGCGGTCGGGTGCGAAGTGGTGTTCGGCATTCCCGGCGGGACGATCCTTCCCGCGTACGACCCGCTGCTGGACTCCACGAAGGTCCGGCACATCCTCGTCCGCCACGAGCAGGGCGCGGGACACGCGGCGACCGGATACGCGCAGGCCACCGGCAAGGTCGGGGTCTGCATGGCGACCTCGGGACCGGGTGCGACCAACCTCGTCACCCCGCTCGCGGACGCGAACATGGACTCCGTGCCCGTCGTCGCGATCACCGGCCAGCAGTCGCGGCCGCTGATCGGCACGGACGCCTTCCAGGAGGCGGACATCTGCGGCATCACGATGCCGATCACCAAGCACAACGTCCTCGTGACCGACGCCGCGGAGATCCCGCGGGCGATCGCGGAGGCGTTCCACATCGCGTCGACCGGCCGACCCGGCCCGGTTCTCGTCGACATCCCCAAGGACGTGCTGCAGGAGCAGACCAGCTTCTCGTGGCCGCCCGAGCTGCGCCTGCCCGGTTACCGGCCGACGACCCGGCCGCACGGCAAGCAGGTCCGCGAAGCCGCCAAGCTGATCGTCAACGCGCGCAAGCCCGTCCTCTACGTGGGCGGCGGCGTGATCAAGGCGGACGCGTCGGCCGAACTGCTGCGCCTGGCCGAGGACACCGGCATCCCGGTCGTCACCACGCTGATGGCGCGCGGTGCGTTCCCCGACTCGCACGACCAGCACCTGGGCATGCCCGGCATGCACGGCACCGTCGCGGCCGTCGCGGCGATGCAGAAGTCGGACCTGCTGGTCGCCCTCGGCGCCCGGTTCGACGACCGCGTGACCGGTCAGCTCAACTCCTTCGCGCCGGACGCGCAGATCATCCACGCCGACATCGACCCGGCCGAGATCTCCAAGAACCGCCGCGCGGACGTCCCGATCGTGGGCGACTGCAAGGAGATCATCACCGAGCTGATCGACGCGGTCCGCGCGGAGCGCGAGACGGCCAAGGCCGTCGACCTCACGCCGTGGTGGACGACGCTGAAGTCGTTGCGGGAGACGTTCCCCCTGGGCTACGACTGGCCGGAGGACGGCACGCTGTCGCCGCAGTACGCCATCGAACGGATCGGCAAGCTGTCGCCGGCCGACACGATCTACACGGCGGGCGTCGGCCAGCACCAGATGTGGGCCGCGCAGTTCGTGAAGTACGAGCACCCGCGCACGTGGATCAACTCCGGCGGCCTCGGCACGATGGGCTTCGCCGTTCCCGCCGCGATGGGCATCAAGGCCGGTGAGCCGGGCCGCACGGTGTGGGCCATCGACGGTGACGGCTGCTTCCAGATGACCAACCAGGAGCTCGCCACCTGCGCCATCGAGGGCCTGCCGGTGAAGATCGCCGTGATCAACAACGGCAACCTGGGCATGGTCCGCCAGTGGCAGACGCTGTTCTACGGCGAGCGGTACTCCAACACGGATCTGGGGACGCACAAGCACCGCATCCCAGACTTCAAGCTCCTGGCGGAAGCACTCGGGTGCGCCGGCCTGCGGGCCGAGTCGCGCGAGGAGGTGGACGACGTGATCGCGAAGGCGCTGGAGATCAACGACCGGCCGGTCGTCGTCGACTTCGTCGTCGGCAAGGACGCCCAGGTGTGGCCGATGGTCGCGGCGGGCACCGGCAACTCCGAGATCATGGCCGCCCGCGGCATCCGCCCCCTGTTCGACGAGGATCTGTGATGACCAGGCACACGCTGAGCGTTTTGGTCGAGGACAAGCCCGGTGTGCTCGCGCGCGTCGCCGGCCTGTTCTCCCGTCGTGGCTTCAACATCGAGTCGCTGGCGGTCGGCCGCACCGAGTACCCCGACATCTCCCGCATGACCATCGTGGTGTCGGTCGACGAGCTGCCGCTGGAGCAGGTGACCAAGCAGCTCAACAAGCTCATCAACGTCATCAAGATCGTCGAACTGGAGCCGGCCGCTTCCGTTCAGCGGCAACTGGTGCTGATCAAGGTTCGTGCGGACGCGACGGTGCGGTCGCAGGTCCTCGAAACCGTCCAGCTCTTCCGCGCGAAGGTCGTCGACGTGTCCCCGGAAGCGGTCACGATCGAGGCCACCGGCACGTCTGAAAAACTCGACGCGTTGCTGCGCATGCTGGAGCCCTACGGGCTTCGCGAAATCGTCCAGTCCGGCATGGTCGCCATCGGCCGTGGCGCTCGTTCCATCACTGCCACCGCGGTTCGCTAGAAACGCGAGGTCGTGCCGGACGCCAGGCTTCTCGACGACCTCGCCGCCGTCTGCGGAGCAGCGGCAATCAAACACAGACAGAAGGAAATACAGTGAGCGTTGAGATCTTCTACGACGACGATGCCGACCTGAGCATCATCCAGGGCCGCAAGGTGGCCGTGATCGGCTACGGCAGCCAGGGCCACGCCCACGCGCTGTCCCTGCGCGACTCGGGCGTCGAGGTCCGCATCGGCCTGCAGGAGGGCTCCAAGTCCCGCGCCAAGGCCGAGGAAGAGGGCCTGGAGGTCGGCACGCCGGCCGAGGTCTCCGCGTGGGCCGACGTGATCATGATCCTGGCGCCGGACACCGCCCAGCGCCACATCTACGCGAACGAGATCGCCGCGAACCTCAACGAGGGTGACGCGATCTTCTTCGGCCACGGCTTCAACATCCGCTACGGCCTGATCACCGCTCCGTCCGGTGTGGACGTCGCCATGGTCGCGCCGAAGGGCCCGGGCCACCTGGTTCGCCGCCAGTTCGTGGACGGCAAGGGTGTGCCCGCTCTCATCGCGGTGGAGCAGGACGCTTCCGGCAACGCCCAGGCGCTCGCCCTGTCGTACGCGAAGGGCATCGGCGGCACGCGCGCCGGCGTCATCAAGACGACCTTCAAGGAAGAGACCGAGACGGACCTCTTCGGCGAGCAGGCCGTGCTGTGCGGCGGTGCCTCGGCTCTCGTCCAGGCCGGTTTCGAGGTGCTGACCGAGGCGGGCTACGCCCCCGAGGTCGCGTACTTCGAGTGCCTGCACGAGCTGAAGCTGATCGTCGACCTCATGTACGAGGGCGGCATCGCCCGCATGCGCTACTCGATCTCCGACACGGCCGAGTTCGGTGACCTGACCCGCGGCCCGCGCGTCATCACCCCCGCGGTCAAGGAGGAGATGAAGAAGATCCTGGGCGAGATCCAGGACGGCACCTTCGCGAACGAGTGGGTGGCCGAGGACGACAACGGCCGCGCGAACTACAAGAAGCTGCAGCAGGAGGGTGAGAACCACCCGATCGAGGCGACCGGCAAGAAGCTCCGCGACATGATGTCGTGGGTCGACCGGCCGATCACCGAGACCGCCTGAGTCTTTTCAGCTGAGTCTTTCCTCAAGGGGAGGCCCGTGGCGCGTGTGTGACGCGCCGCGGGCCTTTCCGCTTTCAGTTGTGGATCATCCGCTAGCTTGCCTCTCATGACGGAAAGTGCGCCGATTTACGACGACAAGGCCCACGTGCGCGGCAACCTGGACCTCCGCGACGCGGAGTGGAAGCGCCCGCCGGAGCCCGAACCCGAGGACGGCCACGTCGAGATCGCCTTCGTCCCGCACACCGACGGCGCTACTTATGTCGCCATGCGCAACTCCAAGCAGCTGGAACCGGTCCTCGTCTTCACGATGGCCGAGTGGGACGCTTTCGTAGCGGGCGCCAAAGACGGGGAGTTCGACGAGCCCTGGTGAACATCCCCAGGCCCGCGAACTTGTCACGTGAGCGAGGTCCACGTCCGAAGCGCTGATCCGCTTCCCGCACGCGATCCGCACGCCGGCGAGCACCGCACGCCGCGATCAGCGCGGTGGCCGACACGAGCTTCTCGGCACGCAGTTCCTCCACCGCGGAGAACTGCCACCTGAGTTCTGTCAGGCACGTCATGCCCGGAAGCTAGCAAGGCACACCGACAACGGTCAGCCGGTTTTCGGACGCGCACGTCGCTGACCTGCGCATTGCAGAAACCGTGCAAGATTCCCGCACGCCCTCTCCCACAAGGTTGTCCCGCACCTTGCACTGGAAGAGGGAGAAGACCTTGAAGAAGATTCTGGGGACGGCCGCGGCGGTCGCGATCGCCGCCACCGCGCTGGTGATGCCGGGCACGGCGTCGGCGGCCAACTGCGATCCGGACAAGCACGTGCGGATCAACGTGCAGAAGCGCGGCAACTTCGTCGACGCGGTCGGCGGGTTCTTCAACTGCGACCAGGCCACCACGAGTTTCACGATCGCGGTGCAGGAGAAGAAGACGATCGGCTGGAAGGACCACGTGGTCCGGAACGGGGTGTTCCGCACCAACGTCGGCGCCATCACCACGTACACCTGCAACGGCACCAAGACGAAGAAGTACCGCGCCCTGTTCATCACTGGCATCGGCACGCACGAGACGGTGAAGACCTCCGCGAGCATCACCGTGCCCTGCGGCTGATCGTCTCCGTCGGCCCGCCGCCCTCGACTGTGATCTCATGGTCGGAGGCGGTGGGCGCGGGGGACGGTGTGCGTGTCGGTGCTGGTGAGGTTGCTGGGCGAGGTCGGCACGGAGGTCGACGGACGGCCGGTGGATCTGGGCACGCCCAAGCAGCGCTGCGTGCTCGCCGCGCTGGCCGTCGACGCGGGCCGCGTGGTGCCGGTGGAGCGCCTGGTCGAGCGGATCTCGGGCACGGAGGGGGCGGCTCGGTCGCGGGCGACGCTGCACAGCTACATCTCGCGGTTGCGGCGCTCGCTGGCTGACGCCTCGAGCGTGAGCATCGTGCGCCGTTCCGGTGGCTACGCCCTGATCGCCGACACGATCGAGCCCGTGACGGACCTGCACCGGTTCCGCGATCTCTGCACCCAGGCGCGAGGCGACGACGCCGACGCCGTGAGCTCGTGGACCGAGGCGCTGGCGCTGTGGCGGGGGCAGCCGCTGACCGGGGTGGACGGCGCGTGGGCCGAAGCCGAACGCGACCGGCTGGTACTGGAGCGGCAGGCTGCCGAGCACGACTTGGCGGACGCCCTGCTACGGCTCGGGAAAGGCGGTCAGCTGGTGAGCGAGCTGTCCGGCCGCAGCGCGCAGCAGCCGTTGGACGAGCGGGTGGCGGCCCAGTACATGCTCGCCCTGCACCAGGTCGGCCGCACGATCGACGCGTTGGAGCAGTACCGGCAGGTCCGCGCGCGCCTGGTCGAGGAACTGGGCACCGAACCCGGCACCGCACTGCAGGAACTGCACCAGCAGCTGCTGACGGCGGACTGCGCACTCACCACCGCGGTGCGGGCCCGGACGGCGACACCTCGCCAGCTGCCGATGGCGCCCACCCCGTTCGTCGGCCGCCGGGGTGAGCTGGAGCTGCTGGACGCCTCGGCGGTCGTGACGGCCATCGCCGGTTCCGGCGGCGTCGGCAAGACGTGGCTCGCACTGCACTGGGCGCACCAGAACCTGCACCGGTTCCCGGACGGGCAGCTGTACGTCGACCTGCGCGGCTTCAGCCCCGACGGCGACCTGCTCGATCCGACGGCGGCCGTGCGCGGCTTTCTCGACGCGCTGGGGGTCGAGTCCGGCCGCATCCCGATCGAGCCCCACGCCCAGACGGCGTTGTTCCGCAGCCTCGTCGCGGGCAAGCGGATGCTGCTGGTGCTCGACAACGCCGCGGACACCACCCAGGTCACTCCGCTGCTGCCGGGCAGCGGGTCGTGCACCGTGCTGGTGACCAGCCGCAACAGGCTGCCCGGCCTGGTCACCGGGCACGGCGCCCGGCACCTGTCGCTGGACGTGCTCGACGACGCCGCGGCCCACGACCTGCTCGTCGCGAGGCTCGGGGCCGCGCAGGTCTCGTCCGAACCCGATGCCGCCGATGAGCTGGTGCGACTGTGCGGCGGGTTCCCGCTGGCGTTGAGCATCATCGCGGGCCGGGTCCACACCTATTCGGGCTCGTCCCTGCCCACCGTCGCGCTCGAGCTGCGCGAATGCATGCTCGACGTGCTGGACGAGGGCGACCCGGTGGCGAGCCTGCCGGCCGTGCTGTCGTTGTCCTACAACGTTTTGACCTCGGAGCAGGCGCTGGTGTTCGGACTGCTGGCCATCGCGCCGGGGCCCGACATCGGCCTGCCCGCCGCCGCGTGCCTCACGGGGCTGTCCCACGCCAGGACCAGGACCGTGCTGCGCGGGCTGGAGCAGGCGTCGCTGATCAGTCAGGACGCCTCCGGCCGCTACAGCCTGCACGACCTGATCCGCCGCTACGCCGCGTCGCGTGAGCTTGCCGCGGATGTGCGGGAGGCGGCGTTGCGGCGGGTGGTCGGCTTCTACCTGCACACGGCCCACGCCGCCGATCGCCTCGTGCACCTGCACCGCGTGGACATCGAGCTCGACCCACCGGACTGCGCGCTCTCCCTGCCCGACGCGGCGGCGGCCATGCAGTGGTTCCGCACCGAACACCTCTGCGTCCTGGCCGCCCAGCACACCGCGTCGACGCTCGGGTGGCTGAAGGCGGTGTGGCAGCTGGCGTGGTCGCTTTCGACGTTCCACCAGCTCCGGGGCCACCACCACGACCAGATCGCCACCTGGCAGGCCGCGCTGTCCGCGACCGACCCCGCCGTCCGCGTGCTGGGCCACCGCCAGCTGGGCATCGCCCACACCGAGCTTGGCCGCCACCCCGAGGCCATGGACCACCTGCGCCAGGCCCTGACCCTCGCCGAGCAGCAGGGTGACGAGACCGCCCAGGCCCACACCCACACGGTCCTCGGCAGGGCCTACGAACAACAGGGCGACGACCGGCGGTCCCTGGAGCACTGCGTCCGAGCCCTGGAGCTCTGCCGCGCCCTCGGCAACCAGGTGTGGGAGGCCCGCGCGCTCAACGGCGTCGGCTGGGCCGCCGCCCGCCTGGGTGAGCACGACCTGGCCCGCGAGCACTGCCTGGCCGCCCTCGACCTCCACCGCGCCCACCACGACCCCTCGGGCGAGGCGGGCGTGCTCGACAGCCTCGGCTACATCGCCCACCTCGCCGGCGACCACGAGGTGGCCGTGGCCCACTACCGCGAGTCGCTCGCCCTGCAGCGCGAGCTCGCCTTCGACTACGGCATCGCCGAAGTCCTGTCTTCACTCGGTGCGCCGCACGCGGCGCTCGGGCAGCACGACGAGGCACGCGCGGTGTGGCAGGAGGCGCTGGAGATCTACCAGCAGCAGGGTCGGGCCGAGGAAGCCGAGCGCATCCAGGAGCGGCTCGACACCCTCGAGTGAACGGACCCCGCGTTCCCGCTGATGGCAACCAGCGCAAACACCGTCCCACCACGCAGGACGCTCCAGTGACCTGAGACACCCGCCAGAATGGGACGCGAGTCCCCCTGTCTATGCTCGTTAACAGTCCGGACACATTGCGGTGCCCGGTCGGCGCGGGTCAGCCGCCTCGACCACGCCCGCGCCCCACGATCCAACCGTTCTGGGAGCGATGTCCGTGACCAACACGAGCCGACCTGTTGTCCTCATCGCCGAGAAGCTCGCACCGTCCGTGCTTGACGCTCTCGGTGATGGCGTGGAAGTGCGCCACGTAGACGGCACCGACCGCCCGGCCCTGCTCGAGGCCGTCGCGGACGCCGACGCCCTGCTCGTGCGGTCCGCCACGCAGGTCAATGCCGAGGTGTTCGCCGCCACCCGCAAGCTCAAGGTCGTTGCCCGCGCGGGCGTCGGCCTGGACAACGTCGAGGTGCCCGCGGCCACGGCCAACGGCGTGATGGTCGTCAACGCGCCGACCTCCAACATCGTGTCCGCAGCTGAGCACGCCGTGGCGCTCCTGCTCTCCGTGGCACGGCAGATCCCCGCCGCCCACGAGACGCTGCAGAACCACGAGTGGAAGCGCAGCAAGTTCAACGGCGTCGAGCTCAACGGCAAGACGGTCGGCGTGGTGGGCCTCGGCAAGATCGGCCAGCTGTTCGCGCAGCGCATCGCCGCGTTCGGCACCGAGCTGATCGCGTACGACCCGTACGTGTCCGCCCAGCGCGCGGCCCAGCTCGGCATCGAGCTCGTGTCGCTGGAGGAACTGCTCGAGCGCGCCGACGCCATCAGCATCCACCTGCCGAAGACCCCGGAGACCAAGGGACTCATCGGTTCGGAGCAGCTCGCCAAGGCCAAGCGCGGCGTCATCATCGTCAACGCCGCCCGCGGTGGCCTCATCGACGAGGAAGCCCTCGCCGAGGCCGTGAAGCAAGGCCAGGTCGGCGGTGCCGGCATCGACGTCTTCTCCACCGAGCCGACGACCGAGAGCCCGCTGTTCAACGTCCCGGGCATCGTCGTCACCCCGCACCTCGGCGCGTCCACGGCCGAGGCGCAGGACCGCGCGGGCACCGACGTCGCGAAGAGCGTCATCCTCGCGCTCGCCGGTGACTTCGTGCCGGACGCCGTCAACGTCCAGGGCGGCGCGGTCGGCGAGGAGGTCCGCCCGTACCTGCCGCTGGTGCAGAAGCTCGGCACCGTCCTCAGTGCACTGTCGCCGAAGGCCCCGACCAGCGTCACCGTCGAGGTCCGCGGCGAACTGTCCAATGAGGACGTCGCCGTCCTGCCCCTCGCGGCACTGCGCGGTGTCTTCTCCAGCGTGGTCGAGTCGCAGGTGACGTTCGTGAACGCGCCGCAGCTCGCCGCGGACCTCGGCGTCAACGTCGAGGTCGTCAAGGAGACCGAGAGCCCGAACCACCGCAGCCTCGTCACGGTCAAGGCCGTGCAGGCGGACGGCACGACGAACACCGTCTCCGGCACGATCAGCGGCATCGCGCAGGTCGAGAAGCTGGTGAACATCAACGGCCGCAACTTCGACCTGAGGGCCGAGGGAACCGTGCTGCTGCTGGAGTACCCGGATCGTCCGGGTGTCATGGGCACGGTCGGCACGCTGCTCGGCGAGGCGGGCGTGAACATCGAGGCCGCCCAGATCAGCCAGACCGGCGCCGACGCCGTCATGGTGCTGCGGGTGGACCGCCCGGTCGACACCGCCGTGCTCGACCCGATCGGCGCTGCCGTCGGAGCCCGCACGGTCCGGAGTGTCGACTTCGGATAGTCACGACAAACCGGGAAGGGGACGGCAAAGTCCCCTTCCCGTGGGTATCGCCGTTCACAACGAACGGGTTACAAGCAACTATCTGTAGACAACATTCATACTTTCGGGGCAATCGCAGACGCACGATCAGCGATTAGCGTCCCCACGAGGTTGACCCGGTGCCGTAGAGGGCGCGGCGCTGTTGTATTCGGGTCGAAGGCACACACCTCGTTTGGGGCAATGTTGTGAAGAGACGATCAAGTCTGGTGGTGTTCTCTGCCATCACCACACTGCTGATCGCACCCGCCACCGCTCACGCGCAGAGCGAACCGCTCGCGCAACCGGTCAAGGGTGCACACGGACTGGACGCGAAAGCGTTGCAGCTCAAGATTTCTCCCCGTCTGAACCAGTCCGGCAAGGTCACCGCGTTCGTCGCGCTGGACCGCAAGCCTGCCGTCGACGCCTTCGAGGAGAAGAAGCCGCAGGGCAAGGAGGCCGCGAAGCAGGCCGCCAAGCAGGCGAAGAAGGACACCTCGGCGACGGCCGACCAGGTCGTCGGTGAGCTCAAGGCGAAGGACACCGCCACCAAGGAGCTCTACCGCACGTCCAACGGCGTTCCCGGCGTGGTCGTGACGGCGGACGCCGCGAAGGTCCGCGAACTGGCGAACCGCCCGGACGTGGCCGCGGTCTACCCGGTCGTGCCGAAACAGCGCCAGAACTCGAACGCGGTGCAGCTCACCAGGACGCTCAACGTCTGGCAGCAGTACGGCAAGCTCGGCGACGACATCCGGGTCGGCATCATCGACACCGGCGTCGACTACACGCACGCGAACTTCGGCGGTCCTGGCACGGTCGACGCGTTCCGCGCGGTCGACCCGCGCAAGGCGGACCCGAACTTCCCGACCGCGAAGGTCGTCGGCGGGTACGACTTCGTCGGTGAGGACTACGACGGGGCCAGCAAGGACCCGGCGGTCAACACGCCGAAGCCCGACCCGAACCCGATCGACTGCAACGGCCACGGCTCGCACGTCGCGGGCACCACGGCCGGCTTCGGCGAGAACGCCGACGGCAGCACGTTCAAGGGTGACTACACCAAGCTCGACGCCGACAAGCTCAACGCGATGAAGATCGGCCCCGGCACTGCGCCGAAGGCCCTCCTCTACGCGCTGAAGGTCTTCGGCTGCGAGGGCTCGACCAACGTCACCTCGCAGGCGCTCGACTGGGCGCTCGACCCCGACGGCGACGGCGACTTCTCCGACCACCTCGACGTGGTCAACCTGTCGCTCGGCTCCGACTACGGCGCACCGGACGACCCCGACAGCCTCTTCGTCAAGAAGCTGTTCAAGGTCGGCGTCATGCCGGTCTTCTCCGCGGGCAACGGCGGCGATCTCTACGACATCGCCGGCTCGCCGGGCAGCACGCCCGAGGCGCTGACCGTCGCGTCCGTGCGCGACTCGTTCGTGCTGCGTGACGGCGCCGTGGCCAACGGCCAGACGAAGCCCGGTCAGTACAGCCAGAACTTCACCGGCTACCTGGGCTACGACAAGACCCGGCCGGTCGCGAAGCTGACCCAGGCGGGCAACCTCGACGGCTGCCAGGCGATCACCGAGAACCTCGCCGGCAAGTTCGTGTGGCTGGAGTGGGACGACAACGACGCGACGCGCCGTTGTGGCTCGGGTGCCCGCACCAACAACGCGCAGGCCGCCGGTGCCGAGGGCGTGGTGCTTTCGTCCACTTTGAACAACTTCAACGCGGGCATCGCGGGCAACGCGACCATCCCGGTGTTCCAGTTCACCGGCGACGCCACCAACCAGGTGCGTCCGCTGCTGGACGCGGGCACGCTGACCGTCCGCCTGGCGGGTTCGCTGCGGACGTCGACGCCGACGTACGACCAGTCCATTTCGGACACCCCGAGCTCGTTCACCAGCCGTGGCACCCGTGGCCAGTCCATCAAGCCGGACGTCGCGGCCCCCGGTGACACGATCTCGTCGACCGCTGTCGGTTCCGGCAACGACCGTGCGGTGTTCTCCGGCACGTCGATGGCGTCCCCGCACGTCGCGGGCATCGCGGCCCTGGTGCGCCAGGCGCACCCGGACTACTCGCTGGAAGAGGTCAAGGCCGCGATCATGAACACCGCGGGTGCGGACGTGAAGGAGAACGGCAAGACCTTCGCGCCCAACCGCATCGGCACCGGTCGTGTGGACGGCAAGTCCGCGCTGGACAACCAGGTGCTGGCGTTCGTCGAGGACGACCCCGGCTACGTGAGCGCGAACTTCGGTGTCGTCGAGGTCGCCAAGCCGGTCTCGAAGACCAAGACGATCAAGATCGTCAACAAGTCGACCAAGCGCGTCGAGTACAACGTCGGCTACACGGCCGCCACGTCGATCCCCGGCGTGAGCTACGTGCTCTCGCAGAACAAGGTGACGCTGAGCCCGCGCGGCATCGCGCGTGTCAAGGTCACCCTGAAGATCGACGACCCGAAGGCGCTGCGCAAGACGATCGACTCGACCGTCGCTCCGACGCAACTCGACACGCCGCGTCAGTTCATCGCGGACGCCTCCGGTCGCGTGACCCTCACGCCGACCGCCGGTGCCACGGTGCCGCTGCGCCTGTCCGTCTACTCGGCGCCGAAGCCGGTCGCGGACATCAGCACGGCCGACAGCCTCAAGTTCCGCGGCAAGGACAAGCAGGCGATCCTCAACCTGACCGGCCGCGGGGTCGACCAGGGCACGGGCTCGCAGGCGTACCGCTCGCTGGTCAGCGTTCTCGAGTTGCAGGCCCAGTCGCCGAAGCTGCGCGACTGCAAGCGCAACGTCACCGAGAACTGCGCGCTCAACGAGACCGCCAAGGGCGGCGACCTGCGCTACGTCGGCGCGGCCTCCACGGCCCCGCTGGCCAAGGCTCAGGGCAAGCCCGAGGAGGCGCTGCTCGCGTTCGGCATCGCGACGTGGGGCAACTGGTACAGCCTCGGCACGAACACCGTTCCGTTCATCGACATCGACACGAACGGCGACGGCACGGCCGACTTCGAGACCCACGCGTCCCGCCTGACCGACACCGACCTGCTGGTCGCCACGACGGTCAACCTCAAGACGGGCGAGACGGTCGACATCCAGGCGGTCAACGGCCTGTTCGGTGACGTCGACACCAACACCGCCGACACCAACGTCGCGGTCTTGCCGGTGCTGCTCACGGCACTGGGCATCGACCCGGCCAAGGACACCTCGCGCATCTCGTACGTCGCCGGCACCACCGGCTTCTACGTGGCGCCGGGCAACGCGAACGGCCTGATCGACGTGATCGACCGCAACCTGTCCTTCGACCCGCTCAAGCCGGGTCTGTGGACGCAGGGTGGCGGCGACGCGGCGCTCTCGTACCTCGCCAAGCCGGGCACCGCGCTCGTGGTGAACAAGGACGAGGCGGCGCTCAAGGCCGACAAGTCCGAGGGCCTGCTGGTGCTCAACCACCACAACGCCAACGGCGACCGCGCGTCGGTCGTGACGGTGAAGTCGAGCGGGCGCGGTTCCGCTTACTGATCCGATGTTCGTCCCGCAGGCCCGGTCCCATCCCATGGGGCCGGGCCTGCGGCCTGTTACGGGGCGGAACCGGGGGTGGTCACCCCTTGACGCGACCCCGTTCCTGCGGTCGAGTGACACTCGAAAGTGGGCAATGGGCCGTGTGGGTGTCCCGCAGTACGGGAGAGAACACCCCGAAGGGGTGTCCGGCATGCGGCGAGTGGCCGTGATGCCGGTAGCCTTTCGCGAAGGAAAGTAGTCCCACTAATTGGGGACTGACACCTGGGAGGTGTGTGGATGCGGCTCGCAGTGATCCCAGGAGACGGGATCGGGCCCGAGGTCATCGCTGAGGCCCTGAAGGTCCTCGGCGAGGTCGTTCCGGCGGCCGAGATCACTCGCTACGACCTCGGCGCGGCGCGCTGGCACGCCACGGGAGAGTTGTTGCCCGAGTCGGTGCTGGGTGAGCTTCGCCAGCACGACGCGATCCTGCTCGGCGCGGTGGGCGACCCGTCGGTGCCGAGCGGAATCCTGGAGCGCGGTCTGTTGCTGCGCCTCCGGTTCGAGCTCGACCACCACGTGAACCTCCGCCCCGCCCGTCTCTACCCCGGCGTCCGCAGCCCGCTCGCGGACCCGCCGGAGATCGACATGGTGGTGGTCCGCGAGGGCACCGAGGGCCCGTACGCGGGCAACGGCGGTCTGCTCCGCAAGGACACGCCGCACGAGATCGCCACCGAGGTCTCGCTCAACACGTCGTTCGGTGTGGAGCGTGTCGTCCGCGACGCCTTCGCCCGCGCGGCGAACCGCCCGCGTCGCCACCTGACGCTGGTGCACAAGACGAACGTCCTCACGCACGCCGGCTCGTTGTGGTCGCGCGTGGTCGAGGAGGTCTCGCTGCAGCACCCGGACGTGACCGTGGCGTACCAGCACGTCGACGCGGCCACGATCCACCTGGTCACCGACCCTGGCCGGTACGACGTGATCGTGACGGACAACCTGTTCGGCGACATCCTGACCGACCTCGCCGCCGCCGTCACGGGTGGCATCGGCCTGGCCGCGTCGGGAAACATGGACGTGACGCGGCGCAACCCGTCGATGTTCGAGCCGGTGCACGGCTCGGCACCGGACATCGCGGGCCAGGGCATCGCGGACCCGACCGCCGCGGTCCTGTCCGTGGCGCTGCTGCTCGACCACCTGGGCGAGCACGAGGCAGCACGCCGGATCGAGGCCTCCGTGGCGTTCGACCTGGCGACCCGGGACCACCAGTCGCCGGGGGCCACCTACGGGATCGGTGACCGTCTCGCGGCGCTCGTGTCGTCGAACGTGCGCACGGGCTGAGTTCCAGCAGTCACGCGGGGACCTTTCGCACTCTGCGAAAGGTCCCCGCGTGCGTTCCCGGTCAGAGCTGGCCGGTCGACTCGCGCCAGGCCCGCTCCTTCTTGATCCACTCGTTGTCCTGCGGGAACTCGTCGATCGTCGGCACCCGGCGGATCTCGGTCTTGAAGCCCGCGGCCCTGATCGGTGCCCGCTTCGCCCACTCGACCGCCTCCTCCTTCGAGGCGACGTTGATGATGTAGTAGCCGTTGAACAGCTCCTTGGCCTCGCCGTAGGGGCCGTCGGTGACGATCGGCGGTTCGGCGGAGAAGTCGACGACCACGCCCTGGTTCGCGTCGTCCAGGCCCTCGGCGGCCAGCAGCACGCCCGCGCGGATCATCTCGTCGTTGAACTGGCCGGTCAGGTCCATCATCTTCTCGAAGTCGACGTCGCCGAGGTTCGCCCATGCCTCGTCGGTGGCGCGCCAGATCAGCATGAACTTCATGGTGTGTCTCCCTGTGTTCTCGGGCCACGAGGGCCTTGGCATCCACAGGTCGAACGGGCCCCGAGCCGGATCGACACGAGCCTCTAACTTTTTTCGAAGTTTCTGTTATCGCAGCTCAGAAGGCAGTCCGAAGGCTGTGAAGACTGCCGGCGACTGGAAGACGACGGTGTGCGCGACCAGGCCGCCGACGACGGTGAACACCTGCAGGGTGTGCAGCCGGAGCACACCGTCGTCCGGTGCGTAGGCGGCCACGGCGGGCTGGCCGTTGGCCGCGGCCGGGATCATCCGCCAGCCGGTCCCGCGCATCGCGAACACACGGCGGATGAAGGCGCCGTAGTCGTCGCGGCCGAGGAACCACAACGGCACCGGCGGCATCTCCAGGATCGCGTCCTCGGTGAGCAGGCCGACCAGCGCGGTCACGTCGGCTGCCTCGAACGCGCGGACGTACGCCTCGACGGTCTGCCGCACAGCCGGGTCGTCCGGCGGAGCGATCTTCTCCGAGGCCACGTCCGCGAGCCCCGCCCGCGCCCGTTGCAGAGCGCTGTTCACCGACGCGACCGTGGTGTCCAGCTGCCCGGCCACCTCGGCCGCGCTGAACTCCAGCACCTCGCGCAGCACCCAGACGGCGCGCTGGCGGGCGGGCAGCGACTGCATGGCCGCGACCAGGGCCAGGCGCAGGCCGTCACGCCGGACCGCGCGGTCGGCGGGATCGTCGGGGAAGGGCTCCAGCCACGGCACCTCGAACGCGGGCACCAGCGGGGTCTGCGGATCGGTGCTCGCGGCGCCCAGCCCGGACGGCAGCGGCCGGCGCGCCTTTCCCTCCAACGCGGTCAGGCACGCGTTCGTGGCGATCCGGTACAGCCAGGTCCTGATCGACGCCCTGCGCTCGTCGTAGCGCTCGCGGGCCTTCCACGCCCGCAGCATCGTCTCCTGGACCAGGTCCTCGGCCTCGTGGACCGACCCGAGCATGCGGTAGCAGTAGGCCAGCAGCTCGCCGCGGTGCTGCTCGACGCTGGTCTCGAAAGTCGTGTCGGTCATCGCGATGAGTATGGGAGGCCTCGCAGGTATGTAGTGGCATGAGCGATCTGATTGTCATCGAGTTCGTGACACTGGACGGCGTGGTCGAGGACCCGGACGGCTCCGGCGGCACACCCGGCGGCGGCTGGGCGTTCCGGCACGGACCGGAAGCCGTGGCGGGAGACAAGTTCGGGCTGGGACCGTTGCTCGACAGCGGTGTCATGCTGCTCGGCCGGACGACGTGGGAGCTGTTCGCCAAGATCTGGCCGGGCCGCACCGACGAGTTCTCCACGAAGATGAACGACATCCCCAAGCTCGTCGCCTCGCGCTCGCTGACCGGTGTGGACGGTTGGCGCAACTCGTCGCTGGTCGGGGGCGATCTCGTGGCGCAGGTGCGCGGGCTCAAGGCGCACAAGGACGTCGTGGTCACCGGCAGCACCAGCGTGGTGCGGCAGCTGGCCGAAGCCGGTCTCGTCGACGAGTACCGCCTGATGGTGTTCCCAACCGTGCTCGGTACCGGGCAACGACTTTTCGCCGGCCGGATGTCCGATTTGCACCTGGTCTCGCTGGAACGCAAGGGAAGTGCCGCACTCCTGCGCTACCGCACCGCTCCTCGGTGACGCGAGGTGTAGGGGGTTCCCTCATGCTTCCGCCGGTCCGGAGCGCAAGGCTGAGCCGGGGCACGAAACTGCCCCGGCGGCGAACCGAACTTCAAGGACGGCAATGAGAACAGCAATCCGTGTGCTCTGCGCGGCGGGCATCCTCGCGGCGCTCACACCCGGCGGCATCGCGCACGCCGAACCGGCGGGCACGACCCCCGTCAACGCTCCGGCGGACGGCCCGTCGCTCTCGGCCGACGGCCGCTACGTGGCGTTCTGGTCCTCGGCGAGCGACCTCGTGGCGGGCGACACCAACCGCGTGTCCGACGTGTTCGTGCGCGACCGGCAGACCGGGGAGACCACCAGGGTCAGCGTCGACTCCGCGGGCGTTCAGGGCGACAACGTCAGCCGCAACCCGTCGATCTCGGCGGACGGCCGCTACGTCGCGTTCGAGTCGTTCGCGACGAACCTGGTGGCCGAGGACACCCTGGGCCACTGGGACGTCTTCGTGCACGACCGGCAGACCGGGGCGACCACGAGGATCAGCCGCGGCCGTTACGAGCGGGAGGCCGAGAGCGACAGCCTCAATCCGTCGATCTCCGCCGACGGCCGGTTCGTCGCGTTCGACTCGCTGGCGTCGAACCTGATCTACCGCGACTGGAACAACTACCGCGACGTCTTCGTCCACGACCGGACTGACGGGAGGATCACCAAGGCCAGCATGGAGACCAACGGCTTCGAGAGCAACGGGCCCAGCCAGAAGCCCTCGATCTCGGCCGACGGCCGTTACGTCGCCTTCGAGTCCAACGCGACGAACCTCGCGGTGTGGTCCGACAACAACCGCGTGTCCGACGTGTTCGTGCGCGACCAGGAGACCGGCCGCACCAACCGCGTCAGCGTCTCCAGCGCCAACCTCGAGGGCGACTCGGTGAGCTGGCAGCCGTCGATCTCGGCCGACGGGCGTTACGTCGTCTACACGTCCAACGCGTCGAACCTGGTGCCCGGCGACAGTTCTCCCGGCGGTGACGTCGACATCGACGTGTTCCGATTCGACCGGCAGACCAAGAAGACCACCCAGGTGAACCTCGGCCCGGACGGCACGAGCACCAGCGGCACGCCCGTGCACCGCCCGGTGATCTCGGCCGACGGCCGGTTCGTCGCGTTCCAGTCCGGCGAGTGGGACCTGGTCCCCGGCGACACCAACGGCAGCTGGGACGTCTTCCGGCGCGACATGGTGACCACGACCACGACCAGGGTCAGCGTCGCCTCCGCGGGGGAGGAGGCCAACAGCCAGAGCGGAACGCCCGCGATCTCGGCCGACGGACGCCACGTCGCGTTCACGAGCTACGCGACCAACCTCGGCGGAAGTCCCACACTGGTCGCCAACCTCTACGTGCGCGACCTCGGCGACTGAGCGGACGCCCACACCCCGGCCAGCGCCGCCCGGCCGGAGACCCCGGCCTTCGCGTAGATCCGTCCCAGGTGGACCTCGACGGTCCTGGGACTCAGGTGCAGTCGCAGGCCGATGTCCCGGTTGGTCAGACCGTCCGCGACGAGCGCGGCGATCTCCACCTCGCGGGCGGTCAGGTCGAAGCGGTTCGTCTCGGCGCGGCGGGGACGGCGTGCGTTCATGCGCCGTTCCTCCCGCGCCAACTGGGGCAGGAACAGCCGCGCGTCGCAGCGGGTGAACACCGTGCGGGCGGCCACGAAGTGCTCACGGGCCAACTCGATCTCGTCGCTGCCGCCGAACGCGGTGGCGGCGAGCAGGTGTGCCCGGCCCGCCTCCACGGCCACCCCGAGCCGGGTGAACGTGCCGGCGGCGGCGACCGCGAACGGTGCGGCCGCCGCCGGATCCGTTGGGAGAGTGGCGATCGCGCGGGCCAGCTCGGCCATCGCGGTGCGCAGCGGCACCCCGAGCGCTGTGGCCGCGTCCTCAGCGCGGTCCGCCCACCCGGTGGCGTCCCGGCCGATCGCGACCTCGGCCTCGGCGAGCAGCTGGTAGGTCAACGGTCGGGTGAGCGGGTCCACCGCGGGCAGTTCGGGTCCGCCACCGGTGCTCAGCAACACCTCGACGCAGCCGTGCGGATCGCCGTTGTGCACCAGCGCCTGGGCCAGCATCGCCTCGGCCTGACCGCTGCGCCACGTGTTCGAGGCGACGGAGTGGTCGTCGATGGCCACAGCCCGTTCGCCCAGGCGCACCGCCTCGGCCGGGTCCCCGCGCAACGCCGTGATCCAGCAGCCGAAGGTCAGCACCGTGACGCGGAGCTCGTCGCTGTCGGTCAGCTCGGCCGTCTCCATGCCGTCCTCGAAGCAGTTCGCCGCCTCCGCCAGCTCGCCGACGTAGGCGTGCACCATCCCGCGGATCGCGGTCAGCACTGCGATCGCGTGCGTCTGTCCACTCGCGCGGGCGAGCCGCAGACCTCGGCCGACATGCCTGCCCGCCGCCGTGAGCCGGTCGGCGGAGGCTTCGGCCCAGCCCAGCCAGAAGACCGCGTCGATGTCGCGGACCAGGTCGCCGTCCGGCAGCCCGTCGACGAGCGCCGCCGCCTCGTCCAGCCGGTCCGCCCGCAGGTCGACGAGGGTCGCGACCGACAGCGCCATGGCCAGCAGGGTGGGATCCCCTGCGTCCCGTGCGGCCGTGATCACCTCGGTGATTTCGTCACGGCCTGGTGCACGCTCCCGTTCGACGCTGCGGCCCGCGAGGAGCGCGACCTGCAGCACCGCCGCCGAATGAGCATCCGTGTCCGCGATCCGCCGCCACTCGCCGCGCAGCATCGCCGTGGCCTCGGTGTAGCGCCCGAGGAGCCGTTCCACGGTCGCGCAGGCCCGCACCGTCCGCGCCCGTGCGGCCGTCAGTTCGACCGGCAGGAGCCGCAGCACCTCGTGCATCGTCTCGCTGGCCTGCCGCAGATCTCCCGTGGCACCGAGTGCCTGGGCCAGCCGCCCGAGCAGGAGAAGTCGTTGCGGCGTGGCCGACTCCGCGTCGGGGAGCAACCTGATGGCCGCCCGCAGGAAGTGCGCCGCCGTCGCGGGCGTGGAGTGCATCGTCGCCTCGGCTGCCTCGCCGAGCACCGCGACGGCGTCGAGATCGCCTCGGGCGGCGGACCGCTCCACGTGCCGGGCGAACTCGGCGGGAGGCGCCCCACGGCGTCGCAACGCCGCCGCTGCCCTGCCGTGTGCCTGGAGCCGCCAGCCCGGACCCGCGTCCTGGTAGGCGACGCTGCGCACGAGCGGGTGGCGGTAGCGGAACCGGCCGGTGGCGACGTCCAGCCGCACCAGGTCGCGGTCGGCGAGCCGGTCGAGATCGGTGAGCACCGACTCCGGTGCCAGCGTCGCGGTTTCGGCGAGAGAGCCGGCGTCGAAGTCGTCCCCGACGACCGCGGCCGCATGGGCGACGACCCGTTCCCGCGGCGTCAACGCGGCCAGTTCGGCGGCGAGCACCGCGTGGACGGCGACCGGCAGGCCGTTCGCGTCGGCCCGTACCAGCGCCTCCAGGTAGAAAGGATTTCCCGCGCCCGCCCGGTGGATCTCCTCGCGCCGGGACCGGCCGAGCTCGGCGGGCAGGAGCAGGTCGGCGTCCGCCAGAGCCAGCGGCGCGAGCTCCAGCAGTTCGGCCACACCGTCGGCCGCGGCGCGCGACAACGCGTGCCACAGGCGGGACGAGGTCTGCCGGGATCTGCTCGCCAGCGCGAGGAGCAGCCGCCCCCGTGGTGGGTGCCGCAGCAGGAAGTCGAGCAGTTCCACCGAACCCTCGTCCGCCCAGTGCAGGTCGTCGAGCACGAGCACCAGCCCGCACGGTTCGACGAGCAACTCCAGCAGTGCGCGGACGGCCCTGTGCAACCGGTACCGCTCCGCGTCCACCAGGTCCGCCGGGCCGTCCGCGGGGATCGCGGGGAAGATCGTCGCGAGCAACCCGAGCCGTTCGGGACCGAGCACGGCGAGCCTGTCCGGTTCCAGCCGCGCGAGGTGGTCGTCGAGTGCGGTGACGAACACCCCGAACGGCACGTGCGACTCGAACTCCGCCGCGCGTGCGCCGCGGACCGTCCACCCCGTCGCGAGCGTCGTCAGTTCCGCCAGCAGCCTGCTCTTGCCGATTCCCGGTTCACCGGTGACCACGACGCACCGGGCGCCGTCCGCTGCCAGCAGTCTGCGCAGGACGGCGAGCTCTCGCGCCCGGCCGGGTAACTCAGCCATACCTGGGTGGACCTGCCTTCCGGTCGCCGGCCGGAACCTCGCTGCCGAGGCTCGGGTTAGCATGCGTGGGTCGTGCGTGGGGGAAGTCCGGTCGAAGTCCGGCGCTGACCCGCAACGGTAGGCCCTCCGGCGAGAGGGCGAGCCCGAATACCCGCACACGGCAGACCAAAGCAACTCTCCTGCCGTGGACTGCGGGAAGGGAACAAGTGATCGGGAAGATCAGCGCGCTCGTCGGCGTGCTCGCCGTCAGCGTTGTCGCGGGCGTTTCGCTCGGCCCCGTCAGCATCCCGTTCGGCCAGACCGCCGAACTGCTGCACGCCGCCATCACCGGCGGGGTGATCTCCGCCGCCGACGCCGGGCAGTACCACATCGTCTGGGACATCCGGCTGCCTCGCGTGCTGCTGGCCGCGGTCGTCGGCGCGGGCCTCGCCACCGTGGGCGTGGCGATGCAGGCGATGGTGCGCAACGCGCTCGCGGACCCGTACGTGCTCGGCATCTCGTCGGGCGCCAGCGTGGGTGCGATCGCGGTCGCCACGCTCGGGGTGCTGCCCTCGCTCGGCGTGTACGCGATGTCGGTCGGCGCGTTCACGACGGCGCTGGGTGCGAGCGTGCTCGTCTACCTCACCGCGCGCACGAACCGGGGCCTCGCGCCGCTCAAGCTGGTGCTGACCGGCACCGCGCTCGGCTACGGGTTCTCCGCGATCGCGATGCTCCTCGTCTTCCAGGCACCGCGGGGAGACGCCTCCCGCGCCGCGATGCTGTGGCTGCTCGGCAGTCTCGGTGGCGCGAGCTGGCAGTCGTTGCCGGTAGCGGCGTTCGTCACCGCGGGCGGCATCGTCCATCTGCTGACGAAGGCCCGGCCGCTCAACGCGCTCGCGATGGGCGACGAGACCGCGACCACGCTCGGGGTGCCGGTGCAACGCCTGCGCACGCACCTGTTCCTGGTCACCGCGGCCATGACCGGCGTGCTGGTGGCGGTCAGCGGCGCGGTCGGGTTCGTCGGGCTGATGTTGCCGCACCTCACGCGCATGGTCGTGGGAGCCGATCACCGCAAGGTGCTGCCGCTGGTGCCGCTCGCGGGTGCCAGCTTCCTGGTCTGGGTCGACGTCGCCGCGCGCATGCTGGCGGCGCCCGAAGAGCTTCCGCTGGGCGTGATCACGGCCGCGCTCGGCGTGCCCTGCTTCGTGTTCCTCATGCGCCGCAAGGCCTACGTCTTCGGGGGACGCTGATGCTGGTCGAGCTCGACGGCCTGACCGTCAAGGGCATCGTCGACGACATCAGTCTCCGCGCCGAGAACGAGGTCGCCGGCATCATCGGCCCCAACGGCAGCGGCAAGTCGACGACGCTGCGCTGCGTGTACCGGGCGTTGAAGCCCACCTCCGGTGCCGTGCTCGTCGACGGCGAGAACGTCCACAAGCGACAGAACCTCGCCGTGGACCTCGCCGCGCTCACCCAGGAGTCGCAGGTCGAGTTCGACTTCACGGTCGCCGAGGTCGTGGAGATGGGCAGGCTGCCGCACGAGCGCGATCCCGCGAAGGACGCGCGGGTCTGCGCCGAGGCACTGGCCACAGTGGACGCGGCTCATCTCGCGGCCAGGAGCTTCCTGACCCTGTCCGGTGGCGAGCGGCAGCGCGTGCTCATCGCTCGCGCGCTCGCTCAGGAACCGAACGTGCTCGTGCTCGACGAGCCGACGAACCACCTCGACATCCGCCACCAGCTCGACGTGCTGCGGCTGGCCCGCACGCTGGGCAGGACCGTTCTGACCGTGCTGCACGACCTCAACCTCGCCGCGTCCTACTGCGACCGGCTGTACGTGCTCGACGAGGGACGGCTCGTGGCGGGCGGCACCCCGCACGACGTGCTCACGCCGGAGCTGATCGCCAAGGTCTTCCACGTCACCGCGCACGTGGTTCCCCATCCCACCACGGGAGTGCCCCAGCTCCTGTTCGACCAGGAGGTCACCCCTTGAGAATCGCACTCGCCACGGCAGCGCTGCTGCTCGTCTCCGGCTGCGGTGCCACGGTCGCGCAGGACACCTCCGCGTCCGACCCGGTGACGGTGAAGAACTGCGGCCAGTACGTCACCTACGACAAGGTGCCGTCCAAAGTGGTCACCAACGACACCGGCATCACCGAGCTGATGTTCGCGCTGGGCCTCAGGGACCGGATGGCCGGGTACGTGGTCGACGGCATCGACACCGTCGACGTCCGCACGTCACCGTGGAAGACGGACTTCGAGAGCGCGAAGCACCTGTCCGACAAGATCTCCAAGGAGGTCGTGCAGGGCGCGAACGCCGATCTCGTCCTCGCCGGCTGGAACTACGGCTTCAGCGAGAGCACCGGCTTCACCCCGGACGCGTTGAAGCAGATCGGAATCCCGACGTACCAGCTGACCGAGGCGTGCCGCAACGGCACCGGCAAGCAGCGCGGCATCATGCCCGCGCTCGACGCGTTGTACACGGACCTGCGCAACCTCGGGAAGATCTTCCGGGTCGAGGCGAAGGCCGAGGAGCTCATCAGGTCCTACGAGGCTCAGATCGAGAACGCGGGCAAGCTGATGGCCGGCAGGCCGCGGCCCAACGTGTTCCTCTACGACAGCGGCCAGGACCAGCCGTTCACGTCCGGGAAGAACGCGGCGCCGCAGGACGTGATCTCCAAGGCCGGCGGCGACAACATCTTCGCCGACCTCGACGACAGCTGGGCCACGGTGAACTGGGAGACGGTCGTGCAGCGCGACCCGGACGTCGTGCTGATCGTGGACTACGCGGACGGGCAGGCGAACACGCCCGCGCAGAAGCAGGCGTTCCTGGAGGGCTTCGCGGGCCTCGCGAACTCGCCCGCGATCAGGAACAAGCGGTTCTTCGCGCTTCCATACGCCGCACTGGTGGAGTCGCCGCGCAACCCGGCGTCGATCGAGGCGTTCGCGAAGTACCTGTCACAGGCGTGAATCCAGTACTGAGAGGCGTGCGCCAGTACTCACCGTGACCAGATAGTGGGAGATTTCCTCCCGGCGCTTGGTACGCCGTGCTGAGCTGTGGCAGCATCCGCGTCATGGTTCAGCACGTCGCCATCATTATTGACGAGCGCGTCGGGTAGTTGCCGCCCCTGGCACCCGACGCGCAGACCTCTCGCATCCCGCGGGGGGTCTTTTTGTTTGCCCGGATGAGGAGATGACCCCGATGGCCGGCCCGAGCGACGAGTTCCACGTCTACGACACGACGTTGCGCGATGGCGCACAACGTGAGGGCATTTCGTACTCCGTCACGGACAAGCTCGCGGTCGCGCGGCTGCTGGACGGTCTCGGCGTCGGGTTCATCGAGGGCGGCTGGCCCGGTGCCATGCCCAAGGACACGGAGTTCTTCGCGCGGGCGGCGGCAGGGGACCTGGAGCTCAAGCACGCCAAGCTGGTCGCGTTCGGCGCGACTCGCAAGGCGGGGGTCAAGGTCGAGGAGGACCCGCAGGTCAAGGCGCTGCTGGACTCCCAGGCGCCGGTGGTCACGCTGGTGGCCAAGTCGGACCTGCGGCACATCGAACGGGCGTTGCGCACCGACACCGGCGAGAACCTCAAGATGGTGCGCGACACCGTGAAGTACCTGAAGGACCACGGAAGGCGCGTCTTCCTCGACGCCGAGCACTTCTTCGACGGCTACGCGTTCTCCCCGGACACCTCGCTTCGCGTGCTGGAGTCCGCTGTGGAGGGTGGCGCGGACGTCGTTGTGCTGTGCGACACGAACGGCGGCCAGCTGCCGCTGGGTCTCGCCGAGACGGTCGCGGAGATCGTCGGGAAGACCGGTTTCCGAGTAGGAATCCACTGCCAGGACGACACGTCCTGCGCCGTGGCGAACACCCTCGCGGCCGTTCAGGCGGGCGCGACGCACGTTCAGTGCACCGCCAATGGTTATGGCGAGCGAGCAGGCAACGCCGACCTGTTCGCCGTCGTGGGAAACCTCGTGACCAAGCTCGGCATGGACGTGCTCCCGACCGGGGCACTGGCCGAGCTCACCCGTGTCTCCCATGCGTTGGCCGAGATCGCGAACATCGCACCCGACACCCACCAGGCCTATGTCGGGTCGTCAGCATTCGCTCACAAGGCGGGTCTGCACGCGAGCGCGATCAAGGTGGATCCGGAGCTGTACAACCACATCGATCCGGACACCGTCGGCAACGACATGCGGGTGCTGGTCACCGAGATGGCCGGTCGGGCGAGCATCGAACTCAAGGGACGTGAGTTCGGACTCGACCTGACCGGCCGGTCAGCCGAAGTGGGAAGCGCTCTCGCTCGGGTCAAGGAGCTGGAGGCGAAGGGCTGGTCGTTCGAGGCGGCCGACGCGTCGATGGAGCTGCTGCTGCGCAACGAGCTGTCCGAACTGGACACTCCGCCCTTCACGCTGGAGTCGTACCGGGTGGTGCTGGATCACCGCTCGGACGGCGAGATCGTGTCCGAGGCCACGGTCAAGGTGCACGTGGCGGGGGAGCGGGTCATCGCGACCGCCGAGGGGAACGGCCCGGTGCACGCCCTGGACGCCGCCCTGCGCAAGGCGTTGCTGCCGCATCTGTCCTGGTTGGACACTGTGGAGCTGGCCGACTACAAGGTGCGCATCCTCACCGAGCACCCCGGGACGGACGCCGTCACGCGCGTGCTGGTGGAGTCCACGGACGGTGAGCGCGAGTGGACCACTGTGGGTGTGCACGGAAACATCGTCGAGGCCTCCTGGCTAGCACTGTGTGACGCCTTGGTGCACAAGTCGATGCGCTCCAAGCCCGTCTAAGGTGTAGTACGTGCGTATCGCCCGAATAGCTCACCCTCAAGGCGTAGCTTTTGTCGCCGTTCACGGCGAAGAGGCTGCGGAGATCGCCGAACACCCCTTCGGCACGCCCACCTTCACCGGCCGGAAGTGGCCGTTGGCCGACGTCAGGCTGCTGGCGCCGATCCTGCCCACCAAGATCATCGGCATCGGCCGCAACTACGCCGACCACGCCGCTGAGCTGGGCAACGAGGTCCCGGCCGAGCCGTTGGTCTTCCTCAAGCCCAACACCTCGGTGATCGGCCCGAACGTCGAGATCAAGATCCCCGCGGCGTCCGAGCGGGTCGACTTCGAGGGCGAGCTGGCCGTCATCATCGGCCAGCCGTGCCGCGACGTCTCGAAGGCCAAGGCGATGAGCGTGGTGATGGGGTACACCATCGCCAACGATGTCACCGCCCGCGACCTGCAGAAGAAGGACGTGCAGTTCACTCGCGCCAAGGGTTTTGACACGTTCTGCCCGATGGGTCCCTTCATCGAGACCGAGTTCGACCCCTCCGATGTCCGGGTCGTCACCGAGCTCGACGGGGAGGTCAAGCAGGACGGGCGTACTTCGTTGATGGTGCACGACATTCCGTCGCTCATCGAGTACGTCTCCGGAGTCATGACGCTGCTTCCCGGCGACGTGATCCTGACCGGGACGCCGGCCGGTGTCGGGCCGATGAGGGCCGGACAGACGGTCTCCGTGACTGTGGACGGCCTTGGGACGCTCACCAATCCGGTCGCAAATAGGTAGCCGTACGGAGCAATCCGGCGTCCGGCAGGTTACGCACTCGGGTACCCACTAGTAACTTCCCGGTGTCATGACGGACCTGGCGTCCACCCGTGTGCTGTTGGTCGATGGTTCGCAGCTCATCACAGAGGGCCTGCGCATCTCGCTGCACCGCACGCACTGCTTCCGCGTTGTGGGTATCGCCCACACCGTGGCCGACGCTGCGCGCTGTCTGCGCAGCGTCCTGGTGGACCTGGTCGTCACGGACTTCGACGTGCCGGGCGCCGGGCCTTTGCGCACCGTGCGGGACACGGCGCAGTTCCGGCCGAGCGCCCGTGTCGTCGTGCTGTCCAATGCGGACAGTCCGAGCTGGGCCCGCGCGGCCCTGGACGCCGGCGCGGTGGCCTACCTGCTGAAAACCTCACCCGTGGCCGAACTGTTACCGCTGATCGCGGCCGCTGTGCGGGGTGCTCCCGCCACGATCGACGCACGGGTGGGGTCGCTCGCGCGCCTGCCGTCGCGGATGCCTCCCCCCGCCTCGCTCGGCCGGCTGTCGGCTCGTGAGTTCGACGTGCTGGCCGAGATGGCGAAGGGGATGGACAACGCGCGCATCGCCCAGCGGCTCTTCATCAGCAACGACACCGTGAAGACCCACGTGAAGGCGATCCTGCGCAAGCTGGGCGCACGCGATCGCGCCCACGCCGTGGCGATGGTGCTCGGCGAAAGCTCCGAGGCCTTCGTCACGACCTAGCGATCCTCGGGCTTGGTCACGACCTGGCGATCGTCTGCGGCTTCCTGCGCGCGAACTCGGGCGCGTGTTCCGGTCGCGGGCCGATCGCGATCACGTAGGCCGGCACCGCCTGCAGGAACGGGAGCCGCTGCGCCATCTTCAGCATGAACGGCATGCCGGTGCTGGAGACCGTCTCGGTGCTGTTGAGCTTGCGGCCCAGGAACAGCCTGTGGATGATCCGCTGCACGGTCTGGATCACCACCGTCGGGAACAGCCTGCGCCTGCGCACCTTCGCGAGCGCCGCGCTCGAGACCGCGCCCTGCTGCAACGGCTTCGCGAGCAGCCTCGCGGTGGCCACGGCGTCCTGCACGGCGAGGTTGATGCCCACGCCGCCGACCGGTGACATCGCGTGCGCCGCGTCACCGATGCACAACAGCCCGTCGACGTGCCACTGCCGCAACCTGTCCAGCTTCACGTCGAGCAGCTTCGGGTCGTCGATGCTCTTGATGTGGTCGACGCGGTCGGCGAGCCACGGGACGAGCGTGACCACGCGCTCGCGGAACTTCTCGACGCCCTCGGCGCGCAGCTTCTGGTCCGTGCCCTTGCGGATCAGGAACGCGCACTGGAAGTAGTCGCCCCGCGGGATGAGCACCATCGCGCTGCCCGCGCTGAACCGTCCGGCGCCGCCCTTGACCGCGTCGCTCTCCTTGCGCGGCAAGCGGAACCACCAGACGTCCATCGGCGCGCCGAACTCGTAGACCGGCAGGCCCACGGCGGCGCGCAGGATCGAGCTCCGCCCGTCCGCCGCGACGACGAGGTCCGCGGCGATCTCGCCCTCGTGCCCGTCGACGCGGTCGCGGTACTTCACGCCCGTGACCCTGTTGCCGGCCTTGGTGATCCCGGTGACCTCGGTGTTGACCCGCAGCGTGAACGTGGGCTCGAGCTTGCCCGCGTCCGCCAGCAGGTCCAGGAAGTCCCACTGCGGCACCATCGCGATGCGCTTGTTCGGCCCGGGAAGCCTGCGCAGGTCGGCGATCGTGGCCGTCGTGCCGCCGTCGAGCAGCGCCTCGATCTTGTCGACGTCCTGGTGCGGCACCTGCTCGAACGCGGGACCCAGCCCCAGCTCGTCCATGAGCGTGAGCGTCGACGCGTGCACCGTGTCGCCGCGGAAGTCGCGCAGGAAGTCGGCGTGCTTCTCCAGCACCGTGACCTCGACACCGCCGCGTGCCAGCAGCAGCCCCAGCACCATGCCCGCGGGTCCGCCTCCGACGACCAGGCAGGTGGTCCGCTCGGTGTTCCTCTCCATCTCGATCCCCTCATTTCAACCGCTGTTGAATAAACTCAGCATGCTCTCGATCGCCAGGTGCGTCAAGCTGGGTTACGGGTGACGTGGGTCGCGCCGGGCCGAGGTCCTCTGTGGACGGTCTGGGAAACCAGGCCTCGAAACGATTGCGGCCGCTGCGGAATGTCGTTGTGCGAGCTAGGGTGTCGCGCCCGCGGAACCGCCCGTTCGGGCACACCTGCTCGAACGGCCGAACAACACTCGACCGGGGGATTGCGCCCGGCGCCCGGACGAGCGTCACTAGTTCGTTCGGGGCCTCAAGGTCCGCTTGATCGTGCAAGGACCTATAGGAATCACCTCGTTAGCCGAATCGGACGAGGCCCCCTCACACCTAACCTTCCGGGGTGACAACTGCGTCCCCGACTTTCACGCGTAAGAGAACCGGCGAGATCCGCGCTGTGTGCCTGGACGTCGACGACACACTTGTCGACTACAGCACTTCTTCGCGCGCCGCGTTGGCCTCGATGGTCGGTAACGCCGACGCCTGGTCGTTGTGGCAGCGAATCACCGACGACCACGTGTCCCGCCAGCTCGCCGGTGAACTCCAGTACGAGGCGATGCGCAACATCCGCACCCAGGCCTTCTTCGCCGCTCTCGGCGAGGAGCTCACGCTGGAAGAAGCCACCCGCCGCGAGCTGGACCGCCAGGAAGTCCTCTCGGCCGGCTGGTGCCTGTTCCCGGACGTCATCCCGATGCTCGACTGGCTGCGCGCCACGGGCCTCCCGATCGCCGCGATCAGCAACGCCTCGGGCCGCCACCAGCGCGTGAAGATCGCCCAGCTGGGCCTCTCGTCGTACTTCGACGCCGTCCTGATCGCCGGCGAGGTCGGCTGCGCCAAGCCGGACCGCGTGATCTTCCACACGGCGTGCCTGGCCCTGGGCGTGCCGCCCGGCGACACAGTCCACGTGGGAGACCGCCTGCACGCCGACGCGATCGGCGCGCGTGACGCCGGAATGCACGGCGTCTGGATCAACCGGACAGGCCCGACCGGCGGCACGCTGCCCGCCGGACTGTCCTCCATCACGGGGCTCGCCGAACTGCCCGAGCTCCTCGTGTGCGAGCTGTCGGCCGCCAACGCCTGAACCAGCCCAGAAACCGGCCCTCACCTGCGCGTTTGCCTGCAGGTGGGGGCCGATTTCACTTCTGGTGGCCGCGTGGTCTAGTATTTCTCCCGGCAGCAACGAAGACCTCGGAACTCCTTCGGGACACCGAAGTCGATCGTGAAAGCCAATGGGGTATGGTGTAATTGGCAGCACGACTGATTCTGGTTCAGTTAGTCTAGGTTCGAGTCCTGGTACCCCAGCTGCAACGGAAGAACTGCCTTCGGGTAAGATTTCCGGGGCTAGCTGAAGAAAGTAAGAATGCGAACTGAATAGCCGGATTTGGACCGGACAGAGCGATCTGATAAGGTTCACCCGGCAAGAAGTTCTAGGGCCCCGTCGTCTAGCGGCCTAGGACGCCGCCCTCTCAAGGCGGTAGCGAGGGTTCGAATCCCTTCGGGGCTACAGAGGTGGGAGAGGTCTGTCAGCGGAAAGCGCTGACAGACCTCTTTCGCTTTGTCTTCTGGGGGCCCAGCCCCCAGACCCCCGGCCGGCGGGGCTTCGCCCCCCGGACCCCCCGTACGTTTCCCATCGGGTAAGCCCGCGTGTGCGTCGATTTCTGGGAATGCCTGCCAACGTTTGGCGATTTGAGTGGTGCGGTGTTTGTGGCTTTGCGCACTGCTTTCGGTGGGCCCGCGTGTCTTGTGGAATGCGCGGCGTGTCGTGGGGCTCAAACGGCAGTGGCCGCCCTCCTTGGGGGGAGAGCGGCCACGGTGGCGTTGGTGCTTTAGAGGCGGCTTTGTAGGGCTTCTGCCGCCGCTAGTAGGTCGGCTGCCCATCTGGCTCCTGGGCGGCGGCCCATTCGGTCAATCGGGCCCGAGACGGAGACTGCGGCTACGACCGCGCCTGAGGAGTCTCTTACTGGGGCTGAGACTGAGGCCACGCCTGGTTCTCGTTCTGCGACGCTTTGGGCCCAGCCTCGGCGGCGTACCTCTAGGAGGGTGCGTTCGCCGTAGACGGCGTCGGCCAGGACGGCGCGTTGGGTGCCTGGGTCGGCCCAGGCAGCTAGGACCTTGGCGCCTGAGCCTGCGGTCATGGGGAGGCGGGCGCCGATCGGGACTGTGTCGCGCAGGCCTGAGGGAGGCTCGGCTGAGGAGACGCAGACGCGTTGCATGCCGTCGCGGCGGTAGAGCTGCACGCTCTCGCCTGTGATGTCGCGCAGGCGTGGCAGTACTGAGGACGCCGCGTCCAGCAACGGGTCCGTCGCGCCGCCGGCCAGTTCGGCCAGTGCGGCGCCTGGACGCCAGCGGCCGTCAGAGCCACGACGCAGCAACCGGTGCACCTCGAGGCCCACGGCCAGGCGGTGCGCGGTCGCTCGTGGAAGGCCGGTGCGGTTGCACAACTCGGCCAGGCCACACGGATCTTTTGCTACGGCGTTCAACACGGCCACTGCCTTGTCCAGCACGCCGATCCCGCTATGCTGTCCCACAAGCCGATACTAACTTCCCAGACAGTGAGAAGTCCAGATCTGTCGGCGCGTCCATGATGTGGGAGATGTCGCGATGAGCCGCACGCTCGCGGAGAAGGTGTGGGAGGCACACGTTGTGCGCCACGGCAGTGGTGCGGAGCCGGACCTGCTCTACATCGACCTCCATCTGCTGCACGAAGTCACCAGCCCCCAGGCGTTCGACGGGCTGCGCCTTGCGAACCGCAAGCTGCGCAGGCCCGACCTGACGATCGCCACCGAGGACCACAACGTCCCGACCGTCGACATCGACAAGCCGATCGCGGACCCCGTGTCACGCCTGCAGGTCGAGACGCTTCGCCGCAACTGCGCGGAGTTCGGCGTGCGGCTGCACCCGATGGGTGACCTCGAACAGGGCATCGTCCACGTGGTGGGTCCGCAGCTCGGCCTCACGCAGCCCGGCATGACCGTTGTGTGCGGCGACAGTCACACGTCCACGCACGGTGCGTTCGGCGCGCTGGCGTTCGGCATCGGCACGTCCGAGGTGGAACACGTGATGGCGACGCAGACGTTGCCGTTGCGACCGTTCAAGACGATGGCCATCAACGTCGACGGCGCGCTGCGGCCCGGCGTCACGGCGAAGGACATCATCCTCGCGGTCATCGCGAAGATCGGAACCGGTGGCGGACAGGGCTATGTGCTCGAGTACCGCGGCCGTGCCATCGAGAACCTTTCGATGGAAGCGCGCATGACGGTCTGCAACATGTCGATCGAAGCGGGCGCGCGCGCCGGCATGATCGCACCGGACGAGACGACTTTCGACTACATCGAGGGCCGTCCGCACGCACCGTCCGGCGCGGACTGGGACGCGGCCGTCGAATACTGGAAGACGCTGCGCACTGACGACGACGCGACTTTCGACGCCGAGGTGCACATCGACGCGGACGAGCTCACGCCGTTCGTCACGTGGGGCACGAACCCCGGCCAGGGCCTGCCTCTGGGCGCGAACATCCCCGACCCCGAGCAGATCGCGGACGAGAACGAGCGCGTGGCCGCCGAGAAGGCGCTGACGTACATGGGCCTGGAGCCGGGCACGCCACTGCGCGACATCCACGTGGACACCGTGTTCCTCGGTTCGTGCACGAACGGGCGCATCGAGGATCTGCGCGCCGCGGCCGACGTCATCAAGGGCAAGCACGTCGCTTCTGGAGTACGGATGCTGGTCGTCCCCGGTTCGATGCGGGTGCGCAAGCAGGCCGAAGAAGAGGGTCTGGACAAGGTCTTCCTCGACGCGGGCGCCGAGTGGCGTCAGGCCGGCTGCTCGATGTGCCTTGGCATGAACCCGGATCAGCTCGCGCCCGGTGAGCGCAGCGCGTCGACCTCCAACCGCAACTTCGAGGGCAGGCAGGGCAAGGGCGGAAGGACGCATCTCGTTTCGCCGCTCGTCGCAGCCGCCACGGCCGTTCGCGGCACCCTGTCGGCACCCGCAGACCTGGAGAACTGAGCCATGGAAGCCTTCACCACCCACACGGGCGTCGGTGTGCCGCTGCGCAGGTCCAACGTGGACACCGACCAGATCATCCCGGCCGTCTACCTCAAGCGCGTGACCCGCAGCGGGTTCGAGGACGGGCTCTTCGCCGCGTGGCGCTCCGATGAGCACTTCATCCTCAACCAGGAGCCGTACAAGTCCGGCAGCGTCCTCGTGGCGGGCCCCGACTTCGGCACCGGGTCCTCACGGGAACACGCCGTCTGGGCGTTGATGAACTACGGCTTCCGCGTGGTCGTGTCGTCCCGGTTCGCCGACATCTTCCGGGGCAACTCGGGCAAGCAGGGTCTCGTGGCGGCGCAGTGCAGCCAGTCCGATGTCGAGCTGCTGTGGAAGCTGCTCGAGTCCGAACCCGGCACGCCGGTCACCGTGGACCTCACCGACAAGACCGTTCGCGCCAAGGACTTGGTTGCCCCGTTCGAGATCGACGACTACACCCGCTGGCGCCTTCTCGAAGGCCTCGACGACATCGCTTTGACGCTGCGCCACGAGGCCGAGATCAGCGCATTCGAGGGCGATCGCCAGACTTGGTTGCCCACAACGGATCCGCTTCCGGCGGTCTGAGAGGGGGCCGGATTCTCCCCTCCAGAGGGGCGAATCCGGCGCCTCCTGTCCCTCGAAGGGGCGCAATTAGCCACGCCACAACGAAAAATCTGGCGTGGCGATTGGTATTTCTCGCGATTTGGGCCTACCGTTGCGTTCTAGTCGGCCCGACTCTTAGGGCCGGGAGCGTCCTGGGAGGGACTGACGGTGAATAAGGCCCAGCTCATCGAGGCGCTCGCCGAGCGCCTTGGAGACAAGAAGACCGCCGGCGCTGCTGTTGACGGCCTCGTGGACGTGATCGTCCGCAGCGTCAACAAGGGCGAGAAGGTCAACATCACGGGCTTCGGCGTCTTCGAGAAGCGCGCCCGTGCGGCTCGCACCGCGCGCAACCCGCGCACGGGCGAGACCGTGAAGGTCAAGAAGACCAACGTGCCCGCGTTCCGCCCCGGCTCGACGTTCAAGGACGTCATCAGCGGCGCGAAGAAGCTGCCGAAGGCCGTTGCGGCCAAGCCGGCCGCGAAGCCCGCTGCCGCCGCGGCTGCGAAGCCCGCTGCTGCCAAGGCTCCGGCCACTCGGGCGACCACCACGCGCGCCACCACCACGACGCGCACTCGCACGGCCGCGGCCGCCACCAAGGCGCCCGCGACCCGTCGCACCACCACGGCCGCAGCGAAGCCCGCTGCTGCCAAGGCGCCCGCGAAGGCGACCGCGACGAAGACCGCCGCTGCGAAGCCGGCCGCCAAGGCGACCGCTGCCAAGAAGCCGGCTGCCGCCAAGACGACGGCTGCGGCCAAGCCCGCCGCGAAGACCACGGCTGCCAAGGCACCCGCGGCTCGCAAGCCGGCTGCCAAGAAGAAGTGAGACGGGCCTCCTGAGGGAGGCTGCGTCACTTCAGAGAACACGCGGAAGGCCTCGGTGTGCGCACACCGAGGCCTTCGTGTTGTCTGCAGACGCGAACTCGCCCCGTGCCCAGGCCCTGGCAGCTTCCGTTGGCACGCCTGCAGGAGCTCAGCCCAGGCGTGGGAGGGGCGCCCGGACTGCCCGTGAAGACGGTCTGAGGATGCCCTGGCACGCCTGGGAAGCGGCTGAGCGTGATCGGAGAAGCCCTGAGGCGCCAGGAAGGCCGGCAGGGTGACCGCGAAGGTGCTTGGCGCGCTCAAGGCCTGGTCGGACGCTCTGGGGGAGCGTAGTTGAGCCGCTCATCAAAGTGCCTCCGGATGCCGTTGCCCGAGAAGGCACTCGCACATCGCCGAATGAAACCGGGGATCGGGCGGTATAGGAATGCCGCCCCCGCACCGGAGAGAAGAGTCCCTCGCACGCCCACCTCTGGTGGCCTCCCCGGAATTGCCGGACGCCCCGAGACGATTGCGAGCCGAACCTTTCGGGCTCCCCCGGCGGCGTTCCGGAACAGCGTCCGGGAACGCCTGAAGCCCCAATAGAAATAACGCCGCCACGCCTGCGAACGCCCCCGGCACAAGCGAAACCGCCGCCTCCGAGGCCGACTTGGTTGCCAGAGGCGAACTTTCGCCGGGCCAGGAAGACGGCGGCGATCAGGCGGTGAAAACGTCTGCAGCGCGCGCTCAGGGACGCGGCAGCGGTGAGGCCAGGTAGTGGGCCGACACCAGCGTTGGCCAGCGCGAAGGTGAGTCCGAAGTGGACCACGTGCCGAACGGGCGGGTGAAGGCCAGCACCCACACGCTGCCCTTCTTGCTCGGGAACTCGGACAGCCGCAGACCACCCATTTCGGCCAGCGCCTGCACCACGGCCGGGATCACACCGCCCTGCGAGGACAGGACCGCCCGGCCTTCGAGAGCGGCCACCTCCAGCAGCCGCACCAGACCGGCGTCCGGGTCGGGCCAGTAGCCCTCCTCGGACAGCCGCGCCTCCTCGACCATCTCGACGGCCAGGTCCGAAGCCACGCCCCGCACGGTGTCCGCACACCGCACCCTGGGCGCCGTGTGCACACGCGTGGGCGACCACAGGGGCAACAGGGACCGCAGCGCTGCGGCCTGCTTCCAACCCGCGTCCGAGAGCGGGCGGAGGTCGTCATCGCCGTCCCACTCGGACCGCTTCCCGGCCTTCGCGTGCCGCACCAGCAACACCAGCAACAGGTCCGCGGGCAGCCTGTCGAACTCCGCCAGCACGTCGCGGTCGTGCGCGTACGTCACCACCGCGGCGGCCTCGGCCACCGGCAGCCACTTCAACGAGTCGACCTCGTCGTTGGCCACGAAAGAACCCGAGACGGCTTCGGCGGCGTAGTAGTCGACGGTCTTCGCAACGCCCCGCGTCTTGTACGAGGTCTGCAGCAGATACCGGCCGAGCACGCACGCGTACCCGGTCTCCTCCATGACCTCCCGTGCCACGCAGGCCGGGATCGTCTCTCCCCGGTCCAGCTTTCCTTTCGGCAACGACCAGTCGTCATAACGCTGGCGGTGCACCACGGCGACTTCGACGTCACCGTCGGCATCGCGCCAGAGCACCGCCCCAGCAGCTTTGATCACCCAAGAGCTCCGTGCTTGTGGAGAAGTTCCATCTGGTGGTCCCGCACCGACGAGCCGTCGGACGGCGACGCTTCCCATTCTCCGTCAGCGCGCAGCACCCAGCAGCGCGTCTGCGGGTCGAGCGCGGAGGTGAAGATGTCGGCCAGTTGCGCGGCCAGTCGCGGGTTCATGACGCGCACGGCCACCTCGACGCGGCGGTCCAGGTTGCGGTGCATCATGTCCGCGCTGCCGATCCAGTACTCGTCGAGGCCCGCGAAGTGGAAGATCCGCGAGTGCTCCAGGAACCGGCCCAGGATCGAGCGCACGCGGATGTTCTCCGACATGCCCTTCACGCCGGGCTTCAGGCTGCAGATGCCGCGCACCACGATGTCGACGGGCACACCGGCCTGCGACGCGCGGTACAGCGCGTCGATGATCTGCTCGTCCACGAGCGAGTTCACCTTGATGCGCACACCGGAGGGCTCGCCCGCCTGCGCGCGTTCGATCTCCAGGTTGATCCGGTCCACGATGCCCCTGCGGACGCCGTACGGCGCCACCAGCAGCGTGCGGTACTCGTCCTGGCGCGCGTATCCGGTGAGGACGTTGAACAGGTCCGTGAGGTCCGCGCCGATCGTCGGCTCGGCCGTGAGGATGCCGACGTCCTCGTACAGCCGCGCGGTCTTCGGGTTGTAGTTGCCGGTGCCGATGTGGCAGTAGCGCCGGATCGTCGAACCCTCCTGGCGCACGACCAGCGACGTCTTGCAGTGCGTCTTCAGGCCCACCAGGCCGTAGACGACGTGCACGCCCGCCTTCTCCAGCGCTCGCGCCCACTTGATGTTCGCCTGCTCGTCGAAGCGCGCCTTGAGCTCCACGAGCGCCACGACCTGCTTGCCCGCCTCGGCCGCGTCGATCAGCGCGTCCACGATGGGCGAGTCGCCCGAGGTGCGGTACAGCGTCTGCTTGATGGCGAGCACGTGCGGGTCGGCGGCAGCCTGCTCGATGAAGCGCTGCACCGACGTGGAGAACGAGTCGTACGGGTGGTGCACGAGCACGTCACCCTCGCGCAGCGTCGCGAAAACACTCTTCGGCGTCTCGCGCTCACCGAACGCGGGGTGCGTCGCCGGCACGAACGCCGGGTCCTTCAACGTCTTGCGGTCGATGCCGTACAGCTGCCACAGGCACGACAAATCGAGCAATCCAGGCACCGTGACGACGTCGTGCGGGTCGACGTCCATCTCCCGCAGCAGCAACTCGAGCATGTGCTCGGTCATGTCGTCGGCCACCTCGAGCCGGACAGGCGGACCGAACCGGCGCCGCGCGAGCTCGCGTTCCAGCGCCTGCAACAGGTCCTCGTCGCGGTCCTCTTCCACCTCGAGGTCGGCGTTGCGCGTGACGCGGAACGCGTGGCACTCGATGACCTCCATGCCCGCGAACAGCTCGCCCAGGTGCGCGGCGATGAGTTCCTCCAACGGCAGGAAAGTCGCCGAGGAAGACGAACGGTCCGCCTCCACACGGACGAGGCGCGGCACGTTGTCCGGCACCTTCACGCGGGCGAACCGCTCGCCGCCGCCCTCGGGGTCGCGCACGGTGACCGCGAGGTTCAGCGAGAGCCCGGAGATGTAGGGGAACGGGTGCGCCGGGTCGACCGCCAGCGGCGTCAGGACCGGGAACACCTGCTCGCTGAAGTAGTTGGAGAGCCGCAGCCGGTCGTAGTCGGTGAGGTCGCCCCACGTCACGATGCTGATCTGGTGCTGTTCCAGGCCAGGCCGGATGTGGTCGAGGAACGCGCGGGCGTGCTGCTCGACGAGTTCCTGTGAGCGCTTGGAGATCCCCACGAGCTGCTCGAGCGGCGTGAGCCCGTCCGCGCTGCGCACCGTGAGGCCGGTCTCCGCGCGCCGCTTCAGGCCCGCCACCCGGACCATGTAGAACTCGTCCAGGTTCGAGGCGAAGATCGCGAGGAACTTCGCGCGCTCCAGCAGTGGCTGCGAGGAGTCCTCGGCCAGCGCGAGCACGCGGGAGTTGAAGTCCAACCAGGACAGTTCACGGTTGAAATACCGGTCGTCCGGCAGATCCGTGGGCATGGTGGCGGACGTCACCGCGGGCGGCGCCGAGGGCACGCCGCGCACCGGCGTCGCGACCGGCTGGGTCGGCTGGGTCTTCGTCCGAGGAGGGTTGGAGGCCCGCCTCGTCGCCGCGCGAGGCTGCTTGCGCGGGGTCGCCGCGGGCGGGGACGCCGCTGCCTTGCCGCGCGTCGAGCGGCGTCGAGAGGGGGTCGCCTTGCCGTCGTTGTCGTCCGTGCTCACGTCCCGCATTGTTCCGCACTATCGCCGTGAGCGCCCCTAACCAGGACGTCCGACTGGTGAACTCCTCGTCACAGAACAGGCAACCGCAGGGCGACGACGGCCCCGTCGGGACTACGTTCGAGGGTCACCCGCTGACCCGGTCGCAGCATTCGCCAGCCACCCGCGGTGACCGCGGCCGCGCTCACGTCGAGCAAAACGCCGTCATCACGCAGAACGACGGCTGAGCCGTCACTGTTGAACGTTGACACCGTCGCCTGCACGGAGCAGAAGCTTAGACGTTCGGACCTACTCGTCTCATTTGCCGCGCTGCCAGGGTCGAGGGCATGAAGGTTATAGCCACATTGACCGCGGCGGCCTTGCTGGCGTTCACCACGGCAGGCCTGGCTTCGGCGGCGGCGGCCGAACCCAAGACCCCCACGGTGGACAAACCACGCCTGCAGGCGGCGGCGAAGAACGTGCGACTGAAGGCGACCCTGCCCGACTCACAACGCGCGATCTCGATTGCGTTCGCCCAGTACGGGCACCGCGACGTCGCGTTCGTCAGCCTGGAGACCGGGCTGAAGACGTTCGACGTCACCGACCTCGACCACCCGAAGCTCCTCGACCACCTCACCAAGCAGGAGATGGCGCTGCCGGGCGACGACCCGACGAAGATCTTCTGGGAGAACGAGGACATCAACGTCGACCCGGTCCGCAAGCTCGCGTTCCTGGCCCGGGAAGTCAACTCGTTCGGACGCACGCTTCCCGGCGACCGCCCGACCGGCAACTACATCGTGTCCGCTGTGGACCCGGCCGACCTCAAGATCCTGGCGTTCCACCGGCAGGACACCGGCCACACGACCACCTGCATCAACGACTGCCAGTTCCTGTGGACGGCCGGGCGCGACCGGTCGGACGCCAAGACCGGGCGGATCTTCGTCACGGACATCCGCGATCCGAAGACCCCGAAAGAACTTCCGGTCTCGATCGACGTCCGCGGCAAGCCGGGCGAAGGAAAAATCACGCACGACGTGCAGGTCGACGCGCAGGGCATCGCGTGGGTCGCCGGCGACAACGGCACGCGCGGCTACTGGACGCAGGGCTGGCACCGCGACCCGTTGAGCGGCAAGTTCCGCGAGGCGAAGGCGTGGGACCCGATCGCGTACGCGGGCGGCACCGTCCCGAAGGCGGACATGCCGACCTCGTTCACGCACAACTCGTTCCGCCCGACCGGCGCGACGCTGGCCGACGGACCCCGCCCCACACCGGAGAACCCGCCGGGCAGCCTGCTGCTGCACACCGAGGAGGCGTTCGGGTCGCCTACGTGCAAGACCGAGGGCCGGTTCGTCATCTCGTCGCTGAAGGGCTCGTACAACGGCGAGGGCTGGAGCGCGCAGCCGTTCGAGATGAAGACGGTCGGCGTGTGGAGCCCGGACGACCAGGAGGGCACCATCCCCGGTGACGTCGAGTGCTCGGCGCACTACTTCGACGTGAACAAGCGGATCGTGGCCTACTCCTGGTACGAGCAGGGCACCCGGTTCCTCGACATCTCCAACCCGGCCAAGCCGATCCAGATCGGCTACTGGCGGCCGGACTCGGCCGTGTCGTGGGCGCCGTACTGGCACAAGAACAGCGTTTTCATCGCCGACATCTCGCGCGGCGTCGAGATCGTGTCGCTGGAGAAGGGTGCCTACGAGGCGCAGGAGAGCGGCACGAACGTGACGCTCACGACGGAGTACTCGAAGGAACTGGCCAGGGAGAGCGGACGCGACCGCGTGCCGCTCGCCCCGAACCCGTTCTACGGCTGGGCCTGCCCGATGGTCGCGAGCCGCGACGACTCGGCGGACTGCGGCGCGGGAGCGTGCGGCGCACCCTGCTGAGCGATCCCCGCTTCGACAGCGGCTTTCGCGCGCTGGCGAGTGATCACCCTCCTGCCGACGTTGATCATCGGGATCTCCACGGTCAGGTAGAGGACGCTCGCCAGCGCCAAGCCCAGCCCGGTGACCATCACGGACTGTCCGATACCGGACAAGGCGGGCCAGAAGAACCAGATGACCGTCGCGGCGATCGTCTGCACCAGGTAGAGCGAGTACGAGCGCTCGCCCACGAACTGCATCGGCTTCGTGGACAGGAAAGTCGTCGCCGGTCCTGGCGCGACCAACGAGGTGAGCAGCACCGCCGTCGCGAGCGCGTACACCGGAATGATCAGCACGTGACCAGGGATTCCGTTGATCCTGTCGAGGAATCCGGCGATCGGCTTCACGCTCAGGTGCACGCCGACGAATCCAATCGAGACGATCACCTGCGCGACCGGGTTCGTCAGCGGCCGCAGCAACGCGAATCCGCGCGGACTGTGCAACGCGACGGCGAGCAGAACCCCGGTCAGGATCGAGAAGTAGTGCAGCGGCCAGCCCGGGTTGCTGTGAGACGTTGTGAAGTTGACGACCACGAGCGCGAACAGCATGCCGAGGACGGCGGCACCGGCGCGGCGCTTGAGCACGACGGTGCCCAGCGCGATCGCCACCAGCGGCCAGACCAGGTAGAACTTCTGCTCGATGCCCAGCGACCACGACTGTCCGTACGGGCTCGCGCCCGCGAACTCGTTGGTGAACGTCAGGAAGTACCTCAGCGAGGGACCGATGCCGTTGCTGGTGAACGTGCCGTAGAGCGCCGATCCGACCGCGGTGACCAGCAGGAGCACGAAGTACACGGGCAGAATCCGGAACGACCGCCGCAGGTAGAACTCCTTCAGCGAGATCCGGCCGCTACGGCGTTCCTCGCGCAGCATCAGCGTCGTGATGAGGAATCCGCTGAGGACGAAGAACATCTGAACCCCCGCCCAGCCCTGCAGCCAGTCCGGGCCCCCGTAGTGGAAGAACACCACCAGCACCGCGGCAATGGCACGGAGGCCGTCGAGAGCGGGAAAGCGGCGCAACGCCAGGTAGTCGGCGTGCGTCAACGACTTCATGCAGGTACACCTCTGGGCAAGCGTCGGGGAACGACGTCGGGGGTACGCCGTTTGCATCAGGGGATACGGATGTAAAGGTGCCGGGGTTCCCCGTCGCGTTGCTCCGAACAACGTTTTCGTGGCGTTCGTCACTTAACACTTGGGCAATGGTGAAAGCGACCACAGGGGAGCGGACGCCACGATCTGACCGCCTTCTCGCGTCAGCGCGCCGCCGCGGACTTCCACCAGGTACGCGCCATCGGTCGTGTGCATCGTCGCGCCGCTGCGGATGTCGGTGACGTAGGCGGACTCCGAGTGCCACGACACGAAGTCGCCGCTCACGCGCGGAAACACGATGCCTTCGGTCATCGGCGCGGTCTTGATCTCGGCCAGCTGACGTGGTGCCGCCCAGTCCGAGCGCCATCCGTGCAGCTCGTCGTCACCTTGGGTCCACACCAGCGTGCGGCCGTCCGACGCGACACTCGCGATGGCCGAAGCGTCCTTCAAAGGCTCGGGAAGTGGCGTTTCCGACCCGAACTTCCCCTGCTGCACCCAGATGACGGCGTCACCGAACAACGCCGGTGAGGTGCCCTCGCCGACGACCTTGTCCTTCTTCTTCGCGAGGTCGTAGACGTGGATGGACTTGTTGTCCGACCAGACGGCTTTGCCGTTGTGCACCACGGCAACGCTGCCGCCGATCCGCACGGGCGCGCCGTCGTTGCGCGAGTCCCACGCGTAGGTGGTGACGGTGTGGTTCTCGGGGTGCGGCGTGGTGGAGAACGTGACCCAGCGGCCGTCGTACTCGACGCCGAAGATCTGTGCCTGGCCCTGCACCGCCATCACCTGCTGGCGTTTGTCGTTGTCGCGCAGCACGAGCTCGGTCGTCTGGTTGCGTTTCGTGCGCACCAGCGTCGTTTCGGCGTTCTCGTCGGCGCCGACGATGGTCACCCGTTCGTGCGAGCCCACCTCCGTCTGGTTGCGGGCGAGCTCGTCCTTCCACTGCTGTGGCAGGCCGACGCTGCACGACACGAGCTTGTCCGGTGCGGTGTAGTCCGGCGGCCGGTCGTTCTGCACCGCGGCGGCACATCCGGAAATGACCGTGATCGCCGCCAGCACGATCAGTGTTCGCATCTTCTCCCCAGGGTTCGATCACCCCAGAGGACGCGTGTGGATCGCTCAGGTTGTCCAGGCGGGCAAGGCGTTCGCGGTGTGCGCGCCGAGACCGAGCGTCAACGCGAGGCGCAGATCTTCTTCCGTGTCCACGTCACAGCGCAGCGTTGGCCACGGCCCGATCAGCGCGATCGCACCGGAATTCCGGTGGTGCCCAGCCGATCCGACGCCGAACCGCGGATCGAGCTCACCTCGGGGCGTGGCGAGGAGCAACGTCGTGCCGGTGCCCTGCCGATCGGGGACGAACGCGCGCCTGCCGTTGGCTGCTTCGAGTGCGGCTTGGAGCTCAGAGGACCGGAGCGCGGGGAGGTCGGCCTGGAGCGCGCCGATGCGGGACGACCGGAGCGTGCGCGCGCCGTGCATCAGAGCCTCGTTGAGTCCGGGCTCCGGTGGCTCGGGCACGGACTCGACGCCCAGCGCGGCCATCTCGGCGGCGACGGCCGGGTCCGATGTGATCGTCACCACGCGACGGACGCCCGGCGTGGCCAGAGCGGCGCTCACCGTGTCCATGGCGAGCGCCAGCGCCAGTGCCGCGTGCGACACCGGATCTCCGCCGGTCGCGCTGGTCAGCCTGGTCTTGGCCCTGTCGAGCGTTTTGACCGGTACGACGAGGTCGACTTCATCCCTCACCTCGTCATAGTCCACGATCCGGCGACTAGTGCGTCGACCACTAACCCTCGCCCCTCGATTTCCGCCGTTCAGACGGGTGCATCGTGGTGTCGGCCCCCGCCCCCCATATTGGACATATGGGGGGCGGGGGTCGACACCACGAGGTGCCCTGCTGGGCGCCGGAAGCGAGGGGTGAGGATTGTGGTCGACGCACTACTGTGCTCATGGGCGCAGTTCTTGCAGGTCCGGGAGTGAGGAGAGGCCACGTGGCCAAGGAGAAGGGCGGCTTCTGGGTCGGGGTCGCCGCGGCGATCGTCTACCCCATGTCGTTCGTGCTGGGCAGGCACCGGATCCTGCACGGCGACCGCATCCCGCGCCAGGGGTCGGCGTTGCTCGTGATGAACCACATCTCGCACCTCGACCCGTGCTACGACGCCGTGTTCGTGCACCGCAACGACCGGGTGCCGCACTTCCTCGCCAAGCACAGCCTGTGGAACGTGCCGATCATGGGCTCGATCCTGAAGGGCGCGAAGCAGATCCCGGTCTACCGGGGCACGTCGGACGCGCAGCAGAGCCTGCGGGCGGCGCACGAGGCGCTGGAGACCGGCCAGGTCGTGGTGATCTACCCCGAGGGCACCATCACCAAGGACCCCGACGGCTGGCCGGCGAACTCGCGCACCGGCGTCGCGCGGCTCGCGTTGCAGCACGACGGCCCGGTCATCCCGGTCGCCCGCTGGGGCACGCTGGACCTCTACAACCACTACCAGAAGAAGTTCCGGCCGTTGCCCCGCAAGACGATCACGCACTTCGTCGGTGAGCCGATCGACCTGTCCGCCTACCGCGGCAAGGAGGAGACGCTCCCGCTGCTGCGCGAGGTCACCGATCTGCTCATGAACCACGTGAAGGACCAGCTCGCCGAGGTTCGCCAGCAGCCGGCGCCCGAAGGCTTCTACGGACCGAGGAAGGCCTGACCATGGCGATCGAACGCGTTGCGGTGCTCGGCGCCGGTTCGTGGGGCACGACGTTCGCGAAGGTCATCGCGGACTCCGGCCCCGAGGTCGTGCTGTGGGCGCGGCGGCAGGAGGTCGCCTCGACGATCACCGAGACCCGCGTGAACGCCGACTACCTGCCCGGCATCTCGTTGCCCGCCAACCTGGCCGCCACCTCCGACCCGGCCAAGGCGCTGGACGGTGCGGACGCCGTCGTGCTGGCCGTGCCGTCGCAGACGTTGCGGGTCAACCTGTCGGCGTGGAAGGAGCTGCTGCCTCCGGACGCGACGCTGGTGTCGTTGTCCAAGGGCGTCGAGCTCGGCACGGGCAAGCGGATGAGCGAGGTGATCCGCGAGGTCGCCGGCGTCGGCGAGTCGCAGGTGGCCGTGGTGTCCGGGCCGAACCTGGCCAAGGAGATCGCCGTCGGGCAGCCGACCGCGACCGTCATCGCGTGCACGGACCACGACCGCGCGGTCGACCTGCAGCACGCGTGCTCGAACTCGTACTTCCGCCCGTACACCAACACCGATGTCGTCGGCTGCGAGCTGGGCGGGGCGTGCAAGAACGTCATCGCGCTGGCGTGCGGCATGGCGGCGGGCATGGGCTACGGCGACAACACGATGGCGTCGATCATCACGCGCGGCCTGGCCGAGACCGCCCGTCTCGGCGCGGCTCTCGGTGCCGACCCGCTGACGTTCGCCGGTCTGGCAGGGCTGGGCGACCTCGTGGCGACCTGTGCGTCGCCGTTGTCGCGCAACCGGTCCTTCGGCGAGCGGCTCGGCAAGGGCGAGACTCTCGCGCAGGCGCAGGAAGCCGCGCACGGTCAGGTCGCCGAGGGCGTGAAGTCGTGCTCCTCGATCCGCGACCTGGCGCGGGCGCACGACGTCGACATGCCGATCACCGAAGGCGTGCACGAGGTGTGCCACGACGGGCTGAGCGTGCGCGACCTCGGTGCCGCGCTGCTGGGCCGTGACCGCAAGCACGAGCGCCAGTGAGCGAGCTCGGTGACGGCACGCGGGTCGTCCACGCGGTGTCGGGTGAGCCGGGCGAACCGTTCGGTGCGCAGCCGGTGTTCGCGTCGGCGTTCCACTTGGGCGGTTCGGACTACTACGGCCGCGCGGGCAACCCGACGTGGCGTTCTCTCGAGAGCGCGCTGGGGTCGCTGGAAGGCGGCGAGTGCGTCGTCTTCCCGTCCGGGATGGCGGCGATCTCCACGCTGCTGCGGGTCGTGCTGTCCACTGGGGACACTCTGGTGGTCCCGTCGGACGGCTATTTCCTGACTCGCAAGTTCGTGTCCGAAATGGACGTGAACGTCGTCGAAGTGCCCACGTGCGGGCCGTACCCGTCCTTCGGCGGGGTGAAACTGGTTCTGCTGGAGACGCCGTCGAACCCCGGCCTGGACGTGTGCGACATCGCCGAGCTCGCCTCGAAGGCGCAGGAAGCGGGGGCGTTGCTGGCGGTCGACAACACGACCGCGACGCCGTTGGGCCAGCGGCCGCTGGAGCTCGGCGCCGACATCGTCGTGGCGTCGGACACCAAGGCGGTCGCGGGGCACAGCGATGTCCTTTTCGGACACGTGACGGTGGCTTCCGCGGAGCTGGCCGCGAAGGTGCGGGACGCGCGGACGTTGAACGGCGCGATTCCGGGTCCCTTCGAAACCTGGCTTGCGTTGCGCGGACTGGGAACGCTGGACCTGCGGCTCGCGCGGCAGGCGGAGAACGCGGCGGCGATCTACTCGTTGCTCAAGGGCCGTGTGGCCGGGCTGCGCTGGCCGGGCGCTCCGGAAGACCCCGCGTACCTCGTTGCGGCGCAGCAGATGCGGCGGTTCAACGGCGTGCTGACGTTCGAGCTCGAGGACGTGGCGGCCGTGGAGAAGTTCCTGGCGCGCTCGAAGCTGGTGTCGGCGGCGACGTCGTTCGGCGGCCTGCACTCCACGGCGGACCGGCGCGCGCAGTTCGGCGACCCGGTGCCCGAGGGGCTGGTGCGCTTCTCGGCCGGCTGTGAGGACACTCGAGACCTGGTCGCGGACGTGTCCCAAGCTTTGGGCCTGGTTTGACAGAGGGTCCCGGTTCCGGGACCCTCTGCGTCATGTCCTTCAACGCATGTTGCTGTTGTACCTGGCGATAGTCCCGCGTCCTCGTTTCGCGCACTCGCCTGGTAAGGACTTTTCCCGATGTTCGCCGTTCCTGAGAACAGCCTCGTTCTGCCTGAAAACACCGCGTTGCTGCACCCCGTCCGGGTGGCTCTGGCGTGGGCGGCCGACCGCGACCGCTGGAAGCACCTGCTCCGGTACGACCCGGAGGAGCGCTTCTCGGCGTTGGTCGACAAGACCGACGACCAGGAGATCTGGCTCATGAGCTGGCTCCCCGGTCAGATCGCCTCGCTGCACGACCACGATCACACCTCGGGCGCGTTCACCGTGGTCAGCGGCCTGCTGACCGAGGTCGTGACGACCCGCATCCAGGTCGTGCACTCACTTCACGCCGGTCAGTCGCGCGTGTGGGGGCCCGGCTACGTGCACCAGGTGCGCAACGACGGCGTGGATCCGGCCGTGTCGATCCACGTCTACCGTCACGGCACACGCGCCATGACCTCCTACCGCTACGACCCGGTCAACGGCCCCGTGCGCTGACGTGCGGCGGGATCGCCTTGTCCGTCTCGTGCGGCACCGGCGCACCCCACGACGTGATGAGCGGCATGTGCCCCGCCCACACGAGGTTCTGCGCGAGGTCATCTGGATCCTCGCCGGGTCCGCCCTCGCGCACCTTCACGCTCGCCTCGGTGAGGTCGATCTCCAGCGCGGCCGTCTGCGCGAGCTCCTTCTTGGACGGCTCGCGCGCGTAGTCCCAGCTACCGGGCGTGACGTGCTCGACGATCGTCTTGAGTGCGTGCGCGGGGTCGTCGGCGATCTTCGCGGTGCCGTGGATGATCGCGGAGCGGTAGTTCATCGAGTGGTGGAACACCGACCGTGAGTACACAACGCCGTCCACGAGCGTGACCGCGACGCAAACCTGCTTGCCTTCCAGCATGCTCCTGATGGACCGTGAGCCCGTCGACCCGTGCAGGAAGATGCGGTTGCCGTCCCGCCCGTACGCGGTGGGGATCAGGAACGGCGCCCCGTCGACCTCCACGGCGAGGTGGCAGACCAGACCGGCGTCGAGAATGTCGTAGAGCACCTGGCGGTCTTCGACGGCTCGCTTCTTGCCGCGGACGACGGTGCTGTGCGGGGTGGGAGAGAGCTGCAGGTCAGAGGTCATGCTCCTACTGTGACCCGCGAAGTGGCATCATTGAAGCGCCATTATCCGCCGATTTGAGAATGCCACTTCGTGCTGCGGGCCTGCCGGGAGTGTCGGTGCTGTCTGGGAGAATTACAACAAGGGGTCCCCTTCGCCGGGGGACGCCTGCGCGAGCGTGGGAGGCCGTCCATGGCTGAGCTGTCCATGGTTGAGCTGTCCGTGGCTGAGGCCGTCCGTGGCTGAGACCGCGCTTCCCGTCGCGCTGGACCGCGAGTCCGCTGAACCGCTCGCCGTCCAGCTGGCCGATGCTCTCCGCTCCGCCGCGTCCGAGGGAAGACTGCGTGCGGGCGACCGTCTGCCGTCCACGCGCGCGTTGGCCGAGTCGCTCGGTGTCTCGCGCACGGTGACAGCCGCCGCCTACGACCAGCTCCATGCCGAAGGCTGGATCGCGGGCCGCCACGGCTCCGGCACGTACGTCACCACGACCCCGCCCGGCCCGTTGCGCAAACGTTCGCGCAAGGCCGTCGCACCCGCCATCACCGACTTCGTCGATCTCGGCACCGGCGCGCCGTGGGCAGGCGGCCTCGACCGGGCGGCCTGGCGCCGAGCCTGGCGTGCCGCGGCCGACGCACCGCCGTTGTCCCGGCCCGAACGCGCCGGCCTGCCCGAATACCGCGAGGCCATCGCCGAACACCTGCTGCGTCACCGAGGCTTGGCCGTCAACGCCGACCCCGTGCTCGCGACCGGCGGCACCACCGCGGTCCTGACCGAGATCGCGGTCGCCGTTCTGAAGCGCGGCGACGCCGTGGCCGTCGAAGAGCCCGGCTACCAACGCGCCGTGGGCGTCTTCCGGGCCAACGGCTTGAAGGTCGTCCAGGCTGCCGTCGACGCCGAGGGCCTTCTCCCCGAGGCGGTCCCGCCCGGAGTGAAGGCCGTCTACTGCTCGCCCGCCCACCAGTACCCGCTCGGCGGCCGCATGTCGGCGGGTCGCAGGGTGGCGCTGGTCGAGCGCGCGAGGCGAGACGGCTGGCTCGTCATCGAGGACGACTACGACGGCGAGCTCCGTTACGACGTGGCACCGCTGCCCTCGCTCGCGGCCTTGGCCCCGGACGTCGTCGTCCACCTCGGCACCACGAGCAAGATCCTCACCCCGACCCTGGGCGCGGGCTGGATGGTCGCGCCCGAGCACATCGCCACGACGATCCTCGAACACCGCGATCTGACCGGCACCGGCCCGGCCGCCGCGGGCCAACGGGTGGTCGTCGAACTGGCACGCATGGGTGACCTGGGCCGCCACCTGCGCAAACTGCGGCGGGAGCTGTCCGAGCGCCGCGCGTTGATCGTCGACACGTTCGCCGAAGCCGGGATCAAGGTGCTCGGCGACGACGCGGGTGCTCACGTCGTGGTGCTGCTGCCGAGCGCCGAGCAGGAACGCGAGGTCATGCGGCAGGCACTCGAACGCGGCCTGCGGCTGGACGGCCTGGCCAGGCACTACGTCAACCGGGCCAAGTTCCACGGTCTCGCCGTCGGCTACAGCGCGTGCTCCCGCGAGCAGCTGGTCAGCGCTCTGCCGATCCTCACCGAGCTGATCACGCGGAACGGCTGACCACGACCACCGCGCGCGTCGTGACGAACCTCAGCACCTCGTTCACCAGATCGACAGCAGAGCGGAGGCAGCGAATGGCTGAACCGGATCACCCGTGGGTCGCGGACGACTTCGAGGTCCCGCGCGGACTCGCCACCGAGTCGTTCCGCCTGGAGCCTCTCGGCCCCCAGCACAACGAGCGAGATCACCGGGCGTGGACGACCAGCATCGAGCACATCCGGTCGACACCCGGCTTCGACACCTGGACCTGGCCGCCCGCCGAGGGGATGTCGCTGGAGCGCAACCTCTCCGATCTGCGCAGGCACGCGAACGACTTCACCCAACGTGCCGGCTTCACCTATTCGGTGCTCGACGAAGAAGACGTGATCGGCTGCGTGTACATCTATCCGGCGCGCGACGACCGCACCGTGGCAAGGGTGCACTCTTGGGTGCGGGCCGACAGGGCAGAGCTGGACAAGCCACTGCACGACGCGGTTTCCGCCTGGCTGGCGTACGACTGGCCGTTCCCCGAGGTTCGCTACGCGCCTCGAACTGGTGAGTAGGCACAATCGCCCAAACGGGTAGGGTCGGGCCCCATGACGCAGCGCAAGACGAGGGTGGCCGTGGTCTTCGGCGGCCGCAGCTCCGAGCACGAGGTCTCCTGCCAGTCCGCCAAGAGTGTCCTGCCCTACCTGGACGCGGACCGCTTCGAGGTGGTGCCGGTCGGCATCACACCGCAGGGGCAGTGGGCACTCGGCACGGACCCGACCGCGCTGGAGGCAGGCGCCGGCACCCTCCCCACGCTGCGCAACCAGACCGTCGCCGCGATCGAGCCCGGCCAGGCTTTGAAGGACGTCGACGTCGTCTTCCCGCTGCTGCACGGCGCGTGGGGTGAGGACGGCACGATCCAGGGCCTGCTCGAGCTGGGCGGCCTGCCCTACGTCGGGCCGGGCGTGTTCGCCAGCGCCGCCGCCATGGACAAGATCTTCGCCAAGAAGATCCTGCAGGCCGAGGGACTCCCGGTCGGCAAGTTCGTGGCGCTGGACCGCGCCGCCACGACGTTGACGCTGGACGAGCGCGAGCACCTCGGCCTGCCGGTGTTCGTGAAGCCGTCGCGCGCCGGGTCGTCCGTCGGCATCTCCAAGGTGAGCGACTGGGCGGACCTCGACGCCGCGATCTTCGAGGCGCGCCAGCACGACCCCAAGGTCATCATCGAGGCCGCCGTGCCGAACATGCGCGAGATCGAACTCGCCGTGCTGGAGTTCCCGGACGGCCGCGTCGAGGCCTCGCTGCCCTGCGAGCTGCGTCCGGTCGGCGAGCGCGTCGAGTGGTACGACTTCGACGCCAAGTACGTCGACGACTCCTACGAGGCCGACATCCCGGCGAAGCTCGATGACGACATCGCCGCGGCACTGCGCGAGATGGCCGTCACCGCGTTCAAGGCGCTCGACTGCCAGGGACTGTCCAGGGTGGACTTCTTCCTCACCGAGCACAACGAGCTGATCATCAACGAGCTCAACACGATGCCGGGCTTCACGCCGATCTCCATGTACCCCAAGGCGTGGGAGGCGACGGGCATCGACTTCACGACGTTGCTGACCACGTTGATCGACACGGCGATCGCGCGCGGCTCGGGCCTTCGTTAGGGCGAAGTCCTGACCGGCTGCTTCGGCAGAAGGTCGCGCACCGTCGTGGAGATGTCCTGCAACGGTCCGGTGCCCGCGTCGCCGGGCACCGTCAGCGCGACGTACGCGCCGCGGTCGACGATCACCCACGTCGAGCTGCCGGAACCGGTCAGCTGCAGCCATTGCACGTCCGAGATCACGCGCAGCTGCGAGGTCGCGGACAGCTCGGACGGCCTGGGCAGCCCGCAGCGCAGGACCACCGGATCGTGTTTGGCGTCACCCCACGCCACCGTCGCGGGTGGTGCGGGGGAGGCGATCTCCCGGCGCGGCAGCATGTCCTTCCCGGACGGCAGCCCCACCGGCAGCTTCTCGATCAACGACGTGCACGGCTCGGAGCCCGCGTCGGGTGCGTCGATCGAGACCAGCGCGAGAGGGCCCGTGCGACCGGGCACGTCGTCGGTCTGGCCACCCGTGCCCAGCACGAGACCGAGCGCGGCGACACCGATGGCGAGCAGCACGGCGAGCCCGACCGCCGCGAGCAGCGGCCGGGACAGCGCCGACGTGGATTCCTGCTGAGTCACCCAGTTATGACAACACGAGCTAGAGATGCACGACCGGGCAGGTCAACGTACGAGTGATGCCTTCGACGTTTTGGATGCGCGCGACCACGAGCTGGCCGAGCTGGTCGACGGTGTCCGCTTCAGCACGGACGATGACGTCGTAAGGACCGGTGACGTCTTCTGCGGTTGCTACCCCGGTGATTCCGGAAATCTCGGAGGCGACTGCGGCGGCCTTGCCGACCTCGGTCTGGATGAGGATGTATGCATGCACCACGGCGTGCCCCTTCGTCGCGACAGGTTGGGTCGAGGTAGGAACGTGTCACGCAACGTACCCCAGTTGGGGTTCCGAATGCTCAGATTGGGAGGCAACTTTGCGTCCGGAGCCGCCGCGCGACGCGGAGACGGTCGCCGAAGTGGGTGAGTTCAATCTCATCCACCGGGTGACGACCGGCCGGGCGCAACCGGAGACCACGATCCTCGGTCCCGGTGACGACGCGGCCGTCGTCGCCGTGCCGGACGGGCGGGTCGTCGCCTCCATGGACGTGCTGGTCGAGGGTGTCCACTTCAGACTCGACTGGTCCAGCCCCGAGCAGGTGGGCCGAAAAGCGGCCGCGGTGAACCTCGCGGACGTCGTCGCGATGGGTGCGTTGCCGTCCGGTCTGCTCGTCGGGATCGCGTGTCCCGGTGACACTCCCGCGGCGACGATCCAGGGGATCATGTCGGGCCTCTGGCAGGAGGCGGCGACGGCCGGCGCCGGCATCGTCGGCGGCGACATGGTCAGCTCCGCGACGCTGGTGATCTCCATCACCGCAATGGGTGACATGAACGGACTTGAGCCGATCACACGTTCCGGCGCGCTCGTCGGCGACGTCGTGGCGGTGACCGGACGGCTCGGCTGGGCGGCCGCCGGACTGGCCGTGCTGGGGCGCGGATTCCGTTCGCCGGTCGGCATCGTCAACGCCCAGCGCACGCCCGAGCCGCCATACGAAGAAGGCCCGAAGGCCGCCGAGGCGGGCGCCACGTCGATGATCGACGTTTCGGACGGCCTGCTGCAGGACCTCGGCCACATCGCGGACTCGTCGGGCGTCGCGATCGACATCCGCACCGAGTTGCTGCCGTTGCACCAGCGGCTGCTTGACGTCGCGTCGGCGCTCGGCGGTGACGCACGGCACTGGGCGCTGACCGGAGGCGAAGATCACGCGCTCGCCGCGACCTTCCCCGGCCCCAAGTCGGTTCCGGAGAACTGGACGACCATCGGCACGGTCCGCGCAGGTGGGGGCGTGACGGTCGACGGCAGGGTTTATGAAAAACCCCCTGGCTGGGAGCACTGGCGCGCGTAAACTGGTCGATGTGGAACTATGCACGCGCACGTATGACCATCCAGACTCGGTCAAGATGATCGCCGACCTCCAGCAGGTCTACGTCGAGCGCTACGGCGACGTCGACGTCACGCCGGTCGACCCGGCGCAGTTCACCGCACCGCTCGGCTACTTCGTCATCGGCTACCTCGACGGCGTGCCCGTCGCGTGCGGTGGCTGGCGCGTGAACGACGAGCTCGCCGGTGCCGCCGAGATCAAGCGGATGTACGTCGTCGACATCGCACGTGGCAAAGGCCTCTCACGGCTCGTGCTCGCCCACCTGGAAATGACCGCGCGCGAGGCGGGCCTTCAGCGGATAGTGCTGGAAACCGGCCTCCGCCAGCCCGAGGCGATCAGCCTGTACACCTCCAGCGGCTACGAGCGGATCGACAACTTCGGTGTCTACCGCGACCACCCGGAGAGCCGCTGCTTCGGCAAGCCGTTGTAGGTTCGGCGCATGGCCATCTATGCGTTGGGGGACTACACGCCGCAGATCCATCCGGACGCGTACGTGCACCCGGATGCGACGGTGATCGGTGACGTGCGCATCGGCGCTTTCTCGTCGGTGTGGCCGCAAGCGGTGCTGCGCGGTGACTACGGCCGCATCGTCGTCGACGAGCGCACGTCGATCCAGGACGGCACCGTGATCCACTGCACCGAGGTCCACCCGGTGCACATCGGCTCGTCCTGCGTCGTCGGCCACAACGTGCACATCGAGGGCGCGACGGTCGCGGACGACTGCCTGATCGCGTCGGGTTCCGTGGTGCTCAACGGTTCCATCGTCGAGAAGGGCGCGATCGTCGGCGCCGGCGCGGTGGTGTCGTTCGAGGGGCATGTCCGGGAACGCACGATGGTTCTCGGGGTTCCGGCTCGTGAGCGGGTGGGACATGTTGTGCCGGAACAGGCTTGGGCGTTCATCGTCGAGAAGTACGTGCAGAACATCGCGCTGTACCGGGAGAAGCTCCGCCGCCTCGACTGACCTGCGTTCAAGGTTTCTGCAACACCCGCCCGGCATCCTCTGATCATGGGGATTCCGAGGAAGGTCTCAGCCGCTCTGACGGTCGCCGTCGCGGTCGGCGCGTGCGTCGCCGTCGCCAGTCCGGCTGACGCGGAAGGGTGCTACGTGGCGCAGTCCCGCGTTCTCCCGGACGGTCTGATGCGCCTGCGGTTGTGGGAGTGCCCGTCGCCGCGATCGAGCGCGGAACGCCTGGCGTGGGGTGAGCTCAGGGCCGGTGAAGGCTCGAAGCACGAGTTCGCCCTCTACTACATCCCCTGGCAGCAGAAAGGGTCGGTACCAGGCTCGACGACCATCCCGAACCCTGAGCGCGAGGTGGCCAGCACACCGACCTACTACAGCCTTCCCAACGAACTTCAGGTCTGCATCACTAAGATCGGCCCGTACTGCACCTGGCCGAAGTAGTTGTCGGCTGACACCGATCCCGGCTGAGATAGGGTTCACAGCCGTGGCTCGTCCCCTCAACGAAGTTGTCGAAGCCGGTTGGGCTGAAGCTCTCGCCCCCGTTGCTGACCAGATCGCCGCCATGGGTGAGTTCCTGCGTGCGGAGGTCGCCGCCGGCCGCACCTACCTCCCCGCGGGCGAGAACGTGCTGCGTGCGTTCAAGCAGCCGTTCCACCAGGTCAAGGTGCTGATCGTCGGGCAGGACCCGTACCCGACGCCCGGCCACGCGGTCGGCCTGTCGTTCTCCGTGGCGCCCGACGTGCGGCCGATTCCGAAGTCACTGGTCAACATCTACAAGGAGTACGCGGAGGACCTCGGTCACCCGCTGCCCTCCAACGGCGACCTGACCCCGTGGTCCGAGCGCGGTGTGCTGCTGCTCAACAGGGCGCTGACCGTGCAGCCCGGCAAGGCGAACTCCCACCAGGGCAAGGGCTGGGAGGCCGTGACGGAGCAGGCGATCAAGGCACTGGCGGCTCGTGACGCACCGCTGGTCTCCATCCTGTGGGGCCGCAACGCGCGCAACCTCAGGCCTCTGCTGGAACCGTTGCCCGCCATCGAGTCCGCGCACCCGTCACCTCTGTCGGCGCACGCGGGCTTCTTCGGGTCGAAGCCGTTCAGCCGCGCCAACGAACTGCTGGAGAAGCAGGGCGCGGAGCCGGTCGACTGGAAGCTCCCGTAATTCGCTCTTCCCCGCATGGCTCGCGGTATTAGCGTCGCGAGACATGCGGGGGAATCGTGACCTGAAGCTGCTGGCGGCCGGAGTCGCCGTCTCCGAGTTCGGCAACTCGTTGTCGCTGCTCGTGCTGCTCTTCTGGGCGACTCCGATCAGCTCGTTGCTGGTGGCCGCGATCCTGGTCGCCGAACTGCTGCCGCTCGTGCTCGGCGCACCGCTGGCAGGGGTCCTCGTCGACCGGTTGCCCAACCGCAGACTGCTGATCATCGCGCTGCTCTTCCAGGGCGTCGCGACCGCGGCCATCGCGCCGTTGATGGGCCAGCCGGTCTTCGTGCTGGCGCTGGTGTTCCTCTCCGGCTGCGGCCGGTCCGTCGCCATGCCGGCGACGGGGGCCTTGGTGCCGCACATCGCGGGCGAAGAAGAAGCGACGCGCGGTTACGCGTGGGTCGGCACCGCGCGCAGTGTCGGCAGCGTCGCGGGCGTGACCGGCGGCGCGTTGCTCGCCGGGATCTTCGGGCACCCGGCCGCGATGCTCATCGACGGCGGCACCTTCCTCGTCTACGCGGCGCTGCTGGTGTTCGTCCGGTCCGAACGCAGGCCTTCCGGTGAGCACGACGCGCGGCCCAGCGCGCTCGCCGGCATCAGGCACGTCCGGCGTGATCCCGTGCTGTTCGCGGCGATTCTCGGACTCGCGGTCTTCGTCGGTGCGGTCGTGGTGATCAACGTGGCCGACCCGGCGTTCGTGCGGTTCGTGTTGCACGGCGACGAGTTCCTGCTGGGCGCGATGCAGGCGTGCTGGATGGTGGGCGTCATCGTCGGCAACCGGCTGGCCGCTCGGCTGACGACTGCTCCCCAGGCCGCCTACGCGCTTGCGATCACCGGGATCACCACTGGCACAGCAGTGCTGATCCCGGCCGTGTTCCCCTTCGTCGTGGCTGCCGGGATCGGGTGGCTCATCGGCGGCATCTCCAACGGCGTCGACAACGTCACGGTGAACGCCATCGTCCGGTTGCGCACGCCGGAGGAGATGCGCGGACGCGCGTTCGCCGCGGTCGGGTCGATGGTGACCGGCGCGAACCTGATCGGGACCGCCGCAGCGGGTGCGTTGCTGCTGGTCATGGGCCCACGGGCGGTGTTCGCGCTCGGTGGCACCGGCGCGTTGCTCAGCGGCGCCGCGTGCCTGGTGTTCGTCCACCGCGCACTGCGTCGTCAGGCTGCTAACGGCGCGACCGACCGGTACCAGGACACGGTTTCGCCGAGTCCCTGACGCAACGACCGCGGCGTCACCAGCTCGTACATCCGCGTGGTGTCGAACGGGCGTGGGGGAGCGCCGGTCGGTTTGGTGGGGTCGAGCCTTATCCGTTCAGGCACGTTCAGCAGCGCGCAGAGAGTGCGGGCGAGCTCGAGGATCGTGATCGTCTCGCGGGTCGCCACGGTCAGCACGTCGTCGGTGTCCTGGACGACCATCTGCAGAATCGCCGCCACCACGTCGCGCACGTGCACGAACGAGCGCGTCTGCGAACCGTCGCCCCAGATCTCGACGTCCTGGCCCGAGGTGATCCGGTTGATCATCGCGGGGATCACCCGGTGGACCTTGTCGCGCGGGCCGTACACGTTCGACGGACGCGGCAGGAAGATCCGCATGCCGTACTGCTTGCGGTACTGCTCGGCCAGCAGTTCCACCACGGACTTCGAGAGCGCGTAGCCGTTGTCGGACTCCACCGACGCCTCGGCGGAACTGACCATGACGACGTTCTCGACGCCCGAGTCGCGCGCGCAGTTCAGCACGTTCGACCCGATGCGCAGGTTCGTGTCGAAGATGAGAGCGGTGTTGTCGCGCTTGAACGCGGCGTTGCCATCCATCGCCGCGGTGTGGATCACTGTATGGGCGTTGGGTGCCGCGTACCGCAGCACCGCTCTGAGCTCGCTCTCGTCGCGCAGGTCGAGCGGGAACGTCTGGAGGTTCGGCGCGGTGAACGGCGGCGGATCGGTGCGGTACAGGGCGATCACGCGGTTGTCGGTGCTCAGCAGAGTTTCCACGACGTGCGAGCCGATGAAGCCGCCCGCACCTGTCACCACGACTGTTTTCCCTGAATACGTCGTCACTGTTGCGCCTCCACTAGGGCGATGAGGGAGGAGACGACGGCGGCGGGTGGCGGCATTGCCCGCATCTCGTCGCGGATCTTCTCCGCGGCCACGCGCGGTGCCGGGTCCTCCAGCAGCCAGGCGGCGTGGTCGCGGACGGACTCCGCGGTGATGTCGTCTCCGATGAGCTTGGCGGCGGCGCCGACGGCTTCAGCGCGGTCGGCGTGGCGGTGCTGGTCGCACATCTGCGGCAACGCGAGCTGCGGCAGGCCCGCGTGCAGCGAGGTCATGGTCGTGCCCGACCCGCCGTGGTGCACCACGGCGTCACACACACGAAGCACCTGGTTGAGCGGTAGCCAGTCCACGACGCGGGCGTTGGCGGGGAGGGTCCCTGGATCGAGCGCGCCGCCGCCGGTGATCACGAGGACCTCGGCGCCGATCGTGGCGAGTCCGGCGAGCACCGTGCGCAGCACACGGTCGTGCTCCCCGCCGGGGACGGGCACGCTGCCGAGCGTCACGCAGATCCTCGGCCTGGTGCGCGGCTCGAACAGCCACGACGGGAGCACGCCCGAGCCGTTGTAGGCGGTGTAGGCCATCGGCACGCCCGCCCGCGCGTCCGGGTACTGCAGCGCGGATGGGCAGACGTCCACCTCGAACGCGGGATCGCGGGGGTACCCGTGCTCCCGGTGCACCGGTGCGAGCGTCTCGGCCTCGGCGGGTGCGAGCTCGGGCGGCAGTGCGACACCCCAGGTGTGCCGGACGAGCGGAACGCCGAGTCGTGCGGCGGCGATCGGCCCCGCGTACTCCCACGGCGTGTGCATTACGGCATTCGGCCGCCATCTCTCGGCCAGAGCGATCACGTTGGCAACTGTGAAATGGGCGATTTTCGCGTAATGCTCGGTGACGTGCTCGATCAGAGCTTCCGTCACATTCCCGGAATAGAGCGCGTGATTCGCCTTCTCGAAGACTTCCCGGATCGATACCGGTCCTACCGCGGTGGCAGGTAGTCCGGTAGCGGCTGCCACCTGCGTGAACTGGTCGGGCAACGCGAGCAGCACGTCGTGCCCGGCGTTGCTCAACGCCCAGCTCAGTGGAATAAGCGGATAAAGGTGCCCATAACCGGGGCAGCTCGTCACCAGGACTCGCATGCTCCCAAAGTAAACGTAAGTTCAGGACTGTTCAACAACGTCTCGTTTGGTGTCGTAAGACGTCTTGTTTGGGCAATTCCACTAATGCGTTCCAAAAACAAGAAGAGCCCGGCCGAAGCCGGGCTCTTCTCGAACTGAACGAACTGTGGCGGTGATCAGCCGCGCACGACCTTGCCAGCCTTCAGGCAGGACGTGCACACGTTGATCCGCTGGCGCTGAGAGGCCGAGACCTTCGCGCGCACAGACTGGATGTTCGGGTTCCAGCGGCGGTTCGTCTTCCGCTGGGAGTGCGAAACCGAATGGCCGAAGCCCGGCCCCTTGCCACAGACGTCGCACACGGCAGCCACGTCAGCCACTCCTTCAGGTTCCTCAAGCGGTAAGTCTCGCGTCCCGGTGGGCGCGCAAGCGTGCACAAGCCTCAACCGGGCACGGCAACCCAATCAGGGTAGCCGGTGGCCTCACCCGCGACCAAACCGGGTGGATACCCTCGCCGCCATGCAGGTCATGGATGCGGTCGCGGTGCGCAGGTGGGCGGACGCGTGCGTGCGGTCGTTGGACGCCAATCGGGAGTCCATCGACCAGATCAACGTCTTCCCCGTGCCGGACGGTGACACCGGTACCAACCTGCTGCACACGATGCAGTCGGCGCTGGACGCGCTGCTGCGCTCGCCCATCTCCACGGTAGGTGAGGCGTTGGCCGCACTGGCCCGTGGCGCGCTCGCCGGGGCGCGCGGGAACTCCGGCGTGATCCTGTCGCAGGTGCTCAGGGGGCTGGCGGAGACCGTTCAGGAGGTCTCCCTGGTGACCGGTTCGGCGCTGCGCAAGGGCCTTCAACGGTCTGACGAGCTCGCTACCGCCGCTGTGTCCAAGCCGGTGGCCGGCACGGTGCTGTCAGTGCTGCACGCCGCCGCGGAAGCCGCACGCGACTGCCCGTCGGACGAGCTCGACGAGGTGGTGATGGCGGCGTCGCGCGCGGGTGCCGTCGCACTGGCCGATACGCCTCGTCAGCTCGCGGTCCTGGCCAAGGCCGGAGTGGTCGACGCCGGCGGACGTGGACTCGTTGTGTTGTTGGACACACTGGCCGCGGTGATCACCGGCCAGGTCGTGGAAACGCCGGTGGACGCGCCGCTGCTGCCGCGCACGCCCGAGTCGCTGACGACCGAGCGCGAGAGCGGGTCCGCGGAGTTCGAGTACGAGGTCATGTACCTGCTCGACGACACCTCGGAGGAGGCGGTTCTCGAGCTGCGCGCGTCGTTGAACCTGCTCGGCGACTGCGTGTCGGTCGTGGGTGATGGTGCTTCTCTGTGGACCGCGCACGTGCACTGCAACGACGTCGGCGCGGCCATCGAGGCGGGTGTGCGCGCTGGGCGGCCGCATCGGATCACCGTGGCGCGGTTCGCCGACCAGATCGCCGCGCAGGCTTCACGGTTCGTGCGCGACCGGTCGATCGTGGTGGTGGTGAGCGGCGCAGTGGACCTGTTCCGCGCGGAGGGTGCCACGGTGTTCGACCTCGTCACTTCTTCTGCCACGCCCACGGACCTGTTGTCGGCCATCGTGTCGACGCGCGCGCGTCACGTCGCGGTTCTGCCCGGTGATCCGGACATCCGTGAGGCGTTGGACGAAGCCGTGGCGTACGCACAGGCCGCAGGGCAGGACGTAGTGGTGGTGCCGACGTCCTCGCCCGTGCAGGCCCTCGCGGCGTTGGCCGTGCACGACCCGTCTCGGCGCGCCGGTGACGACGTTGTCGCCATGGCCGAGGCTGCTGCCGCCACGCGCCGCGGTGAGCTGTCGATCGCCGCCGACGAGGCGTTGACGTGGGTGGGCCGCTGCCAGCCGGGCGATCTGCTGGGCATGCTGGACGGCGAGGTGGTGCTGATCGAGCCGGGGCCGTCGTCCGCGGAGTCGTTGATGGACCTGTCGTGCCGCCTGGTCGACCGCATGCTGACCGGCGGTGGTGAGCTGGTGACGGTGATCCTCGGCGCCGACGCCCCGGACGGCCTGGTCGACGTGCTGGAGGACCACCTCCGGGTGACCCATCCGGAGGTCGAGGTGACGGCTTATCCCGGCGGTCAGCCGGACGCGGTCATTTTTGTCGGTGTCGAGTAGTTGAATGGGACCCGATGATCTCCTTCGACGACAAGCTGCAGCCGTTGCTCGGCAAGAAGTCCGCCGACGCACTGGAGACCGGCCTCGGCCTCACGACGGTCGGTGACCTGCTGCGCCACTACCCGCGCCGGTACGACGAGCGCGGGAAGCTGACCGACATCAGGTCACTGGAAATCGACGAGCACGTGACGGTGCAGGCCGAGGTCCGCAAGTGCACGAAGCGGCGCATGAAGGCCCGGCACGGCCACATGACCGAAGCGGTGATCACGGACGGCACGTCCGAGCTGCACCTGGTGTTCTTCGGCAAGGTGGCGTTCGTGGCCGAGCAGGAGCTCCTGCCGGGCACGAAGGCGTTGTTCGCGGGCAAGGTGGGCCGCTACCGCCAAAACCTGCAGCTGGTGCACCCGGCGTTCGAGATCCTGAGCCCGGAGCAGGACGGGTCGTCGTTCCTGCAGACCTTCCTGCCCGTCTACCCGGCCTCGCAGCACATCAACACGTGGAACATCGCGAACTGCGTCAAGCAGCTGCTGGAGATCTGGGACGGCGTGCCTGCCGATCCGCTGCCGGCCGACTTCCGCTCGGAGCACGGCCTGATCGGGCTGGAGGAGGCGCTGCGGGCGATCCACCGCCCCGATAGCTGGGCGCAGATCTCCGTGGCGCAGCAGCGGCTGAAGTGGGACGAGGCGCTGGCCGTGCAGCTGACTCTGGCCCAGCGCCGCAAGGCTTCCACCGCACGTCCCGCGCCTTCGTGCGCGCGTCGGTCCGGCGGCATCCTCGACGCGTTCGACGCGCGGCTGCCGTTCACGCTGACGGCCGGTCAGGTGTCGGTGGGCCAGCAGATTTCTTCCGACCTGGAGTCGGTCGTGCCGATGAACCGCCTGCTGCAAGGGGAAGTCGGCTCGGGCAAGACCATGGTCGCGTTGCGAGCCATGCTTCAGGCCGTCGACGCTGGCCGTCAGTGCGCCATGCTCGCTCCCACGGAAGTCCTTGCGGCACAACACGCCCGGTCGCTTTCCGAGATGCTCGGCGACCTCGCCCAGGCAGGCCAGTTGGGCGGCGCGGAGGACGCGACGCGCGTCACGTTGCTGACCGGCTCGATGAACACGGCCCAGCGCCGCCAGGCGTTGCTCGACATCGTCACCGGCGAGGCGGGCATCGTCGTCGGCACCCACGCGATCATCCAGGACAAGGTCGAGTTCCACTCCCTGGGCCTGGTCGTCGTCGACGAACAACACCGCTTCGGCGTGGAGCAACGCGCCGCCCTCTCGGCCCGCGGCGCCGTCGAGAACCCGCACGTGCTGGTCATGACCGCGACGCCGATCCCGCGCACCGTGGCCATGACCGTCTACGGCGACCTGGAGGTGTCGGCTCTGCGCGAGCTGCCCGGCGGCCGCTCACCCATCAAGACCTCGGTCGTGCCCGTGCGCGAGAAACCGGCCTGGCTGGACCGCGCCTTCGCCCGAGTGCGCGAGGAGGTGGCCGCGGGCCACCAGGCCTACTTCGTCTGCCCGCGCATCGGCGACGAGGAGCCCGCGAAGTCCTCTTCCGACGACGAGGACAAGCGCCCGGCCCTGTCCGTGATCGACGTGGCCAATCTGCTGGCCCAGGGCCCCCTGCGCGGCCTGCGCATCGAGATCCTGCACGGCCGCATGCCTCCCGACGAGAAGGACGCCGTGATGCGCGCCTTCACCGCCAACGAGGTCCAGGTGCTCGTCGCCACCACGGTCATCGAGGTCGGCGTCAACGTCCCGAACGCCACCGTCATGGCCATCATGGACGCCGACCGCTTCGGCGTCTCGCAGCTCCACCAGCTCCGCGGCCGCGTGGGCCGAGGCAGCGCTCCCGGCCTCTGCCTCCTGGTCACCGAGATGCCGGAGATGACCGCCACCATGGAACGCCTGCGCGCGGTCGAGTCCACTCTGGACGGCTTCGAACTGGCCCAGCTGGACCTGGAACTGCGCCGCGAGGGCGACATCCTGGGCGCCGCCCAGTCGGGCCGCCGCTCGGCCCTGAAGATGCTCTCGCTGCTGCGCGACGAGGACATCATCGCCGACGCCCGTGTGGCGGCTCAGGGGTTCGTGGACGCGGATCCGGACCTGGAGAAGCACCCTGGCCTGGCGGGGATGGTGGCCACGCTGCTGACGGAGGAGCGGGCGGAGTTCCTGGAGAAGGCCTAGGCGGGGCGTCTCGCACATCGACGCGAGGTCCCAGGTTCGGTGCGGGGCGCCGATCGCTTTGGGCGGACGTTCACGTCGTCGGACTGCGCACTGCCGGTGGTGTGGCCCCGCGAGGTTGCCGAGCCACACCACCTAGTTCTGCGGGGTTGGTGGCCACGTTCTGGCGGGATGGTGGCCACACTGCTGACGGAGGAGCGAGCGGAGTTCTGGAGAAGGCCTAGTCGCGGCCTCTCGCACAACAACGCGAGGCCCCGCACCGGAGTCGATGCGGGGCCTCGATTGCTTTTGGCCGAACGTTCAGCGCGTCACTAGTTCTGGCGGGGCAGCGGGAACTGCTCGGTCTTCGGATCGCCGGAGTCCTCGGCCGCGGACCCGTCCTCCAGCGGCTTGAGCACCGACATCGCCGCCTCCACCGCCGCCTGCGCAGCGTGGAACTGCGTGGCCAGGTTGTCGTGCGCCGACCGCAGCGAAGCCTCCCGGTCCGCCGCCGCGGCCGCGCGCTGGTCGGACAGCGCCACCGCGGCCGCCGACTTGTCCTCGGCCTCGCGGATCAGGGCCGAGGTTCGCGCTTCGGCATCCTGAACCAGCTTGGTGGCCTTCTCGTCGGCTTCGCGCACGGTGGTCGCGGCCTTCTCGTCGGCCTCGCGCACGGTGGTGGCCGCCTTCTGCGTCGCCTCCGTCACGGTCGCCGTGGCCTTCTCGGAAGCCTCGCGCAGGGTCGTCGCCGCCTTCTCCTCGGCCTCGCTGACCAGGGCAAGGGCCTGCGCGGACGCGTCAGCGATCGTCTTCTCGGCCCGAGCCAGCGACTCGGCCTCCAGTTCGGCGACGGCCTGCTCGGCCTCCGCCTGCTTCGACGCCAGAGCCTCGTCGAGCTTCGCGAGCGCGGCGACCCGCGTCGCCTCGGACTCGGCGGCGATGCGCTCGGCCTCGGACCGCGCGTCCGCCAGCACCTTCTTGTGCTCGGCGGCGAGAGTCGACTTGAGGCCGTCGTACTCCTTGTCGAGCTCGTCGTGGTACGCCTTGTACTTGGCGTCGAGCTCCACGCGGCGGGCGTCGAGGTCGGAGGACTTCTTCTCGAACTCGGCGGCCAGGCGCTCGCCGTCCGCGCGCACTTCGGCGACCAGGGCCTCGTGCTCGGAGGTCAACCGGGTGCGCAGCGCTGCGTACTCGGCCTCCAGTTCGGACTTGCGGCCGGCGAACTGCTTGTCCAGCTCGGCCGTGCGCTGCTGGTGGGAAACCTCGAGGTGCTTGCGGCGGGCCTCGGTCTCGGCGAGCAGGCGGTTGTGGTTCTCGCGCTGCTCGGCCGCCCACTTCTCGGCCTCGCCCCGCGTCGCGGCCGCCTTGTCGAGGGCGTCCTTGCGGATGTCCGCGATCTCTTCCTCGGCGAGCGACATCATCACGCGAACACGCTCAGTGACGTTCGACGCGCTCACGGGACTGTTGGCCAGGTTCTGGAGCTGCAGCTTGGTCTTGTCGAGATCGGCGCGCATCGAGTTCAGGAGCTTCGTCAGCTCCCCCACCTGCGCGGCAGCGGCGTCTCGGGAGCGGTTCGAGTTCTTGAGATCGAACTCCAGGCGAGTGACTCTCTCGTTCACCTGTCGCTGGTTGTAACCACGGAGGACAACGTCGAAATGCGGTGTGCGGGCAGTAGGCTGCCCGGCTCCATCAGCCCCGGCCATATGGCTCACCCTACCGAGATGGTTACCAAGATCGTCACTCGATCTGGTTAATCCCACTACCGGGTGGAGTCTGACCGGGTGGTGGGTATCCCCCTAGCGCCCAAACCGCGAGAATCCTCACGAACAAGACCGATCAGGATGACACCCATCACGTGAGACAGTCCTCCCAACAGGCAAGAGTCGCACGGTAACGTGCCTGAACTGACCGCCGAGCAACACCCGGGAGGGCTACGGATGTTCCGCAAGGTTCTTGTCGCCAACCGCGGCGAGATCGCGATTCGCGCGTTCCGTGCCGCCTACGAACTGGGCGCGGGAACGGTCGCCGTTTTCCCTCACGAGGACCGAAACTCGCTGCACCGCTTGAAGGCGGACGAGTCTTACGAGATCGGCGAGCCCGGTCACCCCGTCCGCGCGTACCTCTCCGTCGACGAGATCATCAAGGCCGCGCGCAAGGCCGGCGCCGACGCGATCTACCCCGGATACGGCTTCCTGTCGGAGAATCCGGAACTCGCGATGGCCTGCCGTGAGGCCGGTCTCACGTTCATCGGCCCCGTCGCCGAGGTCCTGGAGCTGACGGGCAACAAGGCGCGCGCCATCGCCGCCGCCCGCGAGGCCGGGCTGCCGGTGCTGGAGTCGAGCGCGCCGTCGTCCGATGTCGACGAACTGCTCGAAGCGTCGAAGACGATGCGTTTCCCCGTGTTCGTCAAGGCCGTTGCCGGTGGTGGCGGCCGGGGCATGCGCAAGGTCGACGACCCGGCCGCGCTGCGCGAGGCGCTCGAAGCGGCGTCACGTGAGGCGGAGTCGGCGTTCGGCGACCCGACCGTGTTCCTCGAGCAGGCCGTGGTCGAACCGCGCCACATCGAGGTGCAGATCCTCGCCGACGGCCAGGGCAACGTGATCCACCTGTTCGAGCGCGACTGCTCGGTGCAGCGGCGTCACCAGAAGGTCATCGAGATCGCGCCGGCGCCGAACCTCGCGCCCGAGCTGCGTGACCGGATCTGCGCCGACGCCGTGAAGTTCGCGCGCCACATCGGCTACCGCAACGCCGGCACCGTGGAGTTCCTGCTCGACCCGCAGGGCCACTACGTCTTCATCGAGATGAACCCGCGCATCCAGGTCGAGCACACGGTCACCGAAGAGGTGACCGACGTCGACCTCGTGCAGTCGCAGATGCGCATCGCGTCGGGTGAGTCGCTCGACGACCTCGGCCTGAGCCAGGACACCGTCCACCTGCGCGGCGCCGCACTGCAGTGCCGCATCACGACGGAAGACCCGGCCAACGGGTTCCGCCCGGACACCGGCACGATCAGCGCCTACCGCTCGCCGGGTGGTTCCGGCATCCGCCTCGACGGCGGCACGGCCGGCGCGGGCATGGCCATCAGCCCCCACTTCGACTCGATGCTCGTGAAGCTCACGTGCCGCGGCCGCAACTTCGAGCTCGCCGTCTCCCGTGCGCGCCGCGCGATCGCGGAGTTCCGCATCCGCGGTGTCTCCACGAACATCCCGTTCCTGCAGGCGGTTCTGGACGACCCGGACTTCTACGAGGGCCGCGTCACCACGTCGTTCATCGAGAAGCGGCCGCACCTGCTGACCGCGCGCCACTCGGCCGACCGAGGCACGCGCCTGCTGACCTACCTCGCGGACGTGACGGTCAACCACCCGAACGGCACCCGCCCGACCGCGGTGGACCCGCGCGAGAAGCTGCCGATCGCCGACCTCAACGCCGAACCGCCCGCCGGCTCCAAGCAGAAGCTCACCGAGCTCGGCCCCGAGGGCTTCGCGCGGTGGATGCGGGAGAGCAAGGCGGTCGGCGTCACGGACACGACGTTCCGCGACGCGCACCAGTCGCTGCTGGCGACCCGAGTGCGCACCAAGGACCTGCTCGCCGTCGCGCCGCACGTCGCACGCATGACGCCCGAGCTGCTGTCGCTGGAGTGCTGGGGCGGCGCGACGTACGACGTGGCGCTGCGGTTCCTCGCCGAGGACCCGTGGGAGCGTCTCGCCGCACTGCGCGAGGCCGTGCCGAACATCAACCTGCAGATGCTGCTACGGGGCCGCAACACGGTTGGCTACACGCCGTACCCGGAGGCGGTCACCAAGGCGTTCGTGCAGGAGGCGACGAACACCGGCATCGACATCTTCCGGATCTTCGACGCGCTCAACGACGTCGAGCAGATGCGCCCGGCGATCGAGGCCGTGCGCGAGACCGGGACGGCAATCGCCGAGGTCGCCCTGTGCTACACCAGCGATCTGTCCAACCCGGACGAACGTCTGTACACACTGGACTACTACCTCAAGCTGGCCGAGCAGATCGTCGGCGCCGGTGCCCACGTGCTGGCCGTCAAGGACATGGCCGGTCTGCTGCGGGCACCCGCCGCCGCACGCCTGATCTCGGCTCTGCGCAAGGAGTTCGACCTCCCGGTCCACCTCCACACGCACGACACGGCCGGTGGCCAGCTCGCGACCTACCTGGCCTCGATCCAGGCCGGGGTGGACGCGATCGACGGCGCCGCCGCGTCGATGGCCGGCACGACGTCGCAGCCGCCGCTGTCGTCGATCGTGGCGCTGACCGACCACACCGAGCACGCCACGGGCCTCAACCTGCAGAACGTGTGCGACCTGGAGCCCTACTGGGAGGCCGTGCGCAAGATCTACGCGCCGTTCGAGTCCGGCATCCCCGGCCCGACCGGCCGCGTCTACCACCACGAGATCCCCGGTGGTCAGCTCTCGAACCTGCGCACCCAGGCCGTCGCTCTGGGCCTGGGCGAGAAGTTCGAGGAGATCGAGTCCATGTACGCGGCCGCCGACCGGATGCTCGGCCACCTGGTGAAGGTGACGCCGTCGTCCAAGGTCGTAGGTGACCTCGCGCTGCACCTCGTGGGCGCGGGTGTCTCTCCCAAGGACTTCGAGGCCGACCCCGGCAAGTTCGACATCCCGGCGTCGGTCATCGGCTTCCTGCACGGCGAACTGGGCGACCCGCCCGGCGGCTGGCCGGAGCCGTTCCGCAGCAAGGCGCTGGAAGGCCGCCCGGCCCCGAAGCCGATCGAGGAGCTCTCCGCGCAGGACGAGGCAGGCCTCGTCGACGACCGCCGGGCGACCCTGAACCGGCTGCTGTTCCCGGCGCCCACGAAGGAGTTCCGCGCGCACCGCGACGCCTACGGCGACACGTCGGTGTTGCGCTCCAAGGACTTCTTCTACGGCCTGCGTCCCGGCGAGGAGTACTCCGTCGACCTGGAGCCGGGTGTCCGGCTGCTGATCGGCCTGGAGGCGATCTCCGAGGCCGACGCGCGCGGCATTCGCACGGTCATGGCGACCCTGAACGGCCAGCTGCGCCCGATCCAGGTCCGCGACCGGTCCGTGGCGGCCGACATCCCGGCCGCGGAGAAGGCCGACCGCGCCAACCCGAACCACGTCGCGGCGCCGTTCGCGGGCGTGGTGACGGCGGCGGTGGCGGAGGGTGACTCCGTGGACGCGGGTCAGACCGTCGCGACGATCGAGGCCATGAAGATGGAGGCCGCGATCACCGCCCCGAAGGCGGGCAAGGTGGCGCGCCTCGCGTTGCGCGGAGCCCAGCAGGTCGAGGGCGGAGACCTCCTGATCGTCCTGGAATAGCTAGTTCTCGCGAAGGGCCCGGCCATCTGGCCGGGCCCTTCGTCGTGCGGGCGGTGTGGAACTCAACGAGCATTCCCTGCGTTGCACCGGGCACAGGTCAGGGAAGAGGGTTCGATCATGAAGAAGGCGTTGGCCGGCCTGCTCGGACTGGCGGGTGTCGCGTGGGCGTTGCGTGACGTGCCCAGACAGCTGGGCGGCAAACCGGATCCGGTGGAGATGTCGCGTTCGCCGCGCTACCGCGACGGCAAGTTCCACAACGACAAGGAAGTCAGCACGGTCCCCGACCGCGACTCCTTCTCCGTCCGCGACTTCATCTTCGGCGGCGAGGACCGCAAGCCGTCCGTCGCGGTGCCGTTGGTGGGGCCCGCCGCGCCGGTGTCCTCCGGGCTGCACGTGACCTGGTACGGCCACGCTTCGGCGTTGATCGAGATCGACGGCGCCGCGGTTCTGCTGGATCCCGTGTGGAGCGACCGCGTCTCGCCCTCGGCACACGTCGGACCCAAGCGCCTGCATCCGGTTCCGCATGAGTTGTCGGATTTGCCCGCTCTGAGCGCGGTCGTGATCTCGCACGACCACTACGACCACCTCGACATGGCGACTGTGGACGCGTTGGTCGCGTCGTCGTCGTGTGTGTTCGTGGTGCCGTTGGGGTTGGCGGCGCATCTGCTGCGGTGGTCCGTGCCTGTGGACCGGATCGTCGAGCTGGACTGGGACGAGTCCTTCTCGGTGGACGGGTTCACGCTCACTTGCACTGCGGCGCAACACTTCTCCGGACGGTCCGTGCAGCGCAACGTCACGCTGTGGGCCTCGTGGGTGATCTCGCGCGGGTCCCGTTCGGTGTTCTACAGCGGTGACACCGGGTACTTCCCCGGCTACAAGACCATCGGGGCCGCTCATGGGCCGTTCGACGCGGTGCTGATGCAGGTCGGGGCGTACGGGGACGCGTGGCCGGACATCCACATGACCCCCGAGGAAGGCGTGCAGGCGTTCGAGGACCTCGGTGGCGGGCTGCTGATCCCGGTGCACTGGGCGACGTTCAACCTCGCGCTGCACTCGTGGACGGAGCCGGTCGACCGGGTGTGGCGGGAGACCAAGGCCCGGGGTCTGAAGCTGGCGGTGCCGAGGCCGGGCGAGCGGGTCGACGTGGACGCGCCAAATGAGGTTGACGGGTGGTGGCAGGCTCTCGCCTGACGACTTCGTTGGGGGAATGCATGCGCACTGCAGTGGTCACGGGTGGTGGCACCGGCATCGGCCGGGCCATCGCTCTGGAGCTTGTCGCACAAGGACTTGACGTCACCATCACCGGCCGCCGCGCCGAGGTGCTGGCCCAGGTCCCGGACGTCCGGCACGTGGCGTTCGACGCCACCGATCCGGACGCGGTCCACGCCGTGCTGGCCGATCTTCCGGCCGGTGTGGACGTTCTGGTCAACAACGCGGGTGGCGTCATCAGCCACGCCGACACCAAGACCCGGTGGCTCGCCAACTACGAGTCCAACGTCGTGAGCGCGGTGCTGGTCACCGAGGCACTCGCGCCCAGGCTCGCCGACAACGGCCGGGTGATCACCCTCGGCTCGATCGCAGGCCGGCGCGGCGGCGGCAGCTACGGCGCCGCGAAGGCAGCGGTGGAGGCGTGGACGGCGGACCTGGCGGGTGAGCTCGGCCCGCGCGGGATCACGGCAAACGTCGTGTCGCCCGGCTTGATCGTCGACACGGAGTTCTTCGGCGACTCGATGACCGAGCAGCGGCTGAACACGCTCATCGGGCAGACCAAGAACGGGCGGGCGGGGACACCGCAGGACGTGGCCGCGCTGGTGGCGTTCCTGGCGTCGGAACGGGCGGGCCACATCACCGGGCAGGTGCTGGCGGTGAACGGCGGGGCGCACCTGGGGCGCTAGCGCACGGAGGTCGAAGGCGGATCCTCGCGGAGCGTCGCGGTGCGGGTCATCGGCACAGGACGAACCTGAGAGCATGAACCGGTGACGCGAATTGTTGCCGGGACCGCTGGGGGTCGCAGGCTCAAGGTGCCGCCGAAGGGCACGAGGCCCACGTCGGACCGGGTGCGGGAGGCGCTGTTCAGCTCCCTCGAGGCGATGATGGACCTCGACGGGGCGCGGGTGCTGGACCTGTACGCGGGGTCGGGGGCGCTGGGGTTCGAGGCGCTCAGCCGCGGGGCAGGGCACGCGACGTTCGTGGAGTCGGACAAGCGGGCCGCCGAGGTCCTCAAGGCGAACGCGCGGGAGCTCGGGTTCGCCGGCGTGGTCATCGCCAACCGGACGGCCGAGGCGTACGTCACGGCCGAGGGGGAGCGGTTCGACGTCGTGTTCGCGGATCCGCCGTACGCGGTGGGGGACGACGAGCTCGCGAAAGTGCTGCACGGCCTCAAAGACAGATTGGCCCCTGACGCGGTGCTGATCGTCGAACGCGCTTCGAGAAGCAGCGAACCAGCCTGGCCGGAGCAAGTGGAATCCTTGCGTGCCAAGCGATACGGCGATACGGCGGTGTACTGGGGCCAGGTGCGTTCTGATGGGTGACGAGAACCACGGACACGCCTGGAGGCGTCCGATCGGGTGCTAACGTCCGGCCTATGACGCGTGCCGTGACGCCCGGCTCCTACGACCCGGTAACCAACGGTCACCTGGACATCATCGAGAGAGCAGCGCATCTCTTCGACGAGGTCGTCGTCGCCGTGCTGATCAACAAGACCAAGCGCACGCTGTTCTCCGTCGAAGAGCGGATGGAGATGCTGCGCGAGGTCTGTCAGCCGTGGCCGAACGTGCGTGTGGACTCGTGGCACGGCCTGTTGGTCGACTACTGCCGTGAGAACGACATCAAGGCCATCGTGAAGGGCCTGCGCGCGGTCACCGACTACGACTACGAGCTGCAGATGGCGCAGATGAACCACCAGCTCACCGGGGTCGACACGCTGTTCATGCCGGCCACGCCCGCGTACTCGTTCCTGGCGTCCTCGCTGGTCAAGGAGGTCGCGACGTACGGCGGCGACGTGAAGACGCTGCTGCCCGCGACCATCGAGCAGAGGCTGCAGCAGCGCCTCGCGGAGATGCGCTAGTGGTGTGACCCGGAAGGTTGCCGGGGGAATTCGCGGTCAGACGGGTGCATCGTGGTGCCGCCCCGGCGTCCTCATCCTGGTTGGCTGTGGGCGCGGGGGCGGTGCCGCGAGGTGCCCTGCTGAGCGTGAATTACCTCGCCGACGTTCCGGGACGCGCCACTAGAGCGCTAGCTTCATCCCCACGTGCGACGCGGTGAAGCCGAGCCGCTCGTAGAAGCGGTGTGCGTCCGTGCGTGAGGCGTCCGTCGTGAGCTGGACCAGACCGCAGCCACGGGCGCGTGCCTCGTCGATCGCCCAGGTCACGAGGCGTTCGCCGAGGCCGTTGCCGCGCTGGTCGGAGCGCACCCGCACGGCCTCGACGGTCGCGCGGGTCATGCCGAGGCGCGACAGGCCGTACGTGAACGTGAGCTGCAGCGTGCCCACCACCTCGGCGCCGGACTCGGCCACCGCGAGGTACTGGTGCGGGTCGGCGTCGATCACCTCGAAGGCCCGGAGGTAGGCGGGATCACCCGGCTTCTCGCGCTTGGCGCCCAGCGGGTCGTCGGCGAGCATCGCCACGATCGGGTCGACATCGGCCGCGGTCGCCTGCCTGATCACGAAGGTCACGGCAAATCCTGACACGCCCTGCCGATCTCCCTCTTTCGGGGAGATCGGCAGGGCACACTTGTATGGGAGCCACAGGGTTAGGGAGTGAGACGTGTACCGGGTGTTCGAGGCACTCGACGAGCTCGTCACGATCGTCGAGGAAGCGCGCGGAGTTCCGATGACCTCGGGATGCGTGGTGCCGCGCGGTGATGTGCTCGAACTGCTCGACGACGTGCGCGACGCGATCCCCGCGGAGCTCGACGACGCGCAGGACGTGCTGGACCACAAGGACGAGCTGGTCGGCAAGGCCAAGCACGACGCCGAGGCGGGCGTGTCCAAGGCCAGGTCGGACGCCGAGCGCATGCTCGCGGAGGCGCAGGCCGAGGCCGAGGCGATGCTGTCCGACGCGCGGGCCCGTGCCGAGCGGATGATCGCCGAGGCCGAAGACCAGGCGGAGCGCACCGTCGCCGCCGGCCGCCAGGAGTACGACGAGCTGGTCGGCCGTTCGCACGCCGAGGCCGAGCGGATGATCCAGGCGGGCCGCGCCAACTACGAGCGCGCCACCGAGGACGGCCGCGCCGAGCAGGCCAGGCTCGTCAACGAGCAGGAGGTCGTCCGGGCGGCGCACGCCGAGGCGGCACGTCTGCTCGACGCCGCGCAGAACGAGTCGATCCGGCTGCGGTCGGAGTGCGACGCGTACGTCGACAGCAAGCTCGCGGACTTCGAGGACCTCCTCGCGCACACGCTCAGGTCGGTCGGCAAGGGCCGCTCGCACCTGCGCGGTCCGGCCGTCGCCGGGGCGTCCGCGCCGTTCGACTACGGCGCTTAGCGGCACTTGGTACGGTTCTTCGCGAACCAGCTGGAGTCCGAGGCGCCTGAACGTGTGATTCGCGCTACGTCGGACAGGTGCGATCACCTGCCGATTTCACGCGTGAGCCCGTTGTCCCGTACCCTGGACCGGCTGGACGTGGTAGGTCCCCGCCGGCAAAACCCGAAATCATGACTGAGCATCGTCACGCGTCCACGCGTCCCACAGCATCCAGTCCCTGGGTCATCGACACCAGGGACATCGGCCGTCGCGCCGGTCTGAGCCGACCCCTCGCGAGGTCGGTCCCCGGCGCAGGTGTGGGGCTGGTCGGGGTGATCGCGGTGCCCGAGTCCGGGGAAGTGGAGCTCGACCTCCTGATCGAATCGGTCGTGGAGGGCCTGCTCGTGTCGGGGACGGCGTCCGCGAAGGTCGAAGGGGAGTGCTCGAGGTGCCTCGAGCCGCTCACCGATGAGGTCGAAGTCCGGATCACGGAGCTGTACGCGTGGCCGGACAGCACCACGGACGAGACCACTGATGAAGACGAGGTCAGCCGGATCGTCAACGATCTGATCGACCTCGAGCCTGTGGTGCGGGACGCCATCGTCCTCGCGCTGCCGCAGGCGCCGCTTTGCGAGCCGGACTGCAAGGGGCTTTGCTCCGAATGTGGTGGCAGGTGGGCGGAGCTCGGGCCCGACCATGGGCATGAGACGATTGACCCTCGTTGGGCCGCGTTGCAAGAGCGGTTCAGCGATGACAACTCGGAGGAGAAGTAGTCGTGGCCGTCCCGAAGCGGAAAATGTCGCGTTCGAACACCCGTGCGCGCCGTTCCCAGTGGAAGACGTCTGCCGTGCACCTGGTGGCGTGCTCCAACAAGGCTTGCCGCCAGCCGAAGCCGCAGCACGTCGCCTGCCCGGCCTGTGGTCAGTACGCTGGCCGCCAGGTCGCTCAGCCGGCCTGATCTCCTCGGTTACGTAGTGGGGGGAAAGCCGCCGCGCGCTCCGCAAGCTGACCGCGCGTCTTTGTCCGAAGCGCTCGGCGTCCAGTTGGACGCCGAGCTGCTCGGGCTTTCGCTCACCCACAGGTCCTACGCGTACGAGAACGGCGGTCTTCCGCCGAACGAGCGTCTCGAGTTCCTGGGAGACGCCGTGCTCGGGTTGGTCGTCACCGACCACCTCTACCGCACTCATCCCGACCTTCCCGAAGGTCAGCTCGCGAAGCTCCGCGCCAGCGTGGTGAACATGCACGCTCTGGCGGGCGTAGCGCGTGACCTGGGAGAAGGCGGGCTAGGTGCACACCTGTTGCTCGGTCGTGGCGAAGAACTGACCGGCGGCAGGGACAAGGCGAGCATCCTCGCCGACGGCCTCGAAGCCGTCATCGGTGCGGTGTACCTGCAGTTCGGTATCGATACCGCACGAGCGTTCGTTCACCGGCTGTTCGATCCACTCTTGGCCAAAGCTCCGCTTTTGGGTGCTGGACTGGACTGGAAGACAAGCCTGCAGGAGCTCACCGCTCAAGCCAGTCTCGGCGTCCCGGAGTACCGCGTGGACGACCAGGGGCCGGACCACCGCAAGGAGTTCACCGCCACGGTGCTCGTCGGTGGCCAGCCTTACGGCAAGGGTGATGGGCGCACCAAGAAGGAAGCCGAGCAGAAAGCCGCTGAAGCGGCCTATCATGTTCTGTCGGAGCGGGTCAAGGCCGAGCAGGAGGCGGCCAAGTCCGCAAACGGACAGAACGGCGCCTCGGTGACGCCAGGGACCCTCCCATCCGAGGAAGACTGAGATACGCAATGTATGCGACCAGGTACCGCACCAACCGCCGCACGCGCTCCGCTCGCGGCCCGGTGAACACCTCCCGCAACGGAGGCATCCAGGGACTTGTGCTGGTCAGGGACACGAGCCGTGCGGGCGTGTGGGTGCTCAAGCCCACCAAGCCGCAGGCCGCCGTGATCGAGGCGCAGCCCGTCGACGAGGGCAAGTCCGAAGCCTGACGTGCCCGAACTCCCGGAGGTCGAGGTGGTTCGCCTCGGCCTCGAAGCCCACGTCGCCGGCCGGGTCATCGCCTCGGTAGAGGTTCTGCACCCACGCGCCATCCGCCGGCACGACCTGGGCTCCGCGGACTTCTGCGCGCGCTTGGTCTCGCAACCGATGGTTGCAGCCAAGCGCCGCGGCAAGTACCTCTGGGTCGAACTGGCCGACAAGGCCGCCATGCTGGCCCATCTGGGCATGAGCGGCCAAATGCTCGTTCAGCCTGCTGAGGCTCCGGACGAGAAACATCTTCGAGTGCGGTTCCGGTTCGCCGACGGCGGTCCGGAGCTGCGCTTCGTCGACCAAAGAACCTTCGGCGGCCTGGCTCTCGCCGAACTCGTCGAGGTCGACGGCACCCTGGTCCCCGACACGGTCGCCCACATCGCTCGCGACCCGATGGACCCTCTTTTCTCCCGTGATGCTGCCGTGCGTGCGTTGCGCCTGCGTCACACCGAGATCAAACGCGCTTTGCTCGACCAGACCCTCGTGTCCGGCATCGGCAACATCTACGCCGACGAGGCCCTCTGGCGCGCCCGGCTGCACGGCACCCGGATGACGGACAAGCTGACCAAGGTCAAGGCCGCTGAGCTGCTGGATCACGCCACGGACGTGATGCGTGAGGCGCTCGGGCAGGGTGGGACGTCGTTCGACGCCCTGTACGTCAACATCAACGGGCAGTCCGGGTACTTCGACCGGTCCCTGAACGCCTACGGCCAGGAGAACCGGCCGTGCAAGCGGTGCGGGGCGGCGATCATCCGTGAGCCGTTCATGAACCGCTCGTCGTACTCCTGTCCGCGCTGCCAGCCTCGTCCTCGCATCTGAGCCGCGCATGAAGATCCTCGTCGCCCTCCTGCTGCTCGCTCTCGCCGGCTGCACCGGCGGTGAGCCGGTCGGCCGTGGCAACCAGCCCTCCACTTCGTCCAGTCAGGGCACGTCGAAGGTCCCGAAGGTCGCTGACCTGCGGCTCAGTGAGGCGCGAGAGCTCCTGGCGGCGCGCGGCTACCGCGTGACGGAGGAGGACGCGACCGGCCAGAAGAGGCCGATTCTCGAACCGTCGAACTGGGTGGTCGTCTCGCAGTCGCCCGAAGCTGACGCCGAGGTGCCCGGCGGCACGCAGGTGACGCTGAAGGTGCGCAAGCCGACCGATCCTTCGTCCAGTCAGGCACCGCCCGCCAAGGGCACCGTGCCGAACGTCGTGTGCCTGGATCTGCAGAAGGCGCAGGACACGTTGCAGGCCGCGGGCTTCTACCTGCTCGGATCCGAGGACGCGACCGGCCAGGGCCGCAATCAGGTCGTCGACCGGAACTGGGTCGTGGTGAGCCAGTCGGCCTCTGCGGGCAGCACTCCCGACCCGAAGACCAAGATCACGCTGGGGGCCGTGAAGTTCGGCGAGCCGACCGGCGCCTCCGGCTGCAAGAGCTGAGCTCGTTTCCTTCCCTCGGTGACAACCGGCGTCCGCTCGTGGACGTCCTGTAGCCGACCCCTTTTCGCCAGCCCTGTCATCTCGAAGCAGTAACGCGTTAGACAGTACTGCGCACTGCGTAGTAGTGTTCACGGCGGAAGAGCGGGTCGGAGGGGCCATGGACACGAGTCAGCTGCTCAAAGGGGTGCTGGACCTGGCCGTCCTTGCGGTTCTGCGCAAGGACGACGGGTACGGGTACGACGTGGTGCGCAGACTGCGCGCCGGGGGATTGAACGACGTGGGTGACGCGTCGGTGTACGGGACGCTGCGGCGGCTCTACAACGGCGGGATGCTGACCTCGTACGTGGTGCCCAGCGAAGAGGGGCCGCACCGCAAGTACTACAGCATCAACGAGACCGGGCGGGTGCGCCTGGCTGAGTCGAGGGAGACGTGGAGGTCGTTCGCCAGCACGCTGGACGGCCTGCTCGAGGAGGTCGCAGCATGAACACGCAGGCACTCGGGGTCGAGTACTACCTGGCCGGGATGCGTGCGGCCCTCGACGACCTCCCGCCCGGCGAGGTCGCCGAGATCATGGAGGACGTCAGCGCGCACGTCGCCGAGCTGTCGACCGAGCTGGCGGAGAACGAGACGCTCGAGCAGCGGCTCGGGTCGCCCGAGCAGTACGCGCAGGAGCTGCGGCAGGCCGCCGGGTATCCGCCGCGGACCGAGCGGCTGCCGGTGACGACCAAGAAGGGCCTGTTCAGCAGGCCTCGGGCGGCGGCGTGGGGACTGGTGATCGCCACCGGGATCACGCTGCTCGCGGGGGTCGCGGCTCTGCGTGAACCGGCGGTCCTGTTGTTGCCGGGTGTGATCCTGGTGCTCAGTCTGGCGCTGGTGCACGACCGCGGGCCGACTCAGGCCGAGATCATGGCGCTGCCCGAGACGATCAGGATCAAGCAGTGGCTCACGCCGGAGACGGGCACGCCGGCGGAACGGGCGTTGACCTACCTGCGGTCGTTGCAGCCGGCGTGGTGGCTGGCGCGGGCCGGCCTGCTCGGGCTCGGCGCCGTGTTGCTGGCCGGCCGCGACATCCTCGGGTTTCTGTTCATCGCCGGGATCGCCGTGCTGTCGGTGTTCGCAGGCCCGCGCGCCAAGATCGACCGGCGGTGGCTGTGGTTCAGCCTGCCGGCCTCGGCGCTGGCGGTGGGACTGCTGTTTCAGGTGATCGACGTGACCGCGAACAACCTCGCGTACAACAACAGGTCGTCGGCGTACGAGTCCGTGCCGAACGTGCGGTCGTACGAGAACATCTACGCGTACGACGAGAACGGCAAGTTGCTCACCAACGTGCTGTTGTACGACGAGGACGGCAATCCCATCAACGGCCGCCCGTTCTACGGCTGTGGTGGCAGCGGTCCGGAACCGATGATTCCTGTGAACAGGTATCCGCGGCCGAAGATCGACTACGAGAACGGCACCTGTTACACGGTGGCACCGAGCATGTCCGCTCCGTCATCAACGCCGAGTACTTCGCCGAGTACGTCGCCGCCTGTTTCTGGGAGCGCCACTTCGAGCCCGGTGCCACCTACTTCTGTGTCACCCAGCAAGTAATCCTGGAGCGGGACCTGTCGGGGGGTCCCGCTCCTACTTGTTTTCCTGGGGTTCGGCCAGGTGGCGCAATATCGGCATGGCCGAACGCAGGTGGTCCCTGTCTTCCGGCGAAAGTTCGGACATTCTTTCACTCAATAGTTCGGCCTCGCCGTGATTGAGCGACAGGATCGTCTCGCGACCGACTTCGGTGAGCACGACTATCGTCGCTCTGCCGTCGGCGGCGTCAGGCTCTCTTCGCACGAGGCCGGTGGACTCGAGGCTGGTCACGACGGTTGTCGCGGTCGGCTGCGAACACAGCGCGCGCACCGCGATCTCGCCGATCCGCATCGGGCCGTGGGCGCTCAGTTCTGACAGCACCAATAACTGGGTGGGTTGCAAACGACGGGCCGGAGCGGCCTGTCGAAGACTTCGCACCAGCCGGTGCACGGCCACCACGAGTTGAAGTGCCTCGTGGTTGGTGACGGTGGTGGGCATCGTTTCTCCGCGCGCATGTGATTGTCCGAATTCGGACACGAACCATGGCACTTTCCCTCATTCACGCTCCGCGCGCTATCCGCCAACTGCCGATAACCCATTCGGCCGTTGTGGTGACGCGGGGTGTCACGGCGCGCGTCCGGCACACTTAAATGTGCTGGTAAACGGCGTAAAAAGCGCAGCGAAGCTCACTCGAACGGGCGCCGGGCTGAAGCATGATTCAACAGGACAGATCTCTGGCCAAAGATGTGGGAAGGAGCACGTGTATCGCCGAGCGGCGCAGCACGTACCCCCGAACAGCCCATGCGGGGCCAGGAGCAGACTGGTCAGGTGAGTGCGAAAACAAGGCGTGGAGAGCTCCGCATCTTCCTCGGAGCCGCTCCTGGCGTCGGCAAGACGTTCTCCATGCTGGGCGAAGCGCACCGGCGGCGGGAACGCGGCACAGATGTGGTCATCGGATTTGTGGAGACCCACGGCCGGGCCAAGACCGCCGATCTGGTCGAGGGCCTGGAAATCGTCCAGCGCAGGCACTCCACGCATCGCGGTGTCGAACTCACGGAGATGGACGTCGACGCCGTGCTGGCCCGCGCGCCCGAGGTCGCGGTGGTCGACGAACTCGCGCACACGAACGTGCCGGGTTCTCGTAATGCAAAAAGGTGGCAGGACGTCGAGGAACTCCTCGAAGCCGGGATTGACGTGCTCTCCACCGTCAACGTTCAGCACCTGGAATCGCTCAACGACGTCGTGCAACGCATAACAGGCGTCCCGCAGCAAGAAACCGTACCTGACGAAGTTGTCAGGAAAGCGGACCAGATGCAGCTCGTCGACCTCACACCAGAGGCGTTGCGGCGCCGGCTCGCGCACGGCGACGTCTACGCGGCCAGCAAGATCGACGCGGCCCTCGGCAACTACTTCCGCGTCGGCAACCTCACCGCTCTGCGGGAGCTCGCGCTGCTCTGGGTCGCGGACCAGGTCGACGTCGCGTTGATGCGCTACCGGGCCGAGCAGCAGATCACCGACACGTGGGAGACGCGCGAACGTGTCGTCGTCGCCATCACCGGTGGCAAGGAGAGCGAGACGCTCATCCGACGCGCGCGCCGCATCGCCACGCGCGCGGGCGGCGACCTTCTGGTCGTGCACGTCCTACGCGGCGATGGTCTTGCCGGGGCTGACCCGCACTCGCTGCAGAAGTACCGCAAGCTCACCGAAGACCTCGGTGCCACGTTCCACACCGTCGTCGGCGATGACGTGCCAACAGCATTGCTGGAGTTCTCGCGCGGGGTGAACGCCACTCAGCTCGTGGTCGGCACATCGCGTCGTTCACGGTTCGCGCGCGCGTTCTCCGCAGGTATCGGCTCCACGGTCGTGCAGGAGTCCGGCGCGATCGACGTCCACATGGTCACGCACCCGGCGACGACCAGCGGCTGGCGCGCCCGGTTCGTGAGCAGCCCGCTCAAGCCGAGCAGGCTCGCGTGGGGCTGGTTCCTCGCGGTCGCCGGTCCCTCGCTGGTGACGGCGGCGGGTGCGTCGATGCGCGGCAGCCTGAACTTCTCCACGAACGTCATCGCGTATCTGCTGGTCACGCTCGTGGTCGCGATCGTCGGCGGACTGGGCCCGGCGATCACGGCGGCGCTGATCAACGCGTTGCTGCTGAACTACTTCTTCACCGAGCCCTTCTACACGTTCACGATCGACGCGCAGCAGAACGTGCTCACCTTCTTCGCGATGATCGTCGTGGGTGTGTCCACGGCGTTGGTGGTGGACTACGCAGCCCGTCGCGCCACGCAAGCAGCCCGCGCACGCACCGAGGCCACGCTTCTCGCGTCGTACGCGCGCACCGTGCTGACGAACCCGTTCCCGCTCGCACGGCTGCTGGAGAAGGTGAAGGAGAACTTCGGCCTGCAGTCCGTTGCGCTGCTGGAACGAGCCGACGGCGAGTGGGAACGCGTGGCGTGCGTTGGAGCGAGCCCGTGCGACGAGCCCGACGAGGCGGACGTCGACATCGCGGTGACCCCGGACGTGCACCTGGCGTTGCGCGGCCGCTCGCTGCCCGCGTCCGACCGCCGGGTCCTGGAGGCGGCCGCCGGGCAGGCGCTGCTCGCGTTGAGGCAGCAACGCATGGCCGAGCAGGCGCTCGAAACCCAGCGCCAGGCGTCGCGGACCGAGCTGCGGACCGCGCTGCTGAGCGCGGTCGGGCACGACCTGCGCACACCGCTGACCTCGATCAAGGCGTCCGTGGGCTCGTTGCGCGACCCGGAGCTGAAGTTGTCCGACGAGGACACCGCCGAGCTGCTGGAGGCCGTCGAGGAGTCCGCGGACCGGCTGACCGGCCTGGTCGACAACCTGCTCGACTCGTCCCGCCTCGCCACGGGCGCCGTGGAGCCGCAGTTCCGCGCCGTCGGCTACTACGAAGCTGTGGCGCGGGCGTTGAGCGGGCTCAACGGCGACATCGAGGTCGACGTCCCGGAGTCGCTCGCGCCCGTGCGCGCCGACGTCGGTCTGCTCGAACGGGTGATCGCGAACGTCGTCGGCAACGCGCTGCGCTACGCCGGTGCTGTGGCGATCAGGGCGTCCGCGCACGGCTCGGAGGTCGAGCTGCGGGTCGTCGACCACGGCCGCGGCCTGCCCAGGGGCACCGCGGACGAGGTCTTTGCCCCGTTCCAGCGCCTGGGCGACCGCACGCCGGGTGGCGTTGGTCTCGGTCTGAGCGTGGCGAAGGGCTTCACCGAGGCGATGGGAGGCACGATCACCATGGAGGACACGCCCGGTGGTGGCCTCACCGTGGTGATCTCGCTGCCGGTGGATGAGAGGGTTTCGTGACGAAGGTACTGGTGGTCGACGACGAGCCGCAGATCGTGCGCGCGCTGAGGATCAACCTCTCGGCACGGGGCTACGACGTGCTCACGGCCCACGACGGTGCCACCGCCCTGCGCCTCGCCGCTGACGGCAAGCCCGACGTCGTGATTCTCGACCTCGGCCTGCCGGACATGGACGGCACGGACGTGATCGCGGGCCTGCGCGGCTGGACCACCCTGCCGATCATCGTCCTCTCCGCCCGCACCGACTCGACCGACAAGGTCGACGCCCTGGACGCCGGCGCCGACGACTACGTGACGAAACCGTTCGGCATGGACGAGTTGCTGGCCCGCCTGCGCGCCGCCGTCCGCCGCTCGGCCGCCACGGGCCCCGAGGACGAGCCGGTCGTGAAGACGGCCTCGTTCACCGTGGACCTGGCGGCCAAGCGGGTGCTGAAGGACGGCGCCGAGGTGCACCTCACGCCCACCGAGTGGGGCCTGCTGGAGGTGCTGGCGCGCAACGCCGGGAAGCTCGTCGCCCAGAAGCAGCTGCTGCGGGACGTCTGGGGCCCCGCGTACGAGAAGGAGACGCACTACCTGCGGGTCTACCTGGCGCAGTTGCGGCGGAAGCTGGAACCGGAACCGGCCCGGCCGCGGCATCTGCTCACCGAGCCCGGCATGGGGTACCGGTTCGAGCCTTAGGGCTTCGGGGCCGGCGTCGACGAGCTCGACGACGAGGAGGATGACGGCGGCGCGGTCGTCGTCGACGACGCCGAAGAAGAGGTGGACGCCGGCGGCTCGGTCCACGACGTGGGCGGGTTGCTGTGCGTCTCCGTCGGCTCGGCCGGGTTCGTCGTCAGCTGGGGCTGCTGCTGCGGAGCGCCCGGCTTGGGCTGCTCGTTCGGCGGCGCGGCCTGCTTGCGGTCCGGCTTGGCCGACGGCTTGCCGGCGCTCGACGACACCGTGACGACGACGGTGCTGGTGCTGCCGTCCGGCGCGACGCTCGTGATGGTCTGCACGACGTCCGCGGACGTGCGTTCCGGGGTCGCCTCGTGGCCGGACGCGGCGAGCATGGACGCGACGGTCGCGAACAGGGTCGCCACCACCACGCCGCCCGCAGCCAGCATGACGGCCGTGCCCACGCGCTTCTTCGGCGGCGCGGGATCGGTTGGTGACTGCGGATGATCTTCCTCGAACACACCCATCTCCTCGTGGGAAACCCGGTCGGATGGACTTGCGTTCGAGTTATCGGCGGAAACGCACCAAAGCCTCAGTCACGCCACACCTTCGTGTAGCTCTGCGTCACTAGGCGGCGACGGGCGTAACCCTGCGCCTACGGAGTCGTTGAGGACGGGTCCGTCGTGGTGGTCGTCGTCGTGGTTGTGGTGGTCGTGGTGGTGGACGTCGTAGTCGACGTGACGACCGGCGGGGTGTCATCGGTCGTGACGGTGGTTGTGGTGCCGTCAGGACGCGTGATGGTGGTGACGCGCGGGGTCTTCTTCGCGGTCGTAGTGGTCGACGTCGTGGTCTCCGGCACGGAGGACGACGTCAGCTCGACCGAAGAAGAGGTGGGGACGGTCGTCGGCACGATGCTCAGGGCGTCGCGCACGGCCTCCTTGCGCTGCGGCTGCGTCGCCGGGGGCTCGGCGGCGTTGTCCGAACCGGCCGCGAGCGAGGCGACGGCGGCGAAGACGGTCGCCAGAACGACGCCGGAGGCGGCGAGGATGATCTGCGGTGCACCGCGAAAGCGCGAGCGCGAGTCCGGTTCCGGGCTCTCGTACACGAAGTTTCCCCTGCTCAACCGTCAGTAGCCGAAGTTCTGGGTCCAGTAGTTGCCACGCGTGTCGAGGCCGACGCCCATGGCGGTGAAGCTGCAGTTCAGGATGTTCTCGCGGTGACCGGACGACTTCATCCAGCCGTCCATGACCGCCTCGGGCGTCGCGTAGCCCATCGCGATGTTCTCGCCGCCGGGCTTCGGGTAGCCCGCGTCCTTCATGCGCTGGGCGAACGTCGTTTTCTCCGGCTGTGACACGTGGTCGAAGTAGCCCTTGTTGGCCATGTCCGCGCTGTGACCCTGCGCCGCGGTCGTGATGCGGTCGTCGATGACGAGGGCTTTGCAGCCCTTCGCCGCGCGGTGGTCGTTCACGATCTCCAGGACGGCCTGCTCCGGGGTCTTGTTCCCGGGCTGCGGCGGCTGGGCGGGCGGCTTCGGCGCTTCGGGAGGCGCCGTCGTGGTGGTGGGGGCCGCTGACGAAGAAGAAGCGGAAGAGGGGGCTGCCGTCGTCGACGAGGTGGTGGGAGCGGAAGAAGAAGACGACGAAGCCGGAACGCCGACGCCCGTGTTGTCGGAGGGCGTCTGTCTGTTGGGTGCTGCCGCGTTGCCGGTGCCGAACTGGTTCGCTGCGTCGGTGCTCTCCTGCTGCGCGGCAGTCGTGAAACTGATGCCGAGAGGGGAGGTGCCGATGAAGGCGAGACCGCCTACGCCGGTTGCACCGATCAGCAGGCCGATTAAGAGGCTGCGGGCACTCACGGGTCGGCACCGTACCACTAATGGGTGATAAACCCCGAGTGCGTCTTCGATCACCTTGGGTGACTACGCAACCATTCGGAGGTGGACGTGCGACTAAACGCGTGGGTGCGAGGACGGGTTCAGGGAGTCGGTTTCCGCTGGTGGACGCGAGCCAGGGCGCTAGAACTGGGCCTGGTGGGCAGTGCTTCGAACCGGCCGGACGGACGGGTCGAGGTGGTGGCCGAGGGTCCCCGCGAGAAGTGTGAACAACTGCTGAAGGCGCTCCGTTCGGGTGAAACCCCTGGTTACGTCGACTCCGTCGGTGAGCAGTGGTCGGACGCGCGGGGTGACCTGACCGGCTTCGTCGAGCGCTGAACCTTCCCGAAAGAAGTGGCGTAGTAAGGGAGCGTGGACTCCGCCGAAGACGTCCTCATCCAGCTGTACGACCGCTGGAGAGGCCCGCTGCTGCACTACGTGCTGCGGCTGGTCGATGGCGACTATCAGCAGGCGGAGGACGTTGTGCAGGAGACACTGCTCCGCGCGTGGCGGCACTACGACGAGCTGAAACCGGACGACGCGGCACCGTGGCTCTACACGGTCGCCAAGAACCTGGTGATCTCCGGATACCGCCGCCGCAACGCACGCGCGACCGAGGTGCCGCTCGAACCGGTGGACCTGCCGCCGGTGAGCGACCAGGTCGAACACGTGCTGCAGACGTGGCAGATCGCGTCGGCGCTGCGGGCGCTCACGCCTGAGCACCGGACGGTCGTCATCGAGCTGTACTACCGCCGCCGCACCGTCGCGGAGGCCGCCAAGACGCTCGGCATCCCGCCGGGCACGGTCAAGTCGCGCTGCTTCTACGCACTGCGGGCGCTGCGCGACGCACTGGAGGAAAGAGGGGTGACCGAGGCATGAGCTGCCAGCTCACCGTCGACGTCGGCGCCTACCTCTTCGGGTCGCTCGACCTCAAGGAGCGGTCCGCGTTCGAGAAGCACCTGTCGGGCTGCGACGCCTGCCAGGCCGAGATGCTGCGGCTGGCCCCGCTGCCGGGCCTGCTGGGCCGCCTGAGCCTGGAGGACGTCGAGAACCTCGACGAGATCCCCGTCAGCCCGCCCAAGCCGAACCATCAGCGCCGTGTGCTCGTCGTCTGCGCGGCCGTCCTCGCGGCGCTCGCGCTGGCGGGCGGCATCCTGTTCCTGCCGTCGGCACCGCCTTCGACCGCGCCGCCCACGTCGTCGCAGCCCGCGACCGAGCCGATGTGGGTCGCGAAAGACCAGGCGACGGGGGTCGACGCCAGCGTCGCGATGGTCACCCGGTCGTGGGGCACGGAGATGTGGTTCATGTTCGCGGGCGTCAAGCCGGGCGCGCGCTGCAAGGTGATGGTGTTCGACCGGCAGGGCCGGCGTGAGATCGGCGGCTGGTGGGGCTCGGATCACGCACCTGACGAGCGGATTCCCGGTTCCACGTCGTTCCGGGTAGATCAAATAGATCACCTGGAAGTGTCGGACGACAGCGGATTGTTGGTTACTCTCCGTCCATAGAAACGCAGGTCACGGCCCGCCTCACGCATCCAACGCAAGCGTTTGGGTACTCTGCCCCGCGTGCATCTCAAGAGCCTGACGCTGAAAGGCTTCAAGTCTTTCGCCTCGGCTACCACGCTGCGCTTCGAGCCCGGCATCACCTGTGTGGTCGGCCCCAACGGGTCCGGCAAGTCCAACGTGCTCGACGCGCTGCGCTGGGTGATGGGCACGCAGGGCGCCAAGGACCTGCGCGGCGGCAAGATGGAGGACGTCATCTTCGCCGGCACGTCCGGCCGCGCGCCGCTCGGTCGCGCCGAGGTGACGCTGACGATCGACAACTCCGACGGCATGCTGCCGATCGAGTACACCGAGGTGTCGATCACCCGCCGGATGTTCCGCGAGGGCGCCACCGAGTACGAGATCAACGGCAACTCCTGCCGTCTCATGGACATCCAGGAGCTGCTCTCGGACTCCGGCATCGGCCGCGAGATGCACGTGATCGTCGGTCAGGGCCAGCTCGCCGCGATCCTCGAGTCCAAGCCGGAGGAACGCCGCGCCTTCATCGAGGAGGCCGCCGGTGTCCTGAAGCACCGCAAGCGCAAGGAAAAGGCGCTGCGCAAGCTCGAGGCGATGCAAGCGAACCTGACGCGCCTCACCGACCTCACCACCGAACTTCGCCGCCAGCTCAAGCCGTTGGGCAAGCAGGCCGAGATCGCTCGCCGCGCCCAGGTCGTGCAGTCCGAGCTGCGAGACAGCAAGCTCCGCCTGCTCGCCGACGACCTCGTCACGCAGCGAGAGGCCATCGCGCAGGAGGAACACGACGAGGCGAAGGCCCGCGAGCGCCGCGCCGAGGTCGAGAAGTCGTTGCAGGCGGCGCAGTACCAGCAGAACGAGCTGGAGGAGCGGGTCGCCGCCGACTCGCCGAAGCTGCAGGCCGCGCAGGACACCTGGTACCGGCTGTCCGCTTTGGAGGAACGTCTTCGCGGCACGGTGAGGCTGGCCGCGGAACGGGCGCGGCACCTGTCCGCCGACGTGGACGCGCCCTCGCGCGGCCGCGACCCGGACGACCTCGACCGCGAGGCCGAGGAGACCGCCGAGATGGAGCTGGAGCTCCAGGAAGGCGTGACCGAGGCGCGCATCGCGCTCGCGGAGGCCGTGGAGACGCGGTCCGAGCTGGAGCGCATGGTGTCGCAGGCGGAGAAGGCGCACATCGCCGCAGTCCGCGCGATCGCCGACCGCCGTGAAGGCCTGGCCCGTCTGTCGGGTCAGGTGGAAGCGTTGCGCAGCAAGACGAACGCCACCGCCGAGGAGATCGAACGTCTCTCCGTCACGGTCGTCGAGGCCTCCGAACGCGTCGAGTTCGCGTCGATGGAACTGGCCGAGGCGCAGGCGGTCACCGGCTACGAGGACGAGGGCGACAGCGGGCTCGACGAACGCCACCGACACGCCGTGCAGTCCAACGACGCGGCACGGCAGCGCGTCGAGGAGCTGGTGAAGGCCGAACGCACCGCGGAACGAGACATCGCGTCGTGGCGCGCGCGCGTCGACGCACTCTCGCTGGGCTTGACGCGCAAGGACGGTGCGGGCGCGCTGCTCGCGTCAGATGTGCCGGGGCTGCTGGGTTCTGTCGCGGCACTGCTGACCGTCGAGCCCGGTTTCGAGGTCGCGCTGGCAGCCGCACTCGGCCCGATCGCCGACGCCGTCGCGGTGTCGTCCGGCGACGGCGCGCTGCAGGCCCTGAAGCTGTTGAAGGAGAAGGACGCCGGCCGCGCCGGTGTACTGATCGGCTCGCACGGGTCCACTGTGGACACCTCGCAGTGGGGCTACCTCCCGCACGGCGCGCGGTGGGCCATCGACGTCGTGCACGCGCCCGAGGCGTTGCGTCCGGCACTGGCCCGCGCGCTCGATCGCCTTGCGGTGGTCGAGGATCTGGACACGGCGGCTCGTCTGAACGTCCGCGCCGTCACGCGCGAGGGTGACATCTTCGGCACGGACTGGGCGATCGGTGGCTCGGGTGCCCGTGGCCAGAGCGTCATCGAGGTCCAGGCGGCCGTCGACGAGGCGCAGGAAGCCCTGGCGACCGCGGAACGCGCGCTGGAGCACGCCTCGGCCGCGCTCGAAGGCGCCCGTGCCGAGCAGCAGGCTCGCCGCAAGGTGCTCGACGCGGTCAAGGAAGCCATGCAGGAGGCCAAGGTTCGCCAGGCCCGCTCCGGCGAGCGGCTGAACCGGATGCGCGCCGCGGTGCGGTCCGCGGAGGCCGAGGTCAGCCGCATCACCGAGCAGCGCGCCAAGGTCGAGCGGTCGCGCGAGGAAGCCCTGCTGAAGCTGGGCGAGCTCGAAGAGCGGCTGCTGATGGCCGAGGAGGAGCAGACCCTCGACGACGAGCCGGACACCGAGCAGCGCGACGCGTTGGCCGCTGAGCTCGCTTCTGCGCGTCAGAGCGAGATGGACGCACGTCTTGTGCAGCGCACGGCCGAGGAGCGCGCACGTGCGTTGCAGGGCAAGGCAGAAGGCCTTCGCCGTGCCGCGCGCGCCGAGCGTGAGGCCCGTGAACGTCACGCCCGTGCGACGCAGCACCGTGCGCGCGGTGCCCTGGTCGCCAAGGCCGTGGCCCGTGGCGGTGAGCAGGCGCTGGAGCGCATCGAAATTTCGCTGCACCGCGCCGCCCGTGAGCGCGACCAGGCCCAGGAACGCCGTCAGCAGCACGAACTTCTGCTGACCCAGGTGCGCAACCTGGTGCGCGAGATGTCCGGCGAGCTGGAGAAGCTCGTCGACGCCGTGCACCGCGACGAGGTCCTGCGCGCCGAGCAGCGCCTGCGCATCGAAACGCTGGAGACCAAGATCTCCGAGGACTTCGGCATCGGCCTGGAAGACCTCGTCAACGAGTACGGGCCCGACGTCATGGTGCCCGCCTCGGCCGCCGAGATGGCCGAGTACCAGGCCGCCAAGGAACGCGGCGAGCAGGTCTCCGAGCCGCAGCCGATGCCGTACGACCGCGACACCCAGTCCCGCCGCGCCAAGCGTGCCGAGCGCGACCTGTCGTTGCTGGGCAAGGTCAACCCGCTGGCGCTGGAGGAGTTCGCGGCGCTGGAGGAGCGCTACAAGTTCCTCTCGACCCAGCTCGAGGACATCAAGGACACCCGCCGCGACCTGCTCACGGTCGTGAAGGAGGTCGACGACAAGATCCTCGAGGTCTTCACGTCGGCCTACGAGGACGTGGCGCGCGAGTTCGAGATCGTCTTCAAGGTCCTGTTCCCCGGTGGCGACGGCCGTCTGGTGCTGACCGAGCCCGGCGACATGCTGACCACCGGCATCGAGCTGGAGGCCCGCCCGCCCGGCAAGAAGGTCAAGCGCCTGTCGCTGCTGTCCGGTGGCGAGAAGTCGCTGGCCGCGGTCGCGATGCTGGTCGCGATCTTCCGCGCCCGCCCCTCACCGTTCTACGTGATGGACGAGGTCGAGGCGGCGCTGGACGACACGAACCTGCACCGCCTGATCGGCCTGTTCGAGCAACTGCGGGAACGGTCGCAGCTGCTGATCATCACGCACCAGAAGCCCACCATGGAGATCGCGGACGCGCTGTACGGCGTCTCGATGCGCGGTGACGGCATCTCGCAGGTGATCTCGCAGCGGCTGCGCACCCACGAGCAGGCGCCTGCCGTCGCGGTGGCGAAGGCGCCAGAAGACGTGCGGGAAGACGCGCCGGCGGAAGACGTGCCAGGAGACGTGCCGGCCGAGGCCTAGAAGAGGGCGGTCGGGGCGGTGCCTGGGGGGCTAAGACCAACCCCGACCGCGGCCTTTACGTAGGGCTGCGCCGTGCGCGGTGACCTTCCTCTTAGGGGAGGGAGGTCCCCCGTATCACCGTGCAGACGCAGCCCGGCGCCTGAAGGGGTGAGATCCCCCAGTTCAACCTCACCGCTCCGAGTGCGCACGGACCACTCTGCACGACCGAGCTTGTGAAAACCTTGTATCCGCAGGTCAGTCGCGGTTCGCGTCCAGTCGCGCGGCCTCTTCGGGGCTCGGCGCGGTGCCGCCGAGGTGCCTCGGGGCCCACCAGGCACCGGTGGGGTCGGTGGGGTAGCCGGCCTGCGCGGTGTCCAGCAGGTCCTGCATCCGCTTGCGCAGCAAGGTGTCGCCGGAGTCACCGGGGGAGGCCTCGAACGGCTCGCCGATGAGGATGGTGATCGGCACGTGCCGCTGCGTCAGGTCCTTGGGCCGGCCCTTGGTCCACAGGCGCTGGGTTCCCCACAGCGCGACCGGGATGAGCGGGACGCCGGCCTCGTGCGCCAGGCGGTTCGCGCCGGACTTGATGTCCTTGACCGTGAACGAGCGGCTGATGGTCGCCTCGGGGAAGATCCCGACGACCTCGCCGGTGCGGAGCGCGGACAGGGCCTGCTGGAAGGAGGCCTGGCCCGCGCTCCGGTCGACGGGGATGTGGTGCATGCCGCGCATGAGCGGGCCTGCGATCTTGTTGGCGAAGATCTCGTGCTTCGCCATGAACCGCGTGAGGCGCCCCGAGGGACGTGCGCCGTAGCCCGCGAAGATGAAGTCGAGGTAGCTGACGTGGTTCGACGCCAGCACCGCTCCACCTGTGCGCGGGACGTTGTGCGCCCCTTCGACGGTGAGCCGCATGTCCAGCACCTTGAACATGAGCTTCGCCGCGGCGATCACCGGGGGATATACGCGATCCGACATGCTTCCGAACGGTAGCCGGAAAAGCTACTGACCGGTAGCGGCCCTTTCGTTGTCTCGGATGACCCTCGGCACACCCGCGAGGTCCTCGTCGTTGCACAGCAACTTGAGGTCGTAGTACGGGTTGCCCTTGGTGTCGTCGTAGTCGAGATGAACTGCGATGACGTCCACGGGCTCGCCCAGCCAGTCCTGCGTCTGCCGCAGCCACGCGGCGGCACGTTCGAGGGCAGTGGGCAGATCATCGTCTCGGAATTCGACCGGCCGGTAGGGAACACCCTGGACGCCGTCCCGGTTGTTCGTCGGCAAGGGCAGGTCGACGGCCACCCCGGATTCGCTGAGATCGAGTTGGATCGTTTCCTCACTCACTGTAGAAGAGTCCCCCACCCTCACCAGCCCTGCAAGCCCGAATCTGGGTGGCGCCCCGTACGCCGTGCACGATCGTGATGGGGCATACCAGCGCTGATGAGGCACTCGGTGTGAGTGTTGTCTCTCACTCTTCGGTTCAGGTGGAGCGCTTCAGAAACTCGATCTCGCTCTTCAGCTTGGTGATCCGGTCGTGGGTGGGCATGAGCACGCGCGACAGGACTGCCAGCAACTGCTCCAGCTCCTCGGCCGCGCCTTCGGTGTCACCGGTCCGGTAGCGCAGGTTGGCAAGCAGTTGCCGGGTCTCCAAGACGTCGTCGTGCTCGGGGCCGAGCACCCGCACCTGGTCGCGCAGCAACGGCTCGCCGACGGCGACCGCTTTGGCGAACTGCGCCGCTGTGCCGAGCACGCCCACCAGGTTCGCGCGGACGTCGAGGGTCTGGGGGTGATCGGCGCCGACCTCGGCCGTGAGATCCTTCACGAGTGTCCGGAACTCGGCGATCGCACCCCGGAAGTCGCCCGCGTGCGCCTTGGCCTTGGCCAGGTCGTTCCGCGTCCTGAGCGCACCGGGCAGGTCATCACCGATCTGGGTGGACATCCCCGCCATTTTACCCGTCCGAAAACTCCCTCGCGTCCAGCCGTCGCGGGAGCAACCATTCCTTCTATGTACGACATTCGTTTCGCCGAACCTGGCGACCTCGGCGCCACGATGGCGCTCCTGGTCCGGCTCCAGGCCGACTCAGCGCATCACATCGGCTACCTCGGTGAGACAGTCGAAGAGCTCCGCGCGGAGCTCGCCGAGTTCGAGCCCAGCTGGGCCGACTGCACGGTGGTGGCCGTCGACGCCGACGACAACATCACCGGCATGCTCAGCGTGGAGATCGACGCGGAGCTGGGCCGCGCGTGGCTGCACGGGCCGTTCGTCGACGTACCGGTCAACCATCCCGCGGGCAGCCGCATCTGGGATCAGACCGCCGACGCGATGTTCCGGCGCGCCGCCGAGCTCCTCACCGGCATCACCGATCTCGAGCTGTACGGGCACACCTCGCACCGGCGGCTGGCGGCGTTCGCCGAACGCCACGGCTTCAGCGCCGGCAAGGCGAGCGCCATCCACGTGCTGGACAACGGGGAGCTGCGCACTTTGCTGCTGCGGGACGCGAAGTGTCCCAGCGAACGTGAGATGCGCGTCCTGCCGACCGACAAGCACGTGCACGAGGCCGTGGCCGTGTTGCACGAGCGATGTTTCCCGCGGACTTACCTGTCCGGCAAGCAACTCGTCGAATCCAAACCGGAGACCCGCACGGTCGTCGTCGCGATGGACGGCGAACGCGTCATCGGGTACGCGGCGGGCAAAGCTCAACCCGAGGAGTACTACGTCGACTTCGTGGCCGTGGAACCCGATGTTCGCGGTCAGGGCGCCGGCGCCGCGCTCGTCACCGAGCTGCTGTGGAAGCTCGCGGCCGAGCACGGCGCCCGGCCGCAAGCCGCCGCGTCGATCTACTCCGGCAACGAGTCGTCGCAGAACATGTTCGCCCGCCTAGGCTTTCGTCTCCACATCGAGCTCGTCGCTTACCGCCACACTGCGTGAATGCCGCAATGACAGCAATCCACCCACGAGCAAGGTGACCGCCACCCCCAGAGGCGTGTTCCACCACCCCGTCAAGGACTTCAGCTCAGACGTCGCTTTGCCGAAGTTGATCGTCGGCGTGCCGCCGGCGAACTTGACGCCCAGAATCACGAACCCGACGACCAGCACCGTCGTCACGAACGCGATGATCGCGTCCGCCTGCGTGACGCGCTTGAAGATGAGGCCGAGGAGGAAGGCCCCGAGCAGCGCGCCGTAGGTGTAGCCGGCGATGCCGAGCGCCTGCACCACGATCGGGTCCGCCGTGGTCTTGTTCGAGGAGGCGAACAGGCCCGCGCACACGATCAGCAGTCCCGCCCACACCAGGGTCCAGATCCGGCCGTGGCGCAGGCGTTCGTCGTCGGTCATCGGGGTCTTGCGGATGCGTTCGTAGACGTCCGTGACGGTCGAGGAGGCCAAGGCGCCCAACGACGACGACAGCGCGGCCGCGAGGATGCCGGCGATCACGAAGCCGGACAGGCCCGAAGGCAGCTCGCGGACGATGAAGTTGCCGAACAGCTCGTCCTTGTTGCCGAGCTTGAGGCCCTTCACCGGGTCGACGCCGTTGTAGAACGCCCACAGCATGACGCCGATGAACAGGAAGAACGCGAACTGCAGGAACACCACGACACCGGAGGCGATCAACGCCTTCTGCGCGGCCTTCACGTCCCGCGTGGCCATGAGCCGCTGCACGATCAACTGGTCCGCGCCGTGCGAGGCCATCGACAGCAGCGCACCGCCGAAGAAGGCGGCCACGAACGGATAGGCGCCCGTCAGCGGTGACGAGGTGAAGTCGAAGATCTGGAACTTGCCGACGTCCGCGGCCTTAGAGAGCCATCCGTCCGGCAGCTTGCCGGCGAGCCACCAGATCACCACGACGCCACCGAGCACGTACCAGAGCATCTGGATGGCGTCGACCCACACGACCGCGCGCACGCCGCCGAAGAAGCTGTAGAACACCATCGCGACGCCGAGCGCCACGATGATCAGCCAGTACGAGGCGTCGATCCCGTACTGGGCCAGCACCAGCTTGATCGGGATCGCCGTCGCGAAGAGCCGGATGCCGTCCGCGAGCAGGCGCGTGAAGAGGAACGTCACGGACGCCGTGGCGCGCATGCCGTTGCCGTAGCGCTTGCCCAGGAACGCATACGCCGTCACGAGGTCACCGGCGACGTACTTCGGCAGCAGCACGAAGCTGACGATGATCCGTCCGACGATGTACCCGAGCGCGAGCGTCAGGTACGTCATGCCGCCCTGCGCGGGTGTCGCCATGTAGGCGATCACCGGCACGCTCAGGACGGTGAGCGTCGACGTTTCCGCGGACACGACCGACAGGCAGACGACCCACCACGAGATGCGGCTCTCGCTGACGAAGTAGTCGGTGGACGACTTCTGCCTGCCGCCGATCCACGTGCCGAGCAACGGCATGCCGACGAGGAAGACCGCGATGATCGCGAGATCTAGGCCAGCCACTTCGGTTCCCCCACTTTCAGCTTGGTCACGGCGGTGGTGACGGGCTCGGGCAGCCTCAATGGCCCGTTTCCGGGCGTGATGCTGCCCAGCAGCCGCGGCCCGGACGCACCGGTCGCGGACGGCGTGTTGCCCGCGATCCCGTGCCACGTCAGGAATCCGAGCAGTGCGGCGAGGTAGGCCTCCTTGCCGTCACGCGGCAGGCCCAGCGAGTCGCTGATCTTCAACGGGATCGGGTCGAGCGCCTTCGTGAGCGCTTCCACGAGCACCGGGTTCCGCATCCCGCCACCGGACGCGACGACCGTGCTCGCGTCGTGCGCGCGGCAGGTGTCGGCGATGGTGCGGGCGGTCAGCTCGGCGAGGGTGCGGAGCATGTCCTCGGCCGGGACCGTTGGAAACCCTTGCAGGTACTCGGCGTTGAAGAGCTCCTTGCCCGTCGACTTGGGCCAGGGCTTCGAGTAGTACGGGTCGGCGAGCAGCTTCTTGAGGATGTCCTCGCGGACCGTGCCCCTGCGCGCGAACTCGCCGTTGGTGTCCTGGCGTCGCTGGCCGTTGGAGATGACCTCCATGACGGCGTCCATCAGCGCGTTGCCTGGCCCGGTGTCGTAGGCGATCGGTGGTGTCCCGGGTCTTACGACGGTGATGTTGGCGATGCCGCCGATGTTCAGCGCGATCGAGGGCGCGTCGCCGACCATGCCGGTCAGCCACAGTTCGTCCAGCGTGCTCGCGAGCGGCGCCCCCTGGCCGCCTGCCGCGACGTCGCGGACCCTCAGATCGGCGATCACCGGGACGCCCGTGCGTTCGGCGATCCACGCGGGCTGCCCGAGCTGCAACGTGCCGAGGCAGTCGCCGTCCTGGACCTCGTGGTGGACGGTCTGGCCGAGCGAGCAGATCAGGTCCGCCGGCAGGTACCCGGCGGCGACTTCGCCGAAAGCCTGCCCCAGCGACGTGTCGAAGGCGCACACTTCAGCGAGATCCCGGGGTTTCTCGAGCAGATCCTTCGGGAACGGGTGTTCGGCGCTTTGCACCGGTACGAGTTCGACGACGTCGCCGTTGATCGACAGGTCGGCGACGGCGACGTCGATGCCGTCCATCGACGTGCCGGAAATCAGTCCGATCACCCTCACGACGTGTGGTCTATTCCACACTCTGGTCGGATGCAAGTGCTTTGGTGAAATCTTCGCCTAATTGAGCAGTAGATGGTTGACAGGTCACATGCGGGCCTGTGAAACCATGAGCGCGTGTCGACGTCCTCCCTTGTCCTGATCCTCGTAGTCGTGGCGGTCGTGCTGATCGCCGCGCTGGTGACCGGCGTGGTGCTGACGCGTCGCCGTCGCATCAGCCTCACCCAGAAGGAAGAGGCGCCCCGCCCCGGCGGCTACGAGGCCTCGTCGGGCTTCTCGCTGGCCCCGGCCAAGCCCGAAGCCGAACCGGTCGAGCACCCGGTGGCCGAACGCACCGAGGTGGACGGTCAGCCGGGCGTGGGCGACGACGCCTCCGTGCCGCGCGACTCGGTGAAGCGCGGCTTCGTCGAGGTCGACCTGCCGGAGGAGGCCTCCGAGGTCGAGGAGATCGAGCCGACGGCGGGCCGCCTGGAACGCCTGCGCGGCAAGCTCTCCAAGTCGCGCAACGCCTTCGGCTCCTCGCTGCTGGGCCTGCTGGGCGCGGGCGACCTGGACGAGGACTCGTGGCAGGACGTCGAGGACACGCTGCTGATCGCCGACCTCGGCGCAGCGACCACGACCGAGATCGTCACCACCCTGCGCACGAAGCTCGCCGGTTCCGGTGTCCGGACCGAGGCCGAGGCATCCGCCCTGCTGCGCTCGGTCCTGGTGGACGCGCTGCACCCGGAGATGGACCGTTCCCTCAAGGCGCTGCCGCACGCCGGCAAGCCCGCCGTGCTGCTCGTGGTCGGCGTCAACGGCGTCGGCAAGACCACCACCACCGGCAAGCTCGCCCGCGTGCTCGTGGCCGATGGCCGCACGGTGCTGCTGGGTGCCGCTGACACGTTCCGTGCCGCCGCTGCCGACCAGTTGGAGACCTGGGGCAAGCGAGTGGGCGCCGAGACCGTGCGCGGGCCTGAGGGCGGCGACCCGGCCTCCGTGGCGTTCGAGTCGGTCAAGCGGGGCATGGACACCGGCGTCGACACCGTGCTGGTCGACACCGCGGGCCGCCTGCACACCAAGAAGGGCTTGATGGACGAGCTCGGCAAGGTGAAGCGGGTCGTCGAGAAGCAGGCCGTGGTGGACGAGGTCCTGCTCGTCCTGGACGCCACCACGGGCCAGAACGGCCTCACCCAGGCGCGGGTGTTCGCCGAGCAGGTCGACATCACCGGCATCGTGCTGACCAAGCTGGACGGCACGGCCAAGGGCGGCATCGTCTTCCAGGTGCAGCGCGAGCTGGGCGTGCCGGTGAAGCTCGTCGGTCTCGGCGAAGGTGCCGACCACCTGGCGCCGTTCGAGCCCGGCGCCTTTGTGGACGCTCTGCTCGGCTGAGTCACCTCTGCTGGGTTACATCTGTTCGGCGAGATCGCGTGCGACGTCGATGGCGATCTCGCGCGTGCGGAGCGCGAGCGGGGACTCGGTGCGCCCGGAAGGCCAGTGCAGGAACAGTTCGCGGGCAGGCGCCGGCTTCAGCGGGTGGATGCTGAGCTGATCGTCGGACCAGGCGTCATGGGCGTGCAGGGCGAGCCACGGCAGCACCGCGCAGCCGATGCCGGCACGCACCATCGACAGGATGGTCTCGTGACCCGTGGTGCGGAACACGAACCGCGGCCGGGCGCCGGCGCGGGCGAGCGTCCGTTCCAGCCATCGCTGGTAGTAGGTGGGCGGCCAGCCGACCATCGGAGCGTCGTCGAGCAGTTTCGCGCGCACCGGGCCGGCCGGGAACGTGCCCGTGCGCGTCACCAGGAGGTACTGCTCGTCGAAGAGCTTGACGCTCTCGACGTCGCCTTCGACGTGACCGTCGTGGAACATCAGGTCGAGATCCCCGATCCGCGGATCCTCCGGCTTCACGTCGGACAGCCTGATGTCGCAGCCGGGATGGGAGTCCAGCAGCCGGCGGATGACGACCGGCAGGATCAGCGTGGACACGCCCTGGAACGTGCCGATGTCGATCCGGCCGTTGCCCGCCAGGAAGCGGTCGACGGCGTCGTTCAGCGCCTCCGCCCTGTGCAGCAGTTCGCGGCCGTGGGCCAGGACCACCTCGCCCAGCGGCGTGATCCGGACGGGTTTCGGCCCGCCTGGGCGATCGAAGACGGGGCCGCCGACGGCCTTTTCGAGCGCCGCGATCTGCTGGCTCACCGACGACTGGGTGTAGCCGAGCCGGGCCGCCGCCTGGCCGAACGTTCCTTCCTCGGCGATCACGGCCATGGCCCGCAGGTGACGCAGTTCGAGGTCCGCCATGTCGTTAAGCATAAGTGCTGGCGATTGCTTTGATCGGAAGTCATCGCTTTTCGTGATGCACTTGCGAACCTAGCGTGGTTGCCATGACGACTTCGACGCTCAGCCCGAGCCGACCGCTTCTGGAGTTGCCCAAGCTGGTCTGGGCCCTGGCGGCCACGCAGTTCGTCGGCAGGGCTGGGGGCGTGGTCCGGTCGTTCCTGGTGCTGTACCTGACGCAGGCGCAGCACCTCTCGCCCGCGACGGCGGGCACGGTGGTCGCGGCTGTCGGCGTGGGAGACATCGGATCCCAGCTGCTCGGCGGCTGGCTGGGAGACAGGATCGGCCGCCGCAACACGATGCTGGTGGGGTTCGTGGGTGCCGCGGTGGCACTCACCGCGCTCGGCTCAGCCGACTCGATGCCCGAGATCTGGCTGGCCGCCGTCGCGGTCGGACTGACCGTCGAGCTGCACCGCCCGGCTGGGTCCGCCGCGGTGGCCGATCTGCCCGCGTCGCAGCGGATCCGTGCGTTCGGGTTGCTCTACTGGGCGGCCAACCTCGGCTTCTCCGTCGCAACGGTGGCGGCCGGAATCTTGGCCCAGTACGGCTACGGGCTGTTGTTCTGGATCAACGTGACGGCCTCGCTGGTCGCGGCGCTGATCGTGTGGCGCCAGGTGCCGGAAACCCGTCCGGCTGGGTCGGTGCAGACGCGGCAGGCGCTGTTGCCCGTGGTGCTGCGCGACCGGTTGATGATCGCGATGATGGCGATTCACGTCGGCTACTTCACGTTGTTCCTGCAGACGTTCACGACGTTGCCGTTGCTGATGACGGCTGATGGTCTCGGCCCCGCGACGTACGGCGCGGTGCTGGCGCTGAACGGTGTCGCCATCGTGGCGCTGCAGCCGGTGGCGGTCCGGGTGCTCGCCGGTCGCAACGGCACCGCGGTGTCGGCCGTGTCGATGCTGCTGGTCGGGGCCGGTGCCGCGCTCGGCGCCGTGAGCCACGGCGGCGCGGGCTTCGCCGGATCGGTCCTGATCTGGACCCTCGGCCAGATCGGCATCGCCGTCCGGTTCGGCGACACCTTCGCCGACCTCGCGCCGGCCGAGCTGCGCGGCGGGTACATGGGTCTCGCCTCGACCACCTGGAGCGTCGGCGCGGTCCTCGGTCCGCTGGCCGGAACAGCGCTGCTCGGCCTGGCCGGACCGGCCGTTCTCGGATCGGCCTGCGCGATCGGCGGGGTCGCGCTCTTCGCGGCTCAGCGGGCGCTCGCACCGGCACTGCGCCGTCGGACCGGCTGAGGCTGTCAGACCCGCTGAGACCGTCGGACCCGCTGAGTACGTTGTGATGCAGGGGTTCCCAGCTCGGGGGACCCCTGCGTCAGCTTGCGCGGTCCGCGAGCCTCTTCGCGACCGCCAGCACCTCGGGCAGGATCCGCGACACGGCTTCCTTCGTGAGCCGGCCCTCCGGCCCCGACACCGACACCGCCGCCAGCGCGGGCCCGCCGACCACCGGCACCGCGATGCACCGGACCCCGAGCTCCTGTTCGGACTCGTCGAGCGCGAACCCGCGCTCGGCGATCTCGTCCAGCGAGTCGAGCAGCTCGGCGGCGTCCGTGATCGTGTTGGGCGTGTAAGCGGGCAACCCGGTGCGGTCGAGCAACGCCCGGACCTCGTCGCGGGGCAGCTGCGACAACATCGCCTTGCCGACCCCGGTCCCGTGCGGCAGCAACCGCCGCCCCACCTCGGTGAACATCCGCATCGAGTGCTTGGACGGCACCTGCGCCACGTAGACGACCTCGTCACCGTCGAGGACCGCGAGGTTTGCCGTCTCCTCCACGGAGTCAACCAACTGCGACAGGAACGGCCGGGCCCACGTCCCGTACTGCCGGGAGGCGGTCTCGCCGAGGCGGATCAGCCGCGACCCCAGCGTGTACCGCCGGTTGCTGTTCTGCCGCACATACCCCAGCGTGACAAGGGTGCGAATGAGCCGATGGATCGTGGGAAGCGGCAACCCGGACACCGAGGCGAGCTCGGACAGCGACGCCTCCCCGCCCGCGTCGGCGAGCCGTTCGAGCAGGTCGAAGGCCCGCTGAAGGGACTGCACGCCACCTGTGGACACGTGCGGCTCCTCTCATTGCAGTTCCGCAATGCAAAAACTATAGTCCACACAGCAAAACCGAGAGAGGTGGATCCAGGTGCAGGTCCTCACCGAAGAGGCTCTTGAGTTCGTCGCGAAGCTGCACGAGGCGCACGCCGCCCGCCGGGACGAGCTGCTCGCCCTGCGCAAGGAGCGGCGCCCTCTCGGGTTCCTGCCCGAGACCCAGGACGTCCGCGACGGTGAGTGGCAGGTGGCCGAGGCGCCCGAGGCACTGCGCGACCGGCGCGTCGAGATCACCGGGCCCACCGAGCGCAAGATGACGATCAACGCGCTCAACTCCGGGGCGAAGGTGTGGCTGGCCGACCTCGAGGACGCGAACACGCCGCACTGGGACAACGTGGTGCAGGGACAGGTGAACCTGTACGAGGCGGCGCGCGAGACGATCGAGTTCACCTCGCCGGAGGGCAAGGAGTACCGGCTCAAGGGCGGGCCGTACCCGACGATCGTCGTGCGGCCGCGCGGGTGGCACCTCGACGAGCGCAACCTCCAGTTCGGCGGCAAGAACGCCGTCGGCGCGCTGGTGGACTTCGGGCTGCACTTCTTCCACAACGCGGAGCTCGGCAAGCCCTACTACTACCTGCCGAAGATGGAGTCGCACCTCGAAGCGCGGCTGTGGAACGACGTCTTCACCACGGCGCAGAAGCTCAAGGGCGTCCCGCACGGCACGATCCGCGCGACGGTGCTCATCGAGACGATTCCGGCCGCGTTCCAGATGGAGGAGATCCTCTACGAGCTGCGCGACCACGCGTCGGGGCTCAACGCCGGTCGGTGGGACTACCTGTTCAGCGTCATCAAGTACTTCCGGGACGCGGGCGCGGACTTCGTGCTGCCGGACCGCAACAGCGTGACGATGACGGCGCCGTTCATGCGCGCGTACACCGAGCTTCTGGTGAAGACGTGCCACAAGCGCGGGGCGTTCGCCATGGGTGGCATGGCGGCGTTCATCCCGAACCGGCGCGATCCCGAGGTCACGGAGAACGCGTTGCGCAAGGTTCGTGAGGACAAGACGCGCGAGGCGAACGCCGGCTTCGACGGGTCTTGGGTGGCGCACCCGGACCTGGTGCCGATCTGCCGCGAGATCTTCGACGGCGTGCTCGGCGACAAGCCGAACCAGATCGACAAGCAGCGGCCCGAGGTCAGCGTTACGGCAGAGCAGTTGCTGGACTTCAAGTCGGCGGGCGGTTCGGCCACGCGGGCCGGGCTGGAGAGCGCTGTTGACGTCGGCGTCCGGTACATCGCGTCGTGGCTGGGCGGCAACGGGGCGGCGGCGATCCACAACCTCATGGAGGACGCGGCCACCGCGGAGATCAGCAGGTCCCAGATCTGGCAGTGGATCAACAACAAGGTCGTGCTCGACGACGGCACTCAGGTCACCGCCGACGCCGTGCGGGAAGTCCTGGCGCGGGTGGGCCACGAGGTCGACGGCCCGCACGTCGCGGCCGCCGTCGAGCTGTTCGAACAGGTCGCGCTGTCCGAGGACTTCGTCGACTTCCTGACGCTGCCGGCGTACGAGCGCATCTGATGTACGAGACGTCGCTGTCACCGGAGGACGTCGCGCGGGTGACCGCCCGGCTGTCCACTGTGGAGCGAACCTGGCCGGTGGGCCGTCAGCCCGTGCACACGTGCTACGTGCCCGCCGGTCGCGTCATCGCGACGACGGTCGCCGACTGGGGCCGCGAGGCGCTGGAGTCGATCGAGCCGGACCTGCTGCCGGAACTGCCGGAGGGTGTGCTCGACCGCGTCCGCGCCAAGCTCGCCAGGGAGCCGATCGAGGACCTGAGGATCGACTTCGAGGACGGCTACGGCGCGCCAGAGGACGACGTCGAGGACATGGACGCCGAGAGCACGGCCCATCTGGTGGCCCGGTGGGTGGAGGAGGGCACGGCGCCGCCGTCGTTCGGGCTGCGGATCAAGTCGTTCGACACCAAGGCGTTGCGTGAACGCGGACTGCGCACACTGGACATCTTCCTGACAGCATTGGGAGAGGTTCCGCCAGGTTTCGTGATCACCTTTCCGAAGGTGACATCAGTCGACCAGGTCGAGGTGTTCGGCGAGGTGCTGGACCTCTTCGGCACCGATCTGAAGTTCGAGATCCAGGTCGAGACCACCCAGTCCATTGTGGATCACGATGGACGGCTCGCGATCCCGCGCTTCATCCAGGCGGGCCGGGGCCGGGTGACAGGTCTGCACTTCGGCACCTACGACTACACGGCGGGCTGCGGGTTGTCCGCGGCGCAGCAGCACCTGGCGCACGGCGCGTGCGACTTCGCGCGGCACGTCATGCAGGTTTCCGCTGCTGGGACCGGGGTGCGGCTGTCGGACGGTTCCACCAACGTGCTCCCGGTCGGCGACCAGAAGCAGTACGGCTGGGACACGCACTACCGGTTGACCCGCCGATCACTGAAACACGGTTTCTACCAGGGTTGGGATTTGCACCCGGCACAATTGGTGACACGTTATGCGGCCGTTTACGCCTTCTACCGCGAGGGTTTGGACGCTGATGCCGCGCGGCTGAAGTCCTATGTGCAGCGCGTCTCAGGAGGCGTTCTGGACGAACCCGCGACCGCTCAGGCGCTGTCGTCGTTCTTCCTCCGTGCGGTGGACTGCGATGCGCTCGATCCGGTGGAAGTGCAGGTCGCGACAGGTCTGGACGAGTCAGCGCTGAGAGGCCTCGCCACCCGATCAGGCTGACCGGGTCATCACCCGTTCGTGTGGTTCTGTCAATGGGTGTCGAATGTTCCCGGCAATGGGTGCAGGGTGACTCGCATGAGCATGCGTGCCGGCCTTTGGACAGGGCTACCCGACCTCGACGCGGCGGAGCACAAGTACCAGGTCGTCGCGTGCGAGGCGGATGTGGACACGTTGATCGGACTGCTCGGCAGGCCGGAGTGCAACGACGGATCGCTCGACCACTTCGGCAGGGCGCTGACCGCCGAGGGCGACCCGGACCACAACGTGGTGCTCGCCGTGCGGGGCGGCTGGGGCTACATGTACTACGTCGACAACGTCTTCATGGGCTGGCCGAAGGGCTCCGGGGAAGCGCCGTACGTCAACGAGAAGTACACCGACTTCCCGCCCGGCGTAGGCGTGCCGCTCCCGCTGTACCGGCAGCTGCTGATCGAGTTCATGAAGACCGGCGAACGCCCGAAGGGTGTGGACTGGTACAGCGAGGCAGACCTCTTCCACTCGTGGCGTGACCAGCAGATGTCCTTGCGCTCCAGCGAAAACCGGTGACCTCGGTCTCGTTCGGGTAGCAACGACCGGGCGTGTCGCGTTGTCCGACCCGTGGCGACGCGGAATACCGTTCCGGTGTACCGCAAGGAAGGCACGCGCACGGGTTGTTGCTGCGCGGAGCTCAGATCATGGAGGACTTCTTCCCCGGCTTGAGGGCGTCTCTCGTCGACGCCGGGGCGCAGTTGATGGACGCCGGTTTCGCCCAGGTGCTGACTCCGCACGGGTGGGCCGCGCAGGGGGAGACCGGGCTGCCGATGCGGTCCGTCGGCCGCCCGTTCCTGGAGACCGCCACCGCGTCTCCGCTTCGTTCGCCGACGGCACGAACGTCGTCGGCCTCCGCTTCGACGGGTCCACTGTGGACGGCGTGCGCGTCCGCTCCAAGGACTCCGGTGACGAATCGATCATCGAGGCGTCGCTGGTCGTGATGGCCGCCGGCCGCACCGCGAAGCTGGCCGAGTGGCTGGGTGCCGCGGGCATCGAGGTGCCCGAACCCGCGTCGGCCGACTCGCGGACTGGCTATGCGACCCGGCTGTACGCGTTGCCGCACAACGACGAGGTCGCGATCGGCCAGTTGATCAGCGCGCCTTCTGTTCGCCGCGGCTGCTCCGCCACCCGGATCGAGGGCGGCAAGCTGCTCGTGACGCTGCAGGGTGCCGATGGTGACCACCCGTCGAACGACCCCGAGCGGTTCATGGACTTCGCGCGGTCGCTGGACGTCGGACTGGCCGGCCGGACTGATCGCGGTCGGCGACGCCGTGGCGACGCTGAACCCGCTGTACGGCCAGGGCATGACGGTGGCCGCTTTGGAGGCCGAGCTGCTGCGGAACCACACCGACTTCTCGGCGGAGGGCGTCAAGGCGTTCCAGGCGGCGCTGGCCAAGGTCGTCGCCGGGCCGTTCGGCATGTCGGCCAGAGCGGACGCGCAGTGGTCGCCGGAGTTCAAGCCGGGTCTGATGAACAAGGTGATGGACCGCTGGCAGGTCGCGTTGACGCAGGACGTCGACATGGTGCGCCGGTTCCTGAGCGTCATGCACCTGCAGGCACCGCCGACCTCGCTGCTGAGCCCGTCCGCGCTGTGGAAGCTCCGCAAGGCGACCGTCAACGCCTGACCGAACCTGTCGACGGCTTTCGCCCGAAAACCGTGGGCCGTTCGGGTTCAATGGGAGTCATGAAAGCCGTGGTGATAGGTGGGGGAATCGCCGGTTTGGTGGCCGCTCGCGTTTTGAGCGAGTCTCATGACGTCGTTGTCCTGGAACGGGACAAGCTGTCCGACGAGCCCGAGTACCGCGCGGGTGTGCCGCAGGGCAGACACGTGCACGGATTGCTGGTGCGTGGCGGCGAGGTGCTGGAGGACCTGTTTCCCGGCCTGCTCGACGAGCTCGTGGCCGCCGGGGCGTACCTCAGGGACGCCAGCGAGATGCGGATGCTCAACGCGGTGGGCTGGATCAAGACGGGCCACACCGGACTGCCGTTCCTGACGGTCGGCCGGCCGCTGCTGGAGACCGCGATCCGGCGCCGGGTGAACGCGAAGATCCAGGACGACACCGCGGTCGTCGGGCTCAGCTTCAACGGATCCACTGTGGATGGTGTGCTGACGAAGGACGGCAGGATCGACGCCGATCTGGTAGTGGACGCGTCCGGGCGCGCGTCGAAGATCGGGAAGTGGCTGGGCGAGGCGGGGGTCGCCACGCCGGAGCCGACGGTGGTCGACTCGCGGACCGGGTATGCGACCAGGCTCTACGACGTGCCGGCCGAGGCCGACCTGCCGGTGCTGATGGCGGAGTTGCTGTCCGCGCCGGCCAGGCCGCGGGGCGCGATCATGATGCGCATCGAGGGTGGCCGCGTGATGATGACGGCGCAGGGGGCCGGTGGTGATCATCCGCCGCGTGACGAGGAGGGGTACCGGGCGTTCCTGGAGTCGCTCGAAGCCCCGTTCATCGAGATGTTGAAGGACTTCGAGCCGGTCACGCCCGTTTACCTGTTCGCACGGACGGCCAGTCGCCGCAACGCGTTCGAGCAGGCGGAGGGCTGGCCTGGCGGGCTGGTCGCGCTGGGTGACTCGGTGTGCGCGTTCAACCCCGTCTACGGGCAGGGCATGACGATCGCGGCGCTCGAGGCATTGGAACTGAGGAAGCTCAAGGACTTCAGTGCAAAGAGCTGCCGCGGGTTCCAGCGCGCGGTGGCGAAGCAGGCCGCCGGCGCGTGGTCCCTGTCCAGCGGGGCCGATCTGGGCTGGACGGGGGTGACGCACGCGCCGGGGCCGTTGGAGCGCTTTCAGGGCTGGTACATGAGGAAGTGGTTCGTGGCCATCACGTACGACCCCGAGCTCTTCAAGCGGTTCTTCAAGGTCATCCACATGATGGCGTCGCCCGCCAGCCTCATGAACCCGCTGCTGTTCAGAAGGCTGGCAAAGTACTCCAGGCCAGGCCCGCATCAGGAGCGTCGTCCCGCAGGATCGAGCCCTCGATGAGGCCGTACGGGCGGTCCGCGGCGTAGAAGACCTCGTTGTCGTTCTCCAGGCCGAACGCGCTCAGGTCCACCAGGAAGTGGTGCTTGTTCGGCATGGAGAGCCGTACCTCGGCGACCTCGGGACGCGCGTTCAGCACCGCCTCGCCCATCGCGTACAGCGTCTGCTGCAACGACAGGGAGTGCTTGTCCGCGAACGTCTTCAGCATCAGCGAGCGGATCTCGGTGAACGACTTCGCCCAGTCGGCGTCGGTGCCCGTGTAGCGCCAGCGCGCGGTCACCGACGTCGCCAGGATCCGGTCGTTCGTCTCCTTCAACGTCGTGTACGGGTCCTTCGGGTAGCCGTGGAACTCGGAACCCGTCGACTTCAGCACCACCAGGTCGCGCACACCCGACACGACCCACGCTTGTGAGCCCTCGATCGTCACAGCCGTGGTGCGCTTCTCGTTCGACCCCTGCACGAACGAGTGGTCGTTCGCGTCGATGCGGTCCCACGAGTGCTCGTCGATCAGAATCCGCGCGCCGGAGATCGCCTCCTGCGAAGAGACGAAGTGGCGGCCCAGGCGCAGCGCGAAGTCCTCGATCTCACCTACCGGCGCTTCCTTGGCGAACGCGTAGACGGTGTTCTTCTGCGTGTCGGTCGCGAGCACCTTGGCGTTGTCGCCGGTCAGGTGCGTGTCGGCGAGGTCTCCGCGCAGCGACGTGCTGACGGTCAGGTCTTTGATCGTGTGCACGGAACCGTTGCGCGACACCGTGACGAGGCGGTTCTCCGCCTTCCCGTACTGGTTGGGGCCCAGGACGATGGCCATGTTTCAGCTCCCGATCAGCTTCTGCAGCCGCAAGGCGGCGATCTTCGCGAGTTCGTCGTTGACGACACGGATCTCGACGTCCGGCGGGTTGTCCATGCGACTGGACAGGTTGCCGAGCATCTCCGCACCGCTCAGGCCGGTCGCGCACACCAGGTAGATGTGCCCGAACCGATCCTCGTACGCGGCGTTCGCAGCCGCCAGGCGATCAGCCTGGGAGCTGTCCACACCGGACTGTTCGGACCGCGACCACTTCGCCGACACCCCACCTGTCTTCTGTCGTTCGCCGATGCGCGGGTGCCCGGCGATGGCGCCGAGCACCTCCTCGTCGGAAAGTCCTTGTGCAGCAACGGAAGAAGCTGCGAGGAGAGCATCCATCGACGCGTACGGCCTGCCCGCCACTATCGCGTCGACCCAGCGGGGTACCGCGAGGCACTCGGTGAGCAGAGGTCGGAGTTCGGCCTCCGGGGCGCTGTTGAAGCTGTCCACGGCTCTCCAAGTTTCTGTATCGCGGAATCTAACTTCCACATTCTTGACCTGGGCTGAGCGAGATGTCTAGTGTCTCCATAGAGCGAAATTCAACTTCCGCAATGTGGAAGGAACGGGCCAAGAGATGTTCGACGCAAACCTGTCCATGCTCTTCACCGAGCTGCCGCTGCTGGAGCGTCCGGCCGCCGCGCGCGCAGCCGGGTTCGACGCGGTCGAGATCTGGTGGCCGTTCGCGGACGCCGTACCCGAGACACGTGAGATCGAGGCGTTCGAACGCGCGATCGAGGACGCCGGGGTGCGCCTGGTCGGCCTCAACCTCTACGCGGGCGACATGCCGGCCGGTGACCGCGGCCTCGCGTCCTGGCCCGGCCGGGAGACCGAGTTCCGGACCAACGTCGAGATCACCGTCGCCATCGCGGCCCGGCTCGGCTGCCGCACGCTCAACGCGCTGCACGGCAACTTCGAGACCACCGCGCAGACCATCTCGAACTACCGCTTCGCCGCCGACGTCGCGGCCGAGGCAGGCGCGCAGATCGTGGTCGAACCGCTCAGCGGCGCGCCGAACTACCCGATCAAGACCGCCCACCAGGCGTTCGAGCTCATCGACGAGATCGACCGCGGCAACGTGAAGCTGCTCGCGGACCTCTACCACCTCGCCACGAACGGCGACGACCTCGACACCCTCGCCGACCACGTCGACCGCATCGGTCACGTGCAGATCGCCGACGCTCCCGGACGCGGTGAGCCGGGCACCGGCGAGCTCGACCTCTTCGGGCATCTCGCGAAGCTCCGCGCCAACGGCTACACGGGCTTCGTCGGCGCCGAGTACAAGCCCGTCACGAACTCCTTTGCTTGGAGGGACAACGCATGACCAGGATCGGTTTCATCGGACTCGGCATCATGGGCTCGCCGATGGCGGCCCACCTCGTAGCCGCCGGGCACGACGTGACGGGCTTCGACCTCAGCTCGGCCTCGCTCGAAAAGCTCGTCGCGGACGGCGGCAAGGCGGCCGCTAGCGCCCAGGAGGCCGTGAGCGGCGCCGAGGTCGTCATCACGATGCTGCCGAACCACCCGCAGGTCGAGGCGGTCATCGACGAGGTCACGTTCGACGACGGCACGTTGCTGATCGACATGAGCACGATCCGCCCGTCCACCTCGATCGACATCGCGAGGAAGCTGACGAACGTGCGGGTGCTCGACGCGCCCGTGTCCGGCGGCCAGACCGGTGCGGTGCAAGCAAGTCTGAGCATCATGGTCGGCGGCGACGAGGCCGACTTCGCCGCCGCCAGGCCGTTCCTGGAGATCGTCGGCAAGACGATCGTCCACGTGGGACCGCACGGCGCCGGCCAGGTCGTGAAAGCCGCCAACCAGCTGATGGTCGGCGGCATCTACGCGCTGGTCGCCGAGTCGATCGTGCTGCTGGAGGCGTCCGGTGTCGACCCGAAGGCGGGCCTGGACGTGCTCGCGGGCGGTCTCGCGGCCAACCGGATCCTGGACCTCAAGCGCGAGTCCATGATCGCGCGCGAGTTCCAGCCGGGATTCCGGATCGACCTGCACCACAAGGACATGGGCATCGCACTGGACGCGGCGCGCGCCGCCGACGTCGCGCTGCCGGTCACCAACCAGATCGCCGCGCTGGTCGCGGCGGCACGCGCGCAGGGCTACGGGTCGCTCGACCACTCCGCGCTGCTCAAGGTCATCGAGAACTTCGCGGGAAGGGCCTGACACATGCCGAAGATCCCCGTCATGCAGGCGGTCGTCGAGGTCCTCAAGTCCGAGGGCATCGATACCGTGTTCGGCTGCCCCGGCGCCGCGATCCTGCCGCTGTACAAGGCGATGGAGCTGGACGGTTCCATCGAGCACCTCATCGTGCGGCACGAGGAGGGCGCCACGCACATGGCCGACGGCTGGTCGCGCACGACCGGCAACGTCGGTGTCGCGATCGGCACGTCCGGTCCGGCCGGCACGAACATGATCACCGGCCTGTACACCGCGCAGGCCGACTCCGTGCCGATCCTGTGCATCACCGGCCAGGCCGCGGTGTCGAAGCTGCACCAGGAGGCGTTCCAGGCCGTCGACATCGTCTCGATCGCAGCCCCCGTCACGAAGTGGGCGGTGCAGGTCAAGGAAGCCGCGCAGATGCCGTGGATCTTCCGCGAGGCGTTCCGGATCGCCCGCTCCGGCCGTCCCGGACCGGTCCTGATCGACCTGCCGATCGACGTGCAGAAGCAGGAGATCGAGTGGGACTCCTCGATCGACGAACCGTTGCCGGTCGTGAAAAGCGCACCCTCCGACGCACGGGTCGAACGGGCGCTGGAGATGCTGCTGGCCGCCGAACGCCCACTGCTGCTCGCGGGTGGCGGTGTCATCCTCGGCGAGGCGTCCGCCGAGCTGCTGGACCTGGCTGAGCTCCTGCAGATCCCGATCCAGGCCACGTTGATGGGCAAGGGTGCGATCGACGAGGACCACCCGTTGTACGCGGGCATGACCGGCATCCAGACCTCGCAGCGCTACGGCAACGCGTCGTTCCTGGAGTCGGACCTGGTTCTCGCCCTGGGGGCGCGGTTCGGCGATCGGCACACCGGCGACCTCGCGACCTACCGCGGTGACCGCAAGTTCATCCACGTCGACATCGAACCGACCCAGATCGGCAAGGTGTTCGGGCCGGACCTCGGGATCGTCGCGGACACCAAGGTGTTCCTGCGGGCACTCCTCGACAAAGCACGCGAACGCGGTCCGCGCGCGGCCGGCGAGTGGGTCGACCGCTGCCAGGAGCTCAAGCGGACCCTGCTGCGCCGCGAGGACTTCGACACCGTGCCGGTCAAGGCACCGCGGGTGTTCAAGGAGATCAACGAGTTCTACGGCCCGGACACCTACTTCGTCACGGCCATCGGGCTCTACCAGATCTGGTCGGGCCAGCACCAGAAAGCGCACAAGCCGCGCCACTACCAGGTCTGCGGCCAGGCCGGTCCGCTCGGCTGGGAGATCCCGGCGGCCATCGGCGTGAAGAAGGCGCGACCGGACGCCGAGGTCGTCGGCATCGTCGGCGACTACTCGTTCCAGTTCCTCGTGGAGGAGCTCGCGGTCGGCGCCCAGTACGACGTGCCGTTCGTGCTGATCATGCTGAACAACGAGTACCTCGGCCTGATCCGGATGGCGGAGGACCACGGTGGCTACGACATGAAGTACGAGGTCGACATCCACTACGACACCAGCGGCTCGGACAACGTCAAGATCATGGAGGCCTACGGGTGCTCGGGCATCCGCGTGGCCGATCCGAGCGAGATCCGCAGCTCGCTGGAGTGGGCGCGCAAGGAGGCCGATCGCACTTCTCGCCCAGTCCTCGTGGAGATCATGATCGAGCGCGAGGGCAACACCGCCAACGGCACGTCCATCGCGGCCATGCGGGAATTCGAGCCGTTGCCGTGATCGTCGTCGCGCCGGACAAGTTCAAGGGATCGCTCACCGCCCCGCAGGTCGCTGCCGCCGTCGCGCGCGGCCTGCGGGAGGCGGCCCCGGACGTGGACGTGCGCCTCCTCCCGGTGGCGGACGGCGGCGACGGCACGGTCGACGCCGCCGTCGCCGCCGGGTTCCTGAAGGTCGGGCGCTGGGTCACCGGCCCGGCCGGCACACCGGTGCCCGCGTCCTTCGCCGTCAAGGGCACGACCGCCGTGGTCGAGGTGGCCGCGGCGGCCGGGCTCACGTTGCTGGACAGGCCGGCGCCTCTCGAAGCGACCAGCTACGGCGTCGGCGAACTGCTGAAGGCCGCGATGGACATCGGCTGCGCGACGATCGTGCTCGGGCTGGGCGGCAGCGCGTGCACGGACGGCGGCGCGGGAATGCTGGAGGCGCTGGGCACCGCGTCGTTCGACGGCGTCGACCTCGTGCTGGCGTCGGACGTCGACAACCCGCTGCTCGGGCCTTCTGGGGCGGCTGCGGTCTACGGGCCGCAGAAGGGTGCTTCACCCGAACAGGTCGAGATCCTCGAAGCACGGCTTGAAGCGTTCGCGGACCGGGTAGGGCTGGAGCACGCCGGTCGGCCCGGAGCAGGTGCGGCCGGCGGGATCGGGTTCGCCGCGCTCGCGGTGCTCGGTGCGCGGTTCCGGCCGGGCATCGAGGTGGTGCTGGAACTGGTCGGCTTCGAAGAGGCCGTCCGGGACGCGCGTCTGGTGGTCACAGGCGAAGGATCACTGGACGCGCAGACCCAGCACGGCAAGGCACCGTTCGGCGTGGTCAAGGCCTCAGGTGACGTACCGGTGGTCGCGGTGGCCGGTCAGTGCTCGGTCGCGCCGGGCGAGCTGGGACTCAAGGCCGCCTACGCGTTGCTGGACATCGAGCCGGACGTCACGCGGTGCATGGCCCAGGCAGATTCGTTGCTGGGCGTTCTCGGCGGTCGCATCGCCCGCGACTGGATGTCAGAGTGAGGGACATGGACCTGGTCTTCCGCGCCCGCAGGGTCATCACCCCCCAGGGCGAGATCGCCTGCGACGTCGGTGTCGCCGACGGCAGGATCGTGGCCGTCGAGCCGTTCATCGACTCCCCGAACGTCGTGCACCTCGCCGACGACGAGGTGCTGTTGCCCGGCCTGGTCGACACGCACGTGCACGTCAACGACCCCGGCCGCAGCGAGTGGGAGGGCTTCGAGACCGCGACCCGTGCCGCCGCTGCCGGTGGCGTCACGACGATCATCGACATGCCGCTGAACAGCATCCCGCCGACGGTCGAGGTCGCCGCGCTGGAGATCAAGCGCAAGGCCGCCGCGAACATCTCGGTGGACGTCGGGTTCTGGGGCGGGATCATCCCCGGCAACCTGGCCGATCTGAAGCCGTTGCACGAGGCCGGAGTCTTCGGCTTCAAGTGCTTCCTGCTGCACTCGGGCGTGGACGAGTTTCCGGCGGTCACGAAAGCCGAGCTCGAAGCCGCGTTGCGAGAGTTGGCGACGCTCGACGCGTTGACGATCGTGCACGCCGAGGACGCGCACACCGTTCGTGAGTCGGAACCGGACTACGCGGGATTCCTGGCGTCCCGTCCGCGTGAAGCCGAGAACCGGGCCATCGCGGATGTCGTGGAGCTGACCCGCAAGACCGGCGCACGGACGCACATCCTGCACCTGTCGTCGTCGGACGCGTTGCACATCATCGAGGGAGCGCACCGCGACCGGCTTCCCGTGACCGCCGAGACCTGCCCGCACTACCTCACGTTCACGGCCGAGGAGATCCACGATGGGCAGACGGAGTTCAAGTGCTGCCCGCCGATCCGCGAGGCGGAGAACCGCGAGGCGTTGTGGCAGGGGTTGCGCGAGGGAGTGATCGAGCTCGTCGTGAGCGATCACTCGCCGAGCACGGTGGAGCTGAAGGCCGGCGACTTCGCCACGGCCTGGGGCGGCATCGCGTCACTGCAGCTCGGCCTGCCCGCGGTGTGGACGGGGGCGCGCTCACGCGGCTTTCACCTCACCGACGTCGTCCGCTGGATGGCGACACACCCGGCCCGCCAGGTCGGGCTGGAGACCAAGGGCGCCATCGAGGTCGGCAAGGACGCGGACCTCGTGGTGTTCGCGCCGGACCAGACGTTCGTGGTGGACAAGAACGCACTCCACCACCGCAACCCCGTCACGCCCTACCACGGTCGGGAACTGCACGGTGTGGTCAGGCAAACGTGGTTGCGGGGCAAGGAAACCAGCACAACGCAAGGCAAGTTGCTACGCAGAGGAGAAGCATGACGGAGTGGACCCGGCTGCCCGATCTCGCCTCGCGCGCGGCCGGGGGCGGTGTGGTGTGGGCGAACGACGAGCTGTTCGCCGAGCGGGAGAACCTGATCAAGCCCGCCGAGCCGGTCTACCAGACCTACAGCTTCGGCCACAAAGGGCAGATCTACGACGGCTGGGAGACCAGGCGGCGCAGGGAGGCGGGCGTCGACCAGGCGGTGATCCGGCTCGGCATGCCCGGAGTGGTCAAGGGCGTCGTCGTCGACACGGCGTTCTTCAAGGGCAACTACCCGCCGTTCTGCTGGGTCGAGGGCGCGCAGGTCGACGGCTACCCGGCCGCCGAGGAGATCACCGAGTGGTTCCCGCTGGTCGAACGCTCCGCGCTGAAGGGCGACGAGAAGCACTACTTCGACGTCGATGAAGGTCGCCGCGTCACGCACGTCAGGCTCACCATCGACCCGGACGGCGGCGTCGCCCGGCTGCGCGTGCACGGCGAGCCGGTCGCCGACCCGCGGCTGCTCGTCCCCGGCATCGACCTGGCCGCACTGGAGAACGGCGCGGTCGTCACGGGCTGCAGCAACATGTTCTACAGCTCGCCCAACAACCTGATCTCCCCTGGACAGGCCACGGTCATGGGGGAGGGCTGGGAGACCGCGCGCCGGCGCGACGAGGGCAACGACTGGGTCTCCGTGAGGCTCGCCACGCCCGGTGTCGTGCAGCTGGTCGAGCTCGACACGAGCCACTTCAAGGGCAACGCGCCGGGCTGGGCGTCGGTCAGCGGCTGTGACGAGCGCAAGGACCCGGACGCGTGGTTCGACGTTCTGCCGCGCACCCGGCTGCAGCCCGACACGCGGCACCGGTTCGTGGTGGACGGCGTGGAGGTGACCGCGGTGCGGCTCGACATCTATCCCGACGGCGGCATGGCGCGGCTGCGCGTACTAGGAACCCCTACGGGCGATGGCCTAGCACACCTTCAGACGATGTGGGCCAAAACGACTAACTGAGGGTGGTTGTCCGACCACAGTCTGATTTCTTTCCCTACCTCGGTTGGTTGTCTACGTCACACGATCGGTGGAAGCGTTTCCTCCCGCAAGATCGGGGATCTAGGGAGGAAATCCATCATGCAACCGATGGTGCGTGCCTTCGGGGCCGCGCTCGCGAGTTCTGCATTGGTCCTGGGTGCGAGTCAGATCGCAGTCGCGGCTCCGGAGGGGCAACCGGAGTACAAGGTCGGCGCGATCGACTGGAAGCCGTGTGCGGAGGTGCCGACGATCGACTGCGGCTTCCTCGAGCTGCCGATCGACTACGCCAAGCCGCACGGTGAGAAGTTCCAGCTGGCCGTCTCGCGCCGCAAGGCGAACGACCAGGCCGGGAGAATCGGCGCGATGGTCATCAACCCGGGTGGCCCTGGCGGCTCGGGTGTCGACTTCTCGTTCGCCGCCGATCGCTACTTCAGCAAGGACATCGTCGACAAGTTCGACGTCATCGGGTTCGACCCGCGTGGCGTCGCGCGCAGCCAGCCGATCAAGTGCTCGGCCGACCTGTTGCGCAAGCAGCCGTCCGACTACCCGAAGACGGCCGCCGAGTTCGACCAGCTCTTCGCGTTCAACAAGGAGCTGCGCGCGGACTGCCGCAAGCAGTCCGGTCCGATCTTCGACCACGCCTCGACCTACGACGTCGCGAACGACATCGACTCGATCCGTCGTGCGCTGGGCGAGAAGAAGATCAACTACTACGGCGTCTCGTACGGCACGATCATGGGCCAGCACTACGCGGCGCAGTACGGCAAGAACATCCGCGCCATGATCATCGACTCCAACATGGACCACAGCCTCGGCACGTGGAAGTTCCTCGAGACCGAGGCGCGTGGCGCGGAGGACGTGTTCAACGAGTGGGTCAAGTGGAGCGACCGCGACGCGTCGTCACCGTTCCACGGCAAGGACCTGCGCAAGATCTGGAAGGACCTGCTCGCCAAGGCCGACCGCGGTGAGCTGAAGGACCCGCAGGGCAACGTGATCACCTCCGAGCGCCTCGGCGCCGGGGTCGTGAGCATGGGCTACGGCCCGGCGTGGAAGCCGTTCGCCGACTACATCGCCACGCTGGTCAACGGCGCTCCGGCCGCCGCTGCCTTCGCGGAGGGTGAGACGTTCGAGAACCCGTTCCCGGGCATCTTCTGCAACGACTACAACCTGCGCGTCAGCTCGTGGGGCGAGTACCAGGCGCTCAACAACATGGAGAACCGCGTCGCGCCCAACACCCGCGGCTCGTCGCTCGGTCACGGCGCCATGATGGGGTGCATCGGGTTCCCGAAGGCCACGAACCCGCAGCGCCCGCTGAACATCAAGCACGCGCCGAAGATCCTGATGACCAACTCCGAGCACGACCCGGCCACGGTCTACGAATGGGCGGTCAACGCGCACCGGCAGACCCGTGACACCACCGTCTTCGTGACCTACGAAGGCTGGGGCCACGGTGTCTACGACCGCAGCGAGTGCACCCTGAAGATCAACAACGAGTACATGGTGTCGCTGAAGCTGCCGCGCAACGGCACGACGTGTGCGGCGGTCGAGCCCGCGCCGCAGACGCTGGTCCAGACGGCCAAGGTGAAGGTTCCGGCCGGACCGTTCTAAAGTCTGTCCAGCTAGATGACCATGCCCCCGGTGTACACGCCGGGGGCATGGTGCGTGCATGGCCGACCTGTGGTGGCCTCGCGGAAGGTGGTGCTGCTGGAGCCCAGGTCCCGCTGGTGGCGATGACCGGGCTCGGCGTGGCGCTGGGCGTGGTCACGTTGTTCGCGACGAAGGGACCGTTGCCGACGCCTGGGTTCGCGGTCGTGGTCGCGAGCGGGCTGGTGGTCGCGTTGCTGATCGCCGCCACGCCGCTGGTCGTCCTCAACAGCGCTTCCGGGTACAGCGAAATCCGCCGCTAGCAGCTTTCGCCTTGGCGCCACTCCCGGTCGCACCACACCGTGTGCCCGGTGGTGTCCATCCGCTCGGGCTCGGTGACCAGCAGTTGAGCGGTCGCCGGCTGCGTCGCGCTGACGCCGTCGAGCGTGTAGTCGACCTCGACCTGCCAGTCGGCGGCTTCCCTGCCGTGCACCTCGACCTCGATGTCCTGCCGGTAGCCCTCCTCGGACACCTGCCGCGGGAAGGTGCCCTCGACCGGAAACACCGCACCCGCGCGTGGCTCGATCCGCGTACTGGTCACGGGTGGGTCGGCGGGACCGGTGCAGTGGTAGAGGTAGGTCGGGGTCCGGACCAGCGGCACCGCGACGGTCACCCGCACCCTGACCGCGTTGACGACGAGTTGCCGCCCCGCGCCCGGCCGGACGTCGAGGGTGACCCTGGTGTGGCCGGAGTGCGGTACGACCGACAGGGATCCGTACGTCTCGGCGCAGGTTCGTGGCTCGTGCCCGTACTCGCTCGTGATCTGCTGACCCCGCGTGACGAGGTCCCACCCGTGCTCGCTCGCGACGGTGGCCGTCAGCACCTGTGGCCTCGGCGGTGCGCTCGTCTCGGTGGTGGGCTTCCCCTGCTGCGAACCGACGAAGCCGATGTGGAGATTCGACATCAACCACGAGTAGGCGGCGAACGCTGAAAGGGTGACGACCAGCAGCACGATCGCAACGGCGCGCATCAGCTGACGGTAACCAGTCCTGCGCCGTGAGGTGACCGAATCGATGCCGTGAACCCCGCGAAACCTGGACGTAACAACGTGCGCCCGACAGTTCACCTGCCGGAAACGTTCCACGTAAGCCTGTGAAACAGGACATCTCGATGCTCCCTGCAACCGACGTGCAGTGGAGGTCGAAGTGAACACAGGTGACACGGCCTGGGTGCTGATCAGCGCAGCGCTGGTCATGCTCATGACGCCGGGCCTGGCCTTCTTCTACGGAGGCATGGTCCGTTCCAAGAGCGTCCTGAACATGCTCATGATGAGCTTCATTTCCCTGGCCGTGGTCAGCATCCTCTGGGTGTTGTACGGCTACAGCCTGGCGTTCGGCAACGACCTCGGCGCCGGCCTGTTGGGCAACTTCGACAACATCGGGATGAAGGGCGTGCTCGGTGCGTTGACCGGCCCGGCCGATCACCAGTTCCCGGTGATGGCGTTCGTGATGTTCCAGCTGATGTTCGCGATCATCACGCCCGCGCTGATCTCCGGTGCCATCGCCGACCGCGCGAAGTTCTGGGGCTGGACGCTGTTCATCGGGCTCTGGGTGACGATCGTGTACTTCCCGGTGGCGCACTGGGTGTTCGCGTTCTCCAGCGCTGACGGTGCGACGGTCGGTGGCTGGATCGCCAACAACCTCAAGGCGCTCGACTTCGCCGGTGGTACCGCGGTCCACATCAACGCCGGTGCCGCGGGTCTCGCGGTCGCGCTCGTGCTCGGCAAGCGCAAGGGCTGGCCGAAGGAGCCGATGCGGCCGCACAACCTGCCGTTCGTGCTGCTCGGTGCCGCTCTGCTGTGGTTCGGCTGGTACGGCTTCAACGCCGGTTCGGCGCTGGGTGCCAACGAGACCGCCGCCGTCGCGTTCGCCACGACCACCGTCGCCACCGCCGCCGCCGTCCTCGGCTGGTTGCTCGTCGAGCAGTTCCGCGACGGCAAGCCGACCACCCTGGGCGCCGCGTCCGGTGCGGTCGCGGGCCTCGTCGCCATCACGCCCGCCTGTGCGTTCGTCAGCCCGCTCGGTGCCATCGCGATCGGCGTGATCGCCGGTGCGCTGTGCAGCCTCGCCGTCGGTCTCAAGTTCCGCTTCGGCTACGACGACTCGCTCGACGTCGTCGGCGTCCACCTGGTCGGCGGTCTCGTCGGTACGCTGCTGATCGGCTTCTTCGGCACCACCAGCGTGAACTCGGCCGGTGCGGACGGCCTGTTCTACGGCGGCGGGTTCGGCCTGCTGGGCAGGCAGGCGATCGCGGCCGTGTCGGTGCTCGCCTTCTCGTTCGTCCTCACGTTCATCATCGCGTTCGTCGTGAACAAGACGGTCGGCTTCCGCGCTGACGAAGAGGCCGAGGTCACCGGTATCGACGAGTCGGAGCACGCCGAGTCGGCCTACGAGTTCGGCGCGTTCTCCAGTGCTCGCGGTGCGAACAAGGGCAGTGTGACCGCGGGCGCGACCGCGGTTCTCGAGGGGAGCAACAAGTCATGAAGCTGGTCACCGCGATCATCAAGCCGTTCACGCTCGACGACGTGAAGAGCTCCCTGGAACAGCTCGGGGTGCTGGGCATGACCGTCAGCGAGGTGCAGGGCTACGGCCGCCAGAAGGGCCACACCGAGGTCTACCGGGGCGCCGAGTACTCCGTGGACTTCGTGCCCAAGATCAAGATCGAGGTCGTCATCGACGACGCCGCCGTCGACAAGGTGCTGGAAGCGGTCGTCGAGGCCGCCCGCACCGGCAAGATCGGCGACGGGAAGGTCTGGGTCACTCCGGTCGAGACAGTCGTCCGTGTGCGCACGGGTGAACGTGGATCGGATGCGCTTTAACTAGTTGGGGAGACGGCCCGTGGAGAACAACGAAACGGCCGTCGTCACGGCTGACGACCTGGTGCGAGCACGCGAAAGGCTGCTCGTGCCAGGTCGTCGTCGCTTGACCGCCGAACCTCTGCGCGAAGCACTCGTGGACCTGCACGAGTTCTGGTTGACCAAACACGCGGGGGGAGCGGGGATATCCGGATCGGGTATCGCGCTCGTGGCGGTCGGCGGGCTGGGGCGGCGCGAACTCGTGCCCTACTCCGACCTGGATCTCGTGCTGGTGCACAACGGCGTCAAGAACGTCGACCAGATCGCCGAGAAGCTCTGGTACCCGTTGTGGAACTCCGGCATCGGGCTCGACCACTCGGTCCGCACGGTCGGGGAGGCTCTGCGGGTCGCGGCCGGTGATCTGCGGACCGCGCTGGGACTGCTGGACATCCGGCACATCGCGGGCGACCCCGAGGTGTCGGCGAAGCTCGCCGAGGGCGCGAAGCAGGCGTGGCGCGGCAACGTGCGCAACCGGCTGGACGAGATCGCCGAGTCGTCGCAGAAGCGCTGGGCCCGCAGCGGCGAGATCGCCCACCGCGTCGAACCCGACCTGAAGCACGGGCGTGGCGGTCTGCGCGACCTCACGATCGTGGACGCGCTGTCGTTGGCACAGCTCGTGGATCGGCCTTCCGGTGACGTCGGTGAGGCCCGCAAGCTGCTGCTGGACGTGCGCACCGAACTTCGCCGTGTCGCGCGCAAGCCTCGTGACGTGCTGCGGGCGCAGGACGGTGACGAGGTGGCCTCCGCTCTCGGCTTGGCCGACCGGTTCGCTTTGGCCCGTTCGCTGTCTTCTGCCGCACGCACGGTCGTCTACGCGTTCGACGTGGCGACGCGGGCGGCTCGTGCCGCCGTGCCGAAACGCGGGCTCGGGGCGTTCCTCCGAGGACAGCCGCCGCGCCGGCCGTTGGACGAAGGCGTTGTGCTGCACGGGTCTGAGGTGTCTCTCGCCCGTGACGCGATGCCCAGCCGTGATCCCGCGTTGTTGTTGCGCGTGGCGACGGCGGCGGCGCGGTCGAAGCACCCGATCGCGACCGGCACGCTGTCCCGGCTCGCGGACTCCGCGCCCGAACTGCGCCAGCCGTGGCCGCGCGAGGCTCGCGAGGAGCTGCTGGCGTTGCTGGGCAGCGGAAGCGGGCTCGTCGACGTCGTGGAAGCGTTGGACCGCACGGACCTGTGGGGCCGCCTGTTCCCCGAGTGGGGCGCGGTCCGGGACCTTCCGCCACGCGACGCCGCGCACATGTGGACGGTCGACCGGCATCTCGTGCAGACCGTCGCGCACGCCGCCCGGCTGGTGACCACGGTGGCGCGGCCGGACCTGTTGCTGCTCGGCGCGCTGGTCCACGACATCGGCAAGGGACGGCAGCAGGACCACTCCGAGGTGGGCGCCGCGCTGGCGACCCAGATCGGTGAGCGGATCGGGCTGTGGCCGCAGGACGTCGAGACGTTGTCGATGATGGTTCGGCACCATCTTCTGTTGCCGCACACCGCGACACGGCGTGACGTCGAAGATGAGGCGACCGTGCACCGGGTGGTGGAGACCCTCGGCGGCGACGCGATCCTGCTGGAGCTGCTGTACGCCTTGGCCGAGGCGGACTCCCTCGCGACCGGGCCCGGTGTGTGGACGGACTGGAAGGCCGCGCTGCTGGCCGATCTCGTCGCGCGCTGCCGCAAGGCGATGGCCGGCGAGACGTTGCCCAAACCGGAACCGCTGGACCCGGCGTTCGTGGCCATGGCGGAACGTGTTGCGGCGTCGGGGAAGCCGGACGTGCTGCTGGAGAAGCAGGATCACGCGGCGATCGTGACGGTGCTCGCGCCGGACCGTCCGGGCGTCCTGTCCAAGGCGGCGGGCGTGCTGGCGTTGAACTCGCTGGAGGTCCACGCGGCGACGTTGCGCTCGCACGGCGGCGCGACGGTGGACGCGTTCACGGTGTCGCCGCGGTTCGGCTCGCTGCCGGACGCGTCGCTGCTGCGGGAACAGCTGTCACGGGCGATCGAGGGTTCGCTGCCGCTGGCCGACAAGCTGGCCGCGAAGGAACGCGACTACGGCGGCCCGCCGCTCGACCCGCCGCCCGCTCGCGTCCTCTGGTTCGACGACGAGGCGACCGGTGCGGTGGTGCTGGAGCTTCGTGCGGCCGACCGGATCGGGCTGCTGCACCGGGTGGCCGGCGCGTTGGAGCAGTGCGGGGCCGACGTGCAGTGGGCGCGCGTGTCCACGTTGGGTGCCACGGTCGTCGACTCGTTCAGCATCACGGCGACAGATCTGGACCGGAAGCGGATCGAACGAGCGGTGCTCGACGCGGCCAGGTAGCAGTTGAGTAGCTCTACGCACAACCACTCAGGGTGCTCACGCTCCTTTGTCGTTCCGGATCCCTGCAGTCTTGTGGTGTCCGGAAAGCGTCCTCGAGGGGTGGACCACTTTCTGGACGGATTGACCCGGCCGGGGCAGGCTGGTGGTGATCATTCGCGGCGCCGGGGGAGGCACCGTGCAATGTCACCGCCGGACTCTCCGGCCGGTGTTTCCCCTTGTGCGCCACCAGGCTCGGGGAGGGCCCCGGCGCGGGCTCGAACGCGGGCGGCACGGTCCGTTCGCTGGAAGAGGTGCCCGGCGATCCCGCAAGCGGTTCGCCGACGCTGACAACGAGACAGCTTGCTGGACAACGACGACACGACCGGGGCAGGGTGGCGGGTAAGGGATTCGCGAAGCTGGGGGTTGCATCGTGAAGAACAAACTGTCATCTGTCCTTGTCGTGGCCGTTGCCGCGACCTTCCTGTCCACTCCTTCCGCACACGCGGCGGCGGTCGAGGACCTCGGCACGCTGCCGGGTCATCAGGTCAGCATCGCCAGCGACATCAACGAGTTCGGCACCGTCGCCGGTGTCTCCATGAGCGCGGACGGCCGGTCGTCGAACGCCGTCCGCTGGGACCGCTTCTCACCCATCTCGAAGCTCGACGACCTCGGCTTCGGTTCGTGGGCGGGCGCGGTCAACGGCTCGGCGATGGTCGTCGGCTACGTCGCCGACTCCGCGAACCGTTCCCAGGCCGCGCGCTGGGACGACCGCAACCGGCTGACCGTGTTGTCCGTGCCCGGCGCGGAAAGCTCGGTCGCCTGGGACATCAACGACAACCGCACCGTCGCCGGCACCGCGACGATCAGCGGTGTCGAGCACGCGGTGGTCTGGGACCGCGACGGGGTGGCGTTCGTGATCGGCGTGGGCCGGGCGATGCACGTGACGAGCGACGACACCGTGATCGGCTACTCGGGCAACGCGCCCGCGCGGTGGACCAGTGCCGGGCAGGGTTCGCTGTACGTCTACGACAACGCCGGCGCGGTGCTGAGCGGCCACAACCAGGCAGCTGACGCGGTCGGCCGGGTCGGCTCCGAAGGCGTGCTGTGGCCGGGCCGCAGGCGGGTGTCGCTGGGCGTGGACACCCTCCCGCGCGACATCTCCGACAACGGCTACGCGGTCGGCACCTCGGGCACCCAGGCCGTCCGCTGGACGGTGACCGAGCCGCCGGTCGCCGTGACGCTCGCGCCGTCCCCGTCCGTCGCCGCCCAGATCAACAACGCCGGTGTGGTCGCGGGCACAGTCGGTTCCTCTGCTGTGACGTGGAACTCCGCCGGTGTGCGGACGACGCTGCCAGCGCTCTCCGGCTCGACGCGCAGTTCCGTGACCGGTCTGGCGGAGAACGGCCAGGTCATCGGCACGGCGGGGTTCGCGGACGGGACCTACCGGGCAGTCGTGTGGCGCTGAAAGCTGTGCATTTCGTCTGAATTCGGACCAAACTGAACGAGAGGGAAGGTCAACACGTCTTTTAGGACATGACCGCCGTGTTGAACACGCAGACCACCGCCGTCCGGGTGCAGCCGCGCTCGCTCGTCGTCCTCGCCGGCATCCCCGGCGCGGGCAAGACGACGCTGCTCACCCGCCTCGACGCGGACGAACCGGTCACCGTGCTCGACTCGGACCAGGTGCGCCTGTGGCTCGAACCGCGCGTGCCGCTGCCGTACAAGTACTGGCGCGTCGTCGTGCACCTCTCGCACCGTCTGCGTGTGTTCTGGGCTGCGGTGTTCTGTTCTGGCCTGCTGGTCGTGCACGAGCCGTCCACCCGTCCCGGCACGCGTTTCATGCTCGTGCTCGCGGGCCTGCTGTCGGGGCGCGCCCGCCACTTCCTGTGGCTGGACGCCTCGGCGGCCCAGGCCCTGGACGGCCAGATCGCCCGCCGCCGCGTCGTCCGGACTCACGCTTTCGAGCGACACGTTCGCCGCGGCTCGTCGATGCGTTCGCAGTTCGAGGCCGGCTGGGTGCCCTTCGGCTTCGGCAGCGTGACGCTGCTCACCCGTGCGGGAACCTCGGGTGGTCTGCGCATCATGGTGTCGTGATCAAGGCAGTTCTCTTCGACTTCGCAGGCACCCTGTTCGGGCGTCCCACCTACCGCTGGCTCTCGCCGCCGCACCTCTCCGTGCTGCGCGCGCCGGCTCCTTACGTGGCGCGGATGAATGCTGCCGAGCGTGCGGTGTGGGAGGCGCGCGACCTGACCCCGCTCGCCAACCGCTCGGCCTACTGGACCCTGTTCCGCCTGGCCGGCCTCACGATGCCCGACTCGCTCTTCCAGCGGCTGCACGATCCGGCCTTCTGGCTGCCCTACTCCGATGCCGCCACCGCTCTGCGGGTTGTCCGGCCGTTGAAGGTCGGGGTGCTGAGCAACATCTCCTGGGACATCCGGTCGGTGTTCTCGCGCGAGTCCCTGGCCGTGGACGCCTTCGCGTTGTCGTTCGAGATCGGGGTGTCCAAGCCGTCCGCGCGGGCTTTTGAGGCGGCTTGTGTGCGGCTGGACGTTGCGCCGTCCGAGTGTTTGTACGTCGGCGACGATCCGGTGGCGGACGGGGCTGCGGTGGCGGCGGGGCTGCGGTTCGCGCAGATCGCCACTGCTCCGGTCGGACGCCGTGAACCGGTGCTCCTGGAGGCCCTGGCGAGCCACGGGATCGGGTGAACACGAGGTTAGCTAGTCTGGACGGCGTGTTCTCCACGCTTTCCGACCGGCTGACCACGGTTCTCCAGGGCCTTCGCGGCAAGGGCCGGCTCAGCGACGCCGACATCGACGCGACCGCCCGCGAGATCAGGGTCGCCCTGCTCGAGGCCGACGTCGCGCTGCCCGTTGTGCGCAACTTCATCGCCAAGGTGAAGGAGCGCGCCAAGGGCGCCGAGGTCCACCAGGCGCTGAACCCGGCGCAGCAGGTCGTGAAGATCGTCAACGAGGAGCTCGTCAACGTCCTCGGTGGCGAGACGCGCAGGCTCAACCTGGCCAAGAACCCGCCGACGGTGATCATGCTGGCGGGTCTGCAGGGTGCCGGTAAGACGACGCTCGCGGGCAAGCTCGCCAAGTGGCTGAAGGGGCAGGGCCACACGCCGCTGCTCGTCGCCGCCGACCTGCAGCGCCCGAACGCCGTCACGCAGCTGCAGGTCGTCGGTGAGCGCGCGGGCGTGCCCGTCTTCGCTCCCGAGCCCGGCAACGGCGTGGGCGACCCGGTCGCGGTGTCGCGGCGCGGTGTCGAGGAAGCCAAGGCGAAGCAGCACGACATCGTCCTCGTCGACACGGCCGGCCGGCTCGGTGTCGACGAAGAGATGATGAAGCAGGCCATCGACATCCGGGCCGCGGTCGTCCCGGACGAGGTCCTGTTCGTGGTCGACGCGATGGTCGGTCAGGACGCGGTCAACACGGCCACGGCGTTCGCCGAGGGTGTCGGCTTCACCGGTGTGGTGCTGACCAAGCTCGACGGTGACGCCCGCGGTGGTGCCGCGCTGTCGGTCCGCGAGGTCACCGGCCAGCCGATCCTCTTCGCGTCCAACGGCGAGAAGCTCGAGGACTTCGACGTCTTCCACCCCGACCGGATGGCCTCGCGCATCCTCGGCATGGGTGACGTCCTCACGCTGATCGAGCAGGCCGAGCAGCACTTCGACCAGGAACAGGCCGAGAAGGCCGCGGTCAAGCTGCAGTCCGGCCAGCTGACGCTCGAGGACTTCCTGGAGCAGATGCTCGCGATCCGCAAGATGGGCCCGATCGCGAACCTGCTCGGCATGCTCCCCGGTGCCGGCCAGATGAAGGACCAGCTGGGGATGCTGGACGAGAAGCACCTCGACCGCATCCAGGCGATCATCCGCGGCATGACCCCGGCGGAGCGGGACGACCCGAAGATCATCAACGGGTCCCGCCGCCTGCGCATCGCCAACGGCTCCGGCGTCAAGGTCAGCGACGTCAACGACCTGGTCAACCGCTTCTTCGAGGCCCGCAAGATGATGGCGTCGATGGCCGGCCGGATGGGCTTCGGCGGTGGCGGCAGCAAGACCCGCAAGGGCAAGAAGGGGAAGAAGGGCAAGGGCGGACGCGGCCCGACGCCCCCGAAGATCAAGGGCGGCTTCCCCGGGATGTTCCCCGGCGGCATGCCCGGTGGTCTGCCCGGTGGGATCCCCGGAATGCCGCCCGGTGGCGGCCTGCCCAACCTCGGCGGCGGCATGAACGAGCTTCCGCCCGGCTTCGACCCGTCGAAGTTCAAGTTCGACGGGGACGACAAGAAGAAGTGACCATGCACTTGCGCGGCGTCGTCCTCCCGGACGGCGAGCCGCGAGACCTGTGGGTCGTCAACGGCCGTGTGCGCACTCGGCCGGTGCCGAACGCACAGACCGTCGTCGACGGCGGGTTCCTGGTCCCGGGCCTGGTCGACGCGCACTGCCACGTCGGCCTGGGGTCGCACGGTGGAGTGGAGTTGTCCGAGGCCGCCGAGCAGGCCGTGACGGACCGCGACGCGGGCACGTTGCTGATCAGGGACTGCGGCTCGCCGATCGACACCACGCCGTTGCAGGAGCGCCTGGACCTGCCGCGGATCATCCGGGCGGGCCGTCACATCGCCCGCCCGAAGCGCTACATCCCGTACATCGGCGTGGAGGTCGAGTCGGACCTCGCGTCCGCCGTGGCCGAGCAGGCCGCGTACGGCGACGGCTGGGTGAAGCTCGTCGGCGACTGGATCGACCGCGGCGTGGGCGATCTCGCTCCACTGTGGACGGACGAGGAGCTGGCCCAGGCGATCAAGGTCGCCCACGACGCCGGTGCGAAGGTCACGGCCCACGTGTTCGGCGAGGACGCGTTGCCCGGCCTGATCAACGCGGGCATCGACTGCATCGAGCACGGCACCGGTCTCACCGACGACACGATCTCGTTGATGGCCGCGCGGGGCACCGCACTGGTGCCCACGTTGATCAACATCGAGACGTTCCCCGGCATCGCGGACAAGGCCGGCAAGTATCCGGCGTACGCGAACCACATGCGTGACCTGCACGCCCGTGTCTCGGCCACCGTGTCGTCGGCGATCGAGGCGGGCGTGCCGGTCTACGCGGGCACCGACGCGGGCGGCGGCATCCAGCACGGCCGCATCGTCGACGAGATCACCGCGCTGCACCGCGTGGGCATGAGCGCGACGGACGCCATCGGCGCCGCGTCGTGGAACGCCCGTGAGTGGCTCGGCTTCCCGTCGCTGACCGAAGGCGCGGCCGCGGACATCGTGGTCTACGACGGGGATCCTCGCCTCGACCTCGACGTCCTGCGGTCGCCGCGCATGATCATGCTCAGGGGCAGGGTGCACTAGGCCTGGAAGTTGGCCATGGCTCCGGCCTGGTACGACCCTCCCTTCTGGTGCGTGATCACGGCCATCCTGTTGGCCGCGTTGATGAGCCCGACCAGGCACACCAGCGCGGCGGTCTCCTCGTCGTCGTAGTGCTTGCGCAGGTTCGCCCAGGTCTCGTCACTCACGCCCTCGCGCGTGAGCACCGTGGCCTCCTCGGTGAACGCCAGCGCCGCCTGCTCGGCCTCGGTGAACACGGTCGTCTCGCGCCACCCGGCCACCAGGTGCAGCCGCAGCGGGTCCTCGCCGGCGGCGACCGCCTCCTTGACGTGCATGTCCATGCAGAAGCCGCAGCCGTTGATCTGGCTGGCCCGCAGGTTGACGAGCTCGGCCGTGATCGTCGGCAGCGGCGACTGGTGCAGGGCCATGCCGAGGCCGGCGAACCGCTTCCCGATCTTGGTGCCGGTCTCGGTGCTGAAGAGGTCGAAGCGGGGTTTCATGGTGTGCTCCCTCGTGGTTGTACCTGAACGACCACGAGATGCCGGCGCCCCGAGCTTTGTGACTGTGACCCGCGCCACTGTCACAAACGGCGGCCGGGTGGTGTCTTGTGACCATGGACGCCGCCACCGACACGTTCGTCAGCCACCGCAACCTGCTCTTCACGATCGCCTACGAGATGCTCGGCTCCGCCGCCGACGCCGAGGACGTGCTGCAGGAGACCTGGCTCAAGTGGGCGGGCGTGGACCTCGGCACCGTCGAGAACCAGCGCGCGTACCTGGTCCGCATCGTGACCCGCCAGGCGTTGTCGAGGCTGCGGACCCTGGGCCGCCGCAAGGAGTCCTACGTCGGTTCGTGGCTCCCCGAACCGCTGCTGACCACCCCGGACGTCGCCGAGGACGTCGAACTGGCCGACAGCGTCTCGATGGCGATGATGCTGGTCCTCGAAACCCTGACCCCGACCGAACGCGCCGTGTTCGTCCTGCGCGAGGTGTTCGACCTGGACTACGACGAGATCGCGCTCGCCGTCGACAAGAACGCCGCCGCGGTCCGCCAGATCGCCCACCGCGCCCGTTCCCACGTGGCCGCCCGCCGCCCGCGTGGCCGTGCGTCCGCCGCCGCCACGCGCGAGGCCCTGTCCGCGTTCCAGCGCGCGGTCGAAACCGGTGACCTGCAGGGACTCCTCGACCTGCTGGCCCCCGACGTCGTGTTCCTCGGCGACGGCGGTGGCGTGAAGCAGGCTGTTCCGCGTCCGGTGCTCGGGTCGGACAAGGTCGCCCGCATGCTCCTCGGCGGCCTGATGAGGACCACCGGGTGGGCGATGGAGCCCGCTCAGGTGAACGGCCACCCGGCGCTGATCTTCAAGTTCGACGGCGAGCTCGACACCGTGATCGCCCTCCGCATCGACGACGGCGTGGTCACGGGCCTGTACGCGGTGCGCAACCCGGCGAAGCTCTCGCACATGGAGCAGGAGACGGCTCTGCGCCGCTGAAAGCCTTGCGACGCACGTGACCGGGGCGCTGTTTCGATTCCGGCCACCGCCGCTGGTCACGGACGTGCAGCCCCAGTCCGCACCGCCACACCGCACGATCAGGCCGGCACCGGACGGAGGGTTTAGTCGCAGCCCCTGTCTGCCGATCCGTTCACCAGGAGAGGGACATCCGGCGGGGACCCGATCTGGCCATGTTTTGGCCAGATGCATGGCCCGGTTTCCGTCAGTGCCGCACAGTAACCTCGGATTCGGGGGCGGCAGACGTCCCCCAAGGGGGATCGCGGTCCCCACTCCAAGCGTATCGCGAGGCACCGACAGTGCATCGGTGCTTCAGAAGCCGTCGATCGCGAGGTGAGCCGATCATGAGGGTGCCACACCAGGCTGTTCGTCCGCTGGTAGCCGCGGCGTGACTAGATTGCAGGACGTGAGTGAGCCGGAGTCCCTGAAGCCGAAGCGCGGCTTCCTCGAGAGCGTGCGGGACATCAGCCGCAACCCGGAGCCCGCGCGGGTCGGCCAGCGCTGGGGATTCGGCGCTTTCATACTGGTGGAGGCGGTCTTCATCCTGAGCGCCGTGTTCATCACGGCCGTCGGGACGAGCGTCGGCGCGAACCTCGAGAACTCGACCTCGCTGGTGCTGATCGGGTCGCTCGTGCCGATCCTGCTCGCGGCCGGGCTCGCCATCGCGATCACGTACGTCCGCGGCAACGGCCCCGTCGTCGACCTGCGCCTGAGCATGACCAAGGAAGACCTGGTCACCGGGCTCAAGATCGGTCTTGGTGGGCTGGTCCTCACGCTGGTCGCGGCCAAGCTCTGGACGAACATCGTCGGCGCCGAGAACGCCACGAGCGCGGTCGGCGACCTGTTCACCGAGGCGAACCTGCCGTTGTCGGCCGCGATCACGATGTTCGTCTACATGAGCTTCATCGGGCCGATCTGCGAGGAGATCATCTTCCGCGGCCTGCTGTGGGGCGCCGTCGAACGCCAGGGCTGGAGCAGGTGGGCCGCGTTCGTGCTCACGACGGTGATCTTCGCGGTCAGCCACCTCGAGCCGCACCGCACGTGGCTGCTGCTCGTGATCGCGATCCCGATCGGCATCGCCCGGCTGGTCACCCGCCGGCTCGGGGCGAGCATCGTGGTGCACGTGATGAACAACTTCCTCCCCGGCCTCACGCTCCTGCTCGTGTCCGTCGGGGTCATGTGATGGACCTGAACAGCGACCTCGGCGAGGGCTTCGGCATCTGGAAGCTCGGCGACGACACCGCGTTGCTGGGCATCATCACCAGCGCGAACGTCGCGTGCGGCTTCCACGCCGGAGATCCGTCGACCATGCGCAGGGTGTGCGAGGAGGCGGCGAAGAACGGCGTGAAGATCGGCGCCCAGGTGAGCTACCGCGACCTCGCGGGGTTCGGCCGCCGGTTCATCGACGCCGACCCCATCGAGCTGGCCGACGAGGTCCTGTACCAGATCGGCGCGCTCGACGCGTGCGCACGAGCAGCAGGCACCGAGGTCGTCTACGTGAAGCCGCACGGAGCGCTTTACAACGCCACGGTGCACCACGAGAAGCAGGCGGAAGCCGTGGTCAACGGCGTCAAGGCGTTCAAGGACCTGCCCGTCCTCGGCCTGCCCGGCTCCCAGTTGCTCGTCAAAGCCGCGGAAGCGGGACTGCGGCCGGTCCAGGAGGCGTTCGCCGACCGCGGCTACACCCCGCAGGGCACGCTGGTCCCGCGCAGCGAGTCGAACGCCCTGCTCACGGACACCGCGCAGATCATCGAACGGGCCACCAGGCTGCTTCAGGGCGAGATCGTCGCGGTCGACGGCACGATCATCAAAACCAGTGCCGAGTCGCTGTGCGTGCACGGCGACACACCGGGCGCGGTCGAGCACGCGCGAGCCGTGAAAGAGGCCATCAGGACCGTCACTGCGTTCGCGTAGAGACCCGATTCGGATCCGCCGGTCCCCATCTGGCACAATCGCTGGTTGTTCCGCCGTGGTCGGCCCCTCTGCCCGAGCCGCGGCTGTGCGAACCACCAACACAGAGTTCAAGGAGTACCAGGCCCGTGGCCGTCAAGATCAAGCTTCAGCGTCTCGGCAAGATCCGTCAGCCGTACTACCGCATCGTGGTCGCCGACGCGCGCACCCGTCGCGACGGCAAGGCGATCGAGACGATCGGCAAGTACCACCCCAAGGAAGAGCCGTCGTTCATCGCGGTCGACTCCGAGCGCGCGCAGTACTGGCTGGGTGTCGGCGCGCAGCCGACCGAGTCGGTGCAGCGGATCCTCGAGATCACCGGTGACTGGCAGAAGTTCAAGGGCCTCCCGGGCGCCGAGGGCACGCTGCGCGTCAAGGAGCCGAAGACCTCCAAGGCCGACCTGTTCGCCGCCGCTCTGGCCGCCGCGAACGAGGAGCCGATGACCGAGGCCACCACGCCGAAGGCGAAGAAGGCCCGCAAGGCCGACGACGCCCCCAAGGCTGACGCCGAGGCGACCAAGGACGAGGCGTGAGTTTGTTGGCTGACGCCCTCGAACACCTCGTTCGCGGCATCGTCGACCACCCGGACGACGTCCGGGTGAACCTCGTCACGACCCGCCGCGGCCGCACCCTCGAGGTCCACGTCCACCCGGACGACCTCGGCAAGGTGATCGGTCGTGGTGGTCGCACCGCGACGGCTCTGCGCACCGTGATGGCCGGTATCGGCGGTCGTGGTGTGCGGGTCGACGTCGTCGACACCGACCGCTGAGCGAAGTTTCAAAAGGGCAAATGGACGTCGTTGTCGGCCGTGTGGCCAAGGCGCACGGGATCACCGGCGAACTCGCCGTTGACGTGCGCACGGATTCTCCCGAGTTGCGTTTCGCGCTGGGGGCGATCCTCCAGGCCAAGCTGCGTGACGGCACGTCTCGAAGCCTCACCGTGTCAGCCGCCCGGCCTCATGCCGGGCGGCTGCTCGTGCGTTTCACCGAGGTCGTCACACGTGATGTCGCGGAGTCGTTGCGCGGCACGTTGTTGCTGGGCAGCACCGACGACCTGCCGCAGAACGACGACCCCGACGAGTTCTACGACCACGAGCTCGAGGGGCTCACGGCCGAACTCGTCGACGGCACGAAGCTCGGCACGGTCAAGGAGATCCTGCACGGACCCGGTGGCGAGCTGCTCGTGATCATCCGTGATCGCGGGGAGGCTCTCATCCCGTTCGTGCGCGAGATCGTGCCCACTGTGGACGTTCGCGGCGGCCGTGTCGTGGTGGATCCGCCAGAGGGCCTGCTCGATGCAGATTGACGTCGTCACGATCTTTCCGGAGTACCTGGCGCCGCTGCGTGCCGCGTTGCTCGGGAAGGCGATCGACAAGGGCCTGATCAGCGTCGGTGTCCACGACCTGCGGGACTGGACGCAGGACGTGCACAAGGCCGTCGACGACAGCCCGTACGGCGGTGGTCCCGGCATGGTCATGAAGCCGGACATCTGGGGCCAGGCGCTCGACGACGTGTGCACGGACTCCACGCGCCTCATCGTGCCGACGCCGGCCGGTCGCCCGTTCACGCAGGCGCTCGCGCACGAGTACGCGTCCGAATCGCACCTGGTGTTCGCGTGCGGGCGGTACGAGGGCATCGACCAGCGTGTTGTCGATGACGCTGCACGGCGCGTGCGCGTCGATGAGGTGTCCATCGGCGACTACGTGCTGGTTGGCGGCGAGGTGGCCGTGCTCGCGATCGTGGAAGCGGTCGCGCGGCTGCTTCCCGGTGTGCTCGGCAACCCGAAGTCGCACGCGGAGGACTCGTTCCAGGACGGCCTTCTCGAAGGCCCGAGCTACACGCGGCCGGAGGTGTGGCGCGAGCTCGCCGTGCCGGACGTGCTGCGCTCGGGAAACCACAAGCTGATCAACCGCTGGCGGCGTGACCAATCGCTCGTCAGGACCTTCGAAAGGCGTCCTGACCTGCTGGAATCGTTGCCGGCGGAAGCGTTCGACAAGCGCGACCGGGCACTGCTCGCGCGCCTGCGGGAAGACGCCGAGTAGCCCGATTTCATTCCGAAGTGCCTGGTCTGGCACACTGGACCAGTTGCCGCAGCCGGTGTCACATCGGCATGCGCACCAAGCCGACCCCCATCATGTCGTGCACAGTCATGGAACATGCTCTGGGGAGTTCACAGACACGTGAGGACCACCGATGAACATCCTGGACGCACTCGACGCCCAGTCGCTGCGCACCGACATCCCGGCGTTCCGCGCCGGTGACACGCTGAAGGTTCACGTCCGCGTCATCGAGGGCTCGCGCGAGCGCGTCCAGGTGTTCCAGGGCGTCGTGATCCGTCGCCAGGGCGGCGGCATCCGCGAGACCTTCACCGTCCGCAAGGTCTCCTTCGGCGTCGGTGTCGAGCGCACCTTCCCGGTGCACTCGCCGAACATCGCCGAGGTCGAGGTCGTCACCCGCGGTGACGTGCGTCGCGCCAAGCTGTACTACCTGCGCGACCTGCGCGGCAAGGCTGCGAAGATCAAGGAGAAGCGCGAGGCCAAGCCGGTCTCCTGATCGGTGGCTTCGAGCCCAGAAGTCTCGGATGACGCCTCCGCACCGGATGAACCGGAGCGGGGGCGTACTCCTGTCTGGAGAGAAGTTCTCTACGTCGTCGTGACGGCCGTCGTGCTGACGGTGCTGATCCAGGCGTTCGTGGCGCGGGTCTACGTGATCCCCTCGGCGTCGATGGAACACACGCTGCACGGCTGCACCGGGTGCGAGAACGACCGGGTGCTGGTCGACAAGGTCACCTACCGCTTCAGCGACGTCGAGGCGGGCGAGGTGGTCGTCTTCCGCGGCCCCGAGGCGTGGACTGCGCACGACTTCCGCGCCACGCCGTCGGCCAACCCCGTTGCGCGCGCTGTGCAGAACGTCGGGTCGTTGCTGGGCATCGCGCCCGCGAACGAGCGCGACTTCGTCAAGCGCGTCATCGCGCTGCCCGGTCAGACGGTGATGTGCTGCGATGAGCAACACCGTCTCGTCGTGGACGGCAAACCGCTCGATGAGCCGTACATCTACTGGCAGCCCGGCACAACGCCCGCCGACCACGAGCCGTTCGCCGCGGTGCGCGTCCCAGAGGGACGGTTGTTCGTGATGGGCGACAACCGGATGAACTCCACCGATTCCCGCAAACAGGGCGGCGGGGGCGTAGCGGGCACGATCCCGATCGAGAACGTCATCGGGAAGGCGCGCTACATCGTTTTCCCGAAAGATCGGTGGAGTGTTGTGTCGGATCACAACCCGCAGCCCCTAGGCTGATCTCGTGGTTGACGTCGATCCAGAGCAGACCCCGTCCAGCGACGAGCCGACTTCGGACGCTTCGGATGAACCTTCGAAGAAGAAGAAAAAGGGCAACTTCTGGAAGGAACTGCCGGTCCTCATCCTGGTCGCGTTCGGCCTCGCGATCGGCATCCAGATCTTCCTCGGCCGCGTCTACATGATTCCGTCGGAGTCGATGGAGGCGACCCTGCACGGCTGCACCGACTGCTACGGCGACCGCGTGCTGGTGGACAAGGTCACCTATCGCTTCACCGAGCCGTCGCCGGGGGACGTGATCGTGTTCCGCGGGCCGCCGTCGTGGCAGAACGACTTCATCACCGACGAGCCGGGCAACCCGATCTCGCAGGGGCTGTCGTGGCTCGGGTCGCTGGTCGGGCTGCCGTCGGCGAACGAGGAGGACTTCGTCAAGCGCGTGATCGCCGTCGGCGGGCAGACCGTGAAGTGCTGCGACGAGCAGAACCGCGTGACGGTGGACGGCAAGGCGCTGGACGAGCCGTACAAGCACTTCGACGAGGGTTCGGAGGCCGTGCAGGAGTCGTTCGAGGAGCTCAAGATCCCGAACGGCATGCTGTTCGTGCTCGGGGACAACCGCAACCACTCGTGCGACTCGCGCTGTCAGGGCCAGGGCGGCCTGAACGGCCTCGTGCCGGTGGACGACGTGATCGGCAAGGCACGCGTGATCGTGCTGCCTCCGTCGAGGTGGGGCGGGGTGACGGACCACAACCCGCAGGCCGTTTCGATGGGTGTGCCGGGCTGGCAGCAGAACGTTCCGCTGGGCGTGGGTATCGTCGCTGCGTGGCCGCTTCTGCTGCTGGGACGTCGAGTGCGAGACCGATTCCGCCGATGACGATGCTGTTGCCGCCCCGCGCGGTCGTGCGGGGCTCGTCGGGGAACTGGGCGTTGCAGGGCACGCTGGAGCGTCGCGGGCTCGGGCCCGTCGCCGGCGTGGACGAGGCAGGGCGGGGACCGTGCGCCGGGCCTTTGGTGATCGCCGCGTGCGTGCTCCGGCCTGGTGACGCGGCGCGGTTCGAGGGCCTGAACGACTCCAAGCTGATGACGGCTTCGGCTCGCGACCGGATGTACGACCTGGTCCTGAAGCGTGCCGTGGATCACTCCGTGGTCGTCGTGTCGCCCGCCGAGATCGACTGGCTGGGCATCCACGTCATGAACCTCGAGGGCATGCGGCGCGCCGTTGCGCGGATGGCGACGCATCCTGGGTACGTGCTGACGGACGGTTTCAGGGTGCCGGGGATGCCCGCGCCGAACGTCGCGGTGATCAAGGGCGACCAGGCGGCGGCGTGCGTGGCGGCGGCATCTGTGCTGGCCAAGGTCACGCGGGATCGGATCATGGCCGATCTGCACCAGCGTTATCCCCAGTACGGCTTCAACGAGCACAAGGGCTATTGCACGCCGGACCACACGGCGGCGTTGATGGAACACGGCCCGTGTGCGGAGCATCGCTGGTCGTATGTAAATGTGGCAGCAGCGGCCACGAAGCACGGTCTCGCCGCGCCGCACAGGGTGGCGCGCGGTACGACCGCGACCGCTGTGGTCCAGAATGATGCAACCCCGGCTGACGCCGGGGAGCTCGCGACGAGTGAGGGCGCGGAGCAGATGACCCGCGCGGAGGCGTAATGAGTGCAGAGGATCTCGAGAAGTACGAGACCGAGATGGAGCTGTCGCTGTACAAGGAGTACCGCGACATCGTCAGCCAGTTCTCGTTCGTCGTGGAGACCGAACGGCGTTTTTACCTGGCCAACTCGGTGGACGTGCAGGTGCGCAACGCCGATGGCGAGGTGTACTTCGAGGTGCGCATGTCGGACGCATGGGTGTGGGACATGTACCGCCCGGCCCGGTTCGTCAAGAACGTTCGTGTCATCACGTTCAAGGACGTGAACGTGGAGGAGCTGGACAAGCCGGACCTTCGCCTGCCGGAAAGCGGGCCGTTCCCGACGTAGCACACCCCACCGACAATTCCGCCGTTTCAAGATCGACAACGGCCGACTTGTCCACAGCCGCTGAGTTGTCCACAGATTCCCCTCAACCCGGCCACCCACCCCGCCCCACCCAGCAAGGTCGTACCCAACGACCCGCAGGGAGGCGAGGACAGTGGTGGCACAGGCACTGGTCGAGACCAGGCAGCAGGAGCTGGGCCGTCAGGGCGAGGACCTGGCGTGCACGTACCTGGAGGGGCAGGGCCTCGTCGTCCTGTCCCGCAACTGGACGTGCCGCGACGGTGAGCTGGACGTCGTGGCGGTGGAGGGCGACCGTCTGGTCGTCTGCGAGGTCAAGACTCGGTCCGGCCCGGTCTGGGGCCGCCCGGACGAGGCCGTCGACCAGGCCAAGCTCTCCCGGCTGCGCCGAACAGCCCTGCGCTGGCTCGCCGCGCACGGTGTGGGCTGGTGCCGGGTCCGCGTAGACCTGATCTCGGTCCACTGGCCTCCGGGCGGCGAACCGCGCCTGCAACATCTGCGGGGTGCCTGACATGGGCCTGGCGCAGGCGTGGTCGGTCGCCCTGCACGGCGTGGACGGCCTGGCGGTGGAGATCGAGGCCGACGTGGGAGTGGGCCAGCCCCGCACCCACCTCCTCGGCCTTCCCGACGCCTCCTTGCACGAGTCGAAGGAGCGCGTCAAAGCCGCCGTCCGCAACAGCGACGAGGAGTGGCCCAAGCAGCGCATCGTGCTGGGCCTCTCCCCGGCCAATCTCCCCAAGGGCGGTTCCAGCTACGACCTGGCCATAGCCTGCGCCACGCTCGCCGCGGCAGGCTCCGTCCCGCCGGACCGCCTGTCCGGCACGGTGCTGGTGGGCGAGCTGGCGCTGGACGGCCGGGTGCGTCCGGTCCGAGGCGTCCTGCCGGCCCTGCTGGCCGCTCGCCGCGCGGGCCTGCGCACCGCGATCGTCCCGGTGGACACTCTGCCCGAGGCCGCTTTGGTGGACGGCCTGACCGTCCAGGGCGTGCTGACGCTGTCCGAAGTCCTGGCCTGGCTCCGCTCCGAGGCCGTGACCCTGCACCCACCCCCGGAAACCGCGCCGCCACCCCGCCCGGACGTTCCGGACCTGGCCGACGTGCTGGGCCAGCCAGAAGCCCGCTGGGCCCTGGAGGTAGCGGCCGCGGGCGCCCACCACCTGCTCCTGACGGGCCCGCCCGGCACGGGCAAGACGATGCTCGCCGAACGCCTGCCGGGCCTCCTCCCACCCCTGACCCGTGAAGACGCCCTGGCGGTGACCGCGGTCCACTCGGTAGCGGGCACGCTCTCGTCCGACTACCCGCTGGTGGCCATCCCGCCGTTCGTGGACGTCCACCACACGACGTCGATAGCCGCCCTCATCGGCGGTGGCAGCGGCATGGCCAAACCAGGCGCCGCCTCCCAGGCCCACAAAGGCGTCCTGTTCCTGGACGAGGCCTGCGAGTTCGGCCCGAAGACCATCGACGCCCTCCGCACGGCCCTGGAGTCCGGCGAGGTCCGCATCCCGCGCCGCGACGGCATGGCCCGCTACCCGGCCCGCTTCCAGCTCATCCTCGCCACGAACCCCTGCCCGTGCGCCCCGCCCAAGGAAGTCGACTGCGTCTGCCCGCCCACAGTCCGCCGCCGCTACCAGGCCCGCCTCTCCGGCCCGCTCCTGGACCGCGTGGACCTCCGAGTCCGAATGCGAGCCACCACAGCCATGACCAACGCCGACGCCACCGAACCCGAATCCACCGCGGTAGTCCGCGAACGAGTCCTCAAAGCCAGATCCCGAGCCGCCACCCGCTGGTCCGCCCACGGCCACACCTGGCCCACCAACGCCCAAGTGCCAGGCCCGGCCCTACGCCGCGAGTTCGCCCTCCCCCGCACCTCCACCTCCCTCCTAGACCGCGCCCTCTCCACCGGCGCCCTAACAGGCCGAGGCGCCGACCGCTGCCTCCGAGTCGCCTGGACCCTCGCCGACCTGGCCGAGTCCGACCGCCCCACAGCCGACCACGTAGCCGCCGCCCTCCAATTCCGAGAACGCCGCCACCCCTAGCCCGCCCGCCCCCACCCACCCACCCACCCGCTTGCCCCCCAGCCCCGCCGCACGCCCGCTTGCCCGCGCTGCCCGGTCGCCCCGCACCCGCTCCGCCCGCCCACCTGCCCGCCCGGTCTCCGCGCCTGCCACCGCCCGGACCGCCTAATCACCTGCCCACCCAACCGGACCCGGCCCGACACCTAAGCCGCCGTCCAGGCACCACCCCACCCCGTCCCACCCGTGTCGCCGCCGCCCGCATGCCCGCCCGCCCGGTCTCCGCGCTTGCCCTGGTCCGAGCCGCTGCCTGGACCGCCTAACCACCCGCTCGCACAACCGAACCGGCCCGATTCCCAAGGTGCCGTCCAGTAACCAGCCCGCCCCGCCCCGTCCCCGCGCGCCTGCCCGCTGGCCCGCCCGCTCTCCGCGCTCGCCCTGGCCCGAGCCGCTGCCCGGATCGCCTAATCACCGCCCGCACAACCAGACCGGCCCGACGCCCAGCCCACCGTCCAGGCGCCGGCCCCCGTCCCTCCAGCCCACTCTTCTCACCGCTTGCCCAGCCACCACATCTCCACTGCTACGGCCGATCCCGACCGCCCAAAGCAGCCAGGCGTGGAGCCACCCCCTCCTCCACGCCTGGCCCCACCAACACCAGTCCACTACCCAACGCCCGCCCCAGACGCCAACCACCCACCCCTCAAGCAGCCGGTCGCGCAGCAATCGAGCCCCTGCTCCGCGACCGGCCCCGGTTGAGCGGGCCGCCCACCGCCCCCCAGTGGGCGTCCCGCTTACCCACCTCACCGCCGCCAACCTCGCTGCACGGGCCAACCGAAACGACTCGCAAACCCGACCCGTGCCCAACCTCGACGAACACCCGGCCACTGCCCACACAGATGTCCGGCCCAGACCGCCGGGCGCGGAGCCCCACTCCCACTCCGCGCCCGGCACCCACCTCGTGCGGCACCCGACCCGACCAGCGCCCACCCCGTCCGGCACCCGACCTGCCTGGCTCCGATTCCCACCTCGCTGATTCCCACCCCGCTGGCGTCAACCTGCTGGCGTCGGACCCGCCCGGCCACCACGTTGCCCGGCCACCAACCCACTGATGCCCGCCCCATCCGGTATCAGCCCGCCGACGTGCGACCCGTCCCACAACCACACCACCCGGCAACCCACTCCGCCGCTCACCGACCACCCGGCCCCGGCCCGACCACACCCGCCTAACCCGGCATCCGCCTTCCCAAGCTGCCGGGCGCAGAGCCTCGAGCCTCGGCTCGCGTCCGGTTCCAAGCGGGCCGCTCGCCCATTCCCCAGCGGGCGGCCCGCTCACCCCACACGACCTCGAACAGGAACCCGACCATGACCCCACTTCTCGCCCCAGCCGCCTCCTCCGCGGCATCCGCCCTCCTCCAACTGCCGTGCACAGTCCGCAGACGCTCCTCCGGCTCCAGCCCACCCAGCCCGTGGCGCCCCGACCCGTGGCACCGGTGGCTCCCCTGGTGGTGGTTCCGGTGACCGCCCCACCCACCGACGCCATCCGCCTGGCGAGGGCGTATCTGTCCCGCGTGGCCGAGCCGTACCCGGCAGCGCTGGCCGCGCTCGTCGCGCAGGTCGGTCCGGTTGAGGCCGCGGAGCGGGTGCGCGCGGGCGAGGTGTCGCCGTCCGTTGCCAGTCAGACGTCGGCTCGCAGGGGTGAGGAGCGGGTCCATCAGGACCTCGAGCTCATCGCCAAGCGCGGTGGGCGGCTGCTCATCCCCGAGGACGACGAGTGGCCGCGGTGGCCGTTGGTGGCGCTTCGAGGTGCGGCGGCGCAGAGGTGTGGGGGTGAGCCGTTGGCGTTGTGGGTGCGCGGGCAGCAGGACCTCGCTGTGGCGACGGACAAGGCTGTGGCGATCGTCGGGTCGCGGGCTGCCAGCGGGTATGGCGGACACGTGGCCGCCGAGTTCGCGTTCGGGCTGGCGGGGGCGGGTGTGACCGTCGTATCCGGTGCCGCGTATGGGATTGACGGCGCGGCGCATCGGGGTGCGCTTGGAGGTGGCGGGCTGACGGTGGCGGTGTTGGCGTGCGGAGTGGACTTCGCTTATCCCGCCGGGCACCAAGGGTTGCTTGGGAGGATCGCGCGCGAAGGGGTGATCGTCAGCGAGTACGCGCCCGGCGTTACGCCTGCGCGGCATCGGTTTCTCATGCGCAACCGGCTCATCGCGGCGTTGAGCGGCGGCACTGTCGTCGTGGAGGCCGGGCGGCGTAGCGGGGCCAAGAACACGGCTGCGATCACGCTGGCGTTGGGGCGGCCGTTGATGGCTGTGCCTGGTCCTGTGACGTCGGCCAGTTCGGTGGGATGTCACGAGTTGTTGCGGGACGGGCAGGCGGTTTCGGTCAGTTCGGTGGCCGAGATCGTGGAGTCGGTGGGGCGGTTCGGGGACGACCTCGCCACCGAGCCCGCCGAGAAGGACAGCGAGCTCGGGGCACCTCAAGGGGAAGCCATGCGGGTGTACGAGGCCTTGGGGAAGCGGACCGGCGTCAGTGACGAGGTCGTGTCGGTGGAGTCCGGGGTGCAGCTGGAGCGGGTTCGGGCCTTGTTGCCTGAGTTGGAGCTTGCCGGGCTGGCGTTGCAGAGCGACGGCGGCTGGCAGAAGCTGGAGGTGCCGTGATCAGTCGCCTCGGATGGCGTCCGCGACCTTCTTGGCCTGGTCGAGGGTCTTGAACGGGCCCGGCAGCTGGGCAGAGGCGCCGGTCAGGGGCTGGGTGATCTGGGGAGCGGCGAGCAGTTCGTCGTTCACCAGGAACGCGATGAACCGGCCCACGTTCGCCCTCGTCGTGTCCTCCCAGTGGCGTTGGCCATCGGAGGTGAACTCGAGACGGATGGCGTAGCCCGTCGTGGTCTGTTCCGCCACTGCGTCCGCGATGTCCACTGTGGACAGGACTGTCGGGCCCAGCGTCAACCTCTCGTTTCCGTCGGCGGAGCACTTCACGTTGCTGTCCAACGGCGGTGTGCAGTCGCCAGGGGCCGGCGTCTCTGTTTTCAGCACCAGGCGGAACTCGGCGCGTGCTCGGTCGAGTGGCGGCGGAGATGACTGGGTTGTCCACAGGGCTGCCAGCACGACGAGCACTGCCACCAAAGCCACTGCTACCGGCCGGAGCGTCCGGGTGCGGAGGTAGTGCGGGATCACGAGGGTCGCCGCGACGACGAGGACGGTGAGGATCGACCAGAACGTGAAGCCGAAGTCCGTCGCGACCTTGAGCGCGATGTCCGACTGGGGTGTCGGGGACCGGCAGATCGCCAGGTTCTTGGCTTCCTCGGTGGGGCAGCCGAGGTAGAGGCCGCGCAGTCTGGCTGACCAGGTCCACAAGACCGCGAACAGCCAGCCGCCGGCCACGCAGGCGGCGGGCACGGCATACCTGAGAAAGGAGGGCATCCGGGAAGCGCCCGGGTCGATCCTGCGCCACGCCGTGCTCAGGGCGTCGAGCCACCAGCACAAGCCGAGCGTGCCGACGGCGAAAGGGAGGAGCGTGGACGGCGCGATCGGGATGCCGATCGGGGCCTCGTCGAAGATCCGGGTGTAGAGCGGCAGATGACTGCCGATCACCAGACCGCCCAGCAGAGCGGCCGCGGTCAGCAGGGGACGCAAGCGGTTGCGGTCCTCTTGCCACGTCCCGCGCCAAAGGTCGAAGGCCGTGAACAAGGTCAGCGGGATGCCGATCACCACACCGGTGATCAGCGGGGTCGACTTGTCCCCGCTGCTGCCATTGAGAAGGAGATCCTGCAACGTGACGAAGGCGGCGCCTGCTGCTGCGGCGCCGAGGAAGATCTGGCCGATCGGTGAGGCCAGCAGACGCATCGGGTTCGTCAGGGCTTGGGAGCGTTCGTCAGCGCCGGGGTGACGGCGCAGCCAGGTGCGGACGACCGAGCGGGTCTGCGCGGTTTCGTGTGCTTGGACGGCGGCCAGGAGGCCTTCTACGCCGAACTGCGCGGCGTGGAGGTCGGCGGAGTGTTCGCGGGCGCGCAGGAACGCGCGGGCGATCAGCTCCGTGAGGACGGTCAGCGCGGCCAGGCGGAACGTGCTGACCAGGAAGGAGGTGACGTCGCCGCGGTCGAACAGGACGTTCAGCCACAACACCAGCAGGGCGAAGAAACCCGTGGAGAGGTTCGAGAACCGCAGCACGGTGGCCAGCTGGTACCACCACAGGTCGCCTGCGTGCACGTGTGCGACCTCGTGGCGCACCACGGCGTCGAAGACGGCCTTGCGTTCGCCGGGCATCGAGTGCAGTGCCAGGAGTTCCGGGCCGAGCACGATGATCGGCTTGCGCGGCGCGCCGGTGACGTAGGCACGGCTGCCCAGGCGCTTGCCGAGGCGGACGTCCACGCGGCGTGGAGGATTGACCTGCAGGACTAGCTCCGTGACGGCCTTGCTGGCGTCGCGGAGGCCTGATTCGCCGAGCGGAACGGAACGGCGGATGCGGATCGCCGTGTAAAGGCCGTACGCCGCGAGTCCCGGTGTCAAGAGCATCTGCAGTTTCTGCAGGAGGGCGCCCGCGCCGCCGCGTTCGAGGCCGGACAGCCAGGTTGCGACGAAGACGACGTTGAGCAGCACCGTCGCCGCGAGGAGGAGAAGCAGGAGGATCATTTCGGACGGTAAGGCCCTGGGGTTGACCTGCGGCTTCGCTTCCGTCATCAGGAGGCTTCACCGGACTGGCGTCCCGTGTCCTGTTCGCTCTCGCGCAGCACTAGAGCGGCGACAACGGCGTCGGCGAGTGCGTCAGCCTTCTGCTGCTTCATGCCGAGCGACAGGGCGCGCTCGAGGGCGATCCGGCGCACCTCGGCCAGTTGGGTCGTGGTGAGCGGCGTGGACGGCAGTTCGAGCGGTTCCGCGGGCTTGCCGCGGAGCTTGCGCCACGCCTTGCGCAAGGCGCTGGTGGTGCCCTTGTGCACGGCTTTGCCCACGCTGTCGGACACCGCGGTGATCACGCTGCCGGACACGAGAGCGACCACGGGGGTCGCCATCGCGACGATGTCGCCCAGGCCGAAGCCCAGCGGGTCGTCGTGGGCCCGGCGCAGCCTGCGTTCGGCCTGCTCGGGGGACTCCAGGTAGGGAGCGGCGACGATGTCGAACGAAGGCAGCTCCTCAGGAGCGATCTTCCCCACGACACGGCGAGCTAGCTCATCGGCTGTTCGGACGGTGGTGCTGGCTACCATCGCTACTCCGAAAGGTGATCTGTACGTGCCACCGAACCCCTGGTCGTCACAGGGAGTTGAAACGTTATCGTGTTCGCGATCATGAGAGCGCTCTCAAATGGCGCGAGGGTGTGGCGATACTTGACCAAACGCCCCGACTGGCGCAGCGTCTTGGCCTATGTCCCCGCCGCCGCATGGTCGGACACGCCGTGTCGATCTCGTTCGCCTGCGCGAAAAGCTGCCGGCGTCTGTTGCAGACGTGTTGCGGCAGTACGAACGGCACCTGACTTTGGAGCGCGATCTGTCGCCGCACACCGTGCGCGCGTACATCGGCGATTCGGTTGCGCTGCTTGGACATGTCGCGGGGAATATCCCTGAACAGGCCGATCTTGGCCGCATCGACCTGACGAGTTTGCGGTCATGGCTTGCCGCGCAACGCACCGCGGGTGCCAGCCGCACAACGCTCGCGCGGCGCGCCGCGGCTGCGCGCACGTTCACCGCGTGGGCGTACCGTGCGGGCCATCTGACCGCGGATCCGGGCCCTCGTCTCGCCGCGCCGCGACCGCATCGGACGTTGCCGTCCGTGTTGCGCGCGGACCAGGCGAAGGACGCGATGGCCGCCGTATCCTCTGGCGCTTCCGAAGGTGATCCGGTTGCGCTGCGTGATCAGGCCGTGGTGGAGTTGCTGTACGCCACAGGTATCCGCGTGGCCGAACTCTGTGGTCTTGATCTCGGCGACGTGGACTACTCCCTAAGGGTGATTCGGGTTCTGGGCAAAGGTGGACGCGAGCGCAGCACGCCGTTCGGCGTGCCGGCGGAGCGAGCGCTGCGACGATGGCTGGACGAGGGCCGAAACGCCCTGGTAGCACCGGATTCGCCGTCGGCATTGTTCCTCGGTGCCCGCGGTGGCCGGCTGAACCAGCGCGCCGTTCGCAGTCTGGTGCACGAGGTGGTCGCCGTGGTACCGGATGCGCCGGACATCGGGCCGCACGGGTTGCGCCACTCCGCTGCGACCCATTTGCTGGAAGGAGGAGCGGACCTGCGCACCGTCCAAGAACTGCTTGGTCACGCTACGCTCGCAACGACTCAGCTTTACACACACGTCACTGTCGAACGGCTGAAGGCGATCCATGACCGAACCCACCCCCGTTCCTGACGCCGCAGGGGGAGGATCGCGTACGGCGACCGTGCCCCCTGAACCCATCGTGCCCGCGCCCGCTTCGAAGCAGGCGAGCAACGGGCACCGTCAGAACGGCGCGCCGCGCACCGAGGCGAGCACCGGGTCGACCGCAGAGCCTGGTGCTGACACGCATGTCAACGGCACGCCCACTGCCGTCCCGGCCGCTGCTGTGACGCGCGCGGACGCCCGGTCCGGTGACGACGTCGAAGCCGGCATCGTCGCCCTGTGGCGCAGCTACGGCGAGTCCCACGACCAGGGCCAGCGCGACCGCCTGGTGCTGCACTACGCGCCGCTGGTCAAGTACGTCGCAGGCCGCGTCGGCACCGGCCTGCCCGCCCACGTGGACGTGGCCGACCTGATCCAGTCCGGCATCTTCGGCCTGGTAGACGCGATCGAGAAGTTCGAGCCGGAACGCGGCCTCAAGTTCGAGACCTACGCCATGCAGCGCATCCGCGGCGCGATCCTCGACGACCTCCGCTCGCAGGACTGGGTGCCGCGCTCGGTCCGCAGCCGCGCCCGCGACGTCGAGCGCGCCCTGGAACGCCTCGGCGCCAAGCTGCAGCGCACGCCCACCGACCGCGAGCTCGCCGCAGAGCTCAAGATCGGCCTGGCCGAACTGCGCGAGCTGTACGGCCAGCTCCAGCTCACCAGCGTCGTCGCCCTGGACGAGCTGATCGCCCCGAACAAGGGCGGCTCCTCCCTGGCCGAGTCGCTGCCCGACGACGCCGCGGAAGACCCGGTGGCATCGCTCGTCGACCAGGACAGCCGCCGTCAGCTGGCCGACGCGATTGCCCAGCTGGCCGAGCGCGACCGCGTGGTCGTGACCCTCTACTACTTCGAGAACCTGACCCTCGCCGAGATCGGCAAGGTCCTCGGCGTGACCGAGTCCAGGGTCTGCCAGCTGCACACCCGCGCCGTCCTGCGCCTGCGCACCAAGCTCAACGAGCAGTCCGAGGCCTGACCGCGCCTCCTTCCTCATCCGCAACCCGGCCGTAGCCGGGCTGCCGCACGGCCGCACCGTCACGCCGCCGCACGCCGGGATCGCTCCGCGCGGACGCGTTGAGAAGCCGTACGAGCCTCACAACCATGTCTTCACACAACTTTCCGCCCGTTGCCAGGCCTAATTCACTCGAACGGGTGGGTCTTGGAGCTCCTCCAAGCACGCCGCGTGGGCGTCACGGCGAGCGCACGGAGGCCGGTTCGGCTGGGCCTTCGAGCGCCCGCGGAGGCGGGGCGGCAGGCGGGCGATCAGGGGTGCAGTCGGGCTGGATGGGCTCGGCTGTGCGGCGCGGTGGACGTTGCCGAGGTGAGGTGCGGTGGATCTGGCTCGGCGGCTCAGCGTGAAGTGAGAAGCGGTTGAGCTGGAGTTCGTCGGGGGACGGTTGGCGGGCGGGAGGCGTCTGGCTCGGGGGCGTGGACAGGACTTGTCGGGCCGTGCTGTGCGAACGGCGATGAGGTGGTTGGTGGCGGTTTGGGGGCGGGCGGCCTGGGGGTGCCGGGCAGCGCGGACCCGGTTGGGCTGCGGTTGGTCGGGGATGGATGGGTTGAGACGTGGATGGGGTGCGGGTGCGGCCTTCGGGCGCTTGCGGGGTGGGCGTGATGACGGTGAGCGCCAGGTGGTCGGGCTGGGCGGGCTCGGTTGTGGGAACGGTGCAGGTTGCCGAGGTGAGGTGCGGCGGACCTGGCCTAGAGGCTCGGCGTGAAGTGGGAGCTGGCTGAGCTGCACTCCGGGGGACAGTTCGGGCGGGCGGGAAGTGCGTGGCTCGGGGGACGTGGACAGACAGGGCTGGCCGGGCCGTGTGTGCGAGCGGCGACGCGGTGGCGGGCGGACGGGCGAGCGAGGGCGCGGCTGGCGTGGGCGGGCTGGGCTGTGGGTGGTTGGAGCACAGGGGTGCCGGGAGCGGGCGGGGTGTTCGGGTGCGGCCAGTCTTCCGGCACCTTCCGGGCGTTTGCGGCGGGCAAGGGGGCGAGTTGCCGTCAACCGCCGCGGCGAGCGGCGTCGAGGGCGCGGTCGGTGTGTGCGGGCTAGACCCGGTGGGCTGTGGCGGGCGATCGAGCGAGGGAACCGTCGGCATGGGCTGGCCGGGCGCGGTTGGGCTGTGGGTGGGCGGAGGACAGGGCTGCCGGGAGGCAGGCGGGAGATCGAGCGAGGGAACCGTCGGCATGGGCTGGCCGCGCGCGGTTGGGCTGTGGGTGGGCGGAGGACAGGGCTGCCGGAGGCAGGCGGGAGATCGAGCGAGGGAACCGTCGGCATGGGCTGGCCGCGCGCGGCTGGGCTGTGGGTGGCGGAGGACAGGGGCCGGGAGGCGGGCGGGTGTTTGGGCGCGGCCCGCCTCCCGGCACCTGGTGGGCGCTTGCGGCGCGTGTCGGGGACGCGCCGCTGGTCTACCGCCGGGGTTGGCGGCGGGAAAGCGCCCTATCGGGCCGCTGCGGGCGGAGGCAGTGCCGCCGGCAGCGGAGGATTTAGCCGCTGGGCGGTTTGGGGGCCTGTGGGAGCAGGCGGACTCGGGCCCACGTCACCAGGCGCAGAGGGTCCAGGTACTCGTTGGCGCGGCGGGCGCCCCAGTGCAGGCACGGCGAGGGGCAGTGGCCCTCTTGTAGGTGGCCTACTACGTCGCCTCGGCGGACCTGGTGGCCGGCTGTCACGGCTGGGGTGACCGGCTCGTAGGTCGTTCGCAGGCCACCTGGGTGCTGCAGGGAGACCAGTGTTCGGGCCGCTACGGCGCCCGCGTAGACCACCACGCCGTCGCCGGCGGCCAGGACTGGGGAGCCGGCTGGGGCGGAGAGGTCTACGCCTCGGTGGCCCGGGCCGAACGGGGTGGCGGGGGCTTGGAAGGTGCGGACCACCGGGTGTGGAGGTGGGAGCGGCCAGGAGAAGCGGGTGGAGGGCGGGGTCAGGAGGGTCGTGAGCAGCAGGGCGGCGGGGAGGAGGGGCATGGGTCAACGGTGGGGGGAGGGGCAGCCTGGGGACCAGGGGGTATCGGGGAACTGTGGACAAGTCGCGGGGTGTGGATAACTGCGGACGGTGGGCGGGGGGCGATTCGAAGTTTGTCGGGGGTGGGGGGTAGACTTTTGGGCGCGTCCCGTCTATCGCGGGACGACTTCGCGTGCCAACGCAGATCCGACCAGCTGATCCCAGCCGGGTCGAGTCACGACGTCCGACGGTCCTGATGGTGGAGAGATCTTCCGCAGGTACGGGCGGCGGTACTGGCACCAGGGCTTCGAGCCACCGGCTCGGGGCGGCAACCGGAACGACGCGCAAGCGTCACTACAGATGAGGTGCGAACCGGCCATGGCCGTCGTAACCATGAGGCAGCTGCTTGACAGCGGCGTGCACTTCGGGCATCAGACCCGGCGCTGGAACCCGAAGATGAAGCGTTACATCTTCACCGAGCGCAACGGCATCTACATCATCGACCTGCAGCAGACGCTGACCTACATTGACCGGGCTTTCGAGTTCGTCAAGGAAACGGTCGCGCACGGCGGGTCGATCCTGTTCATCGGCACGAAGAAGCAGGCGCAGGAGGCCATCGCCAACGAGGCCCTCCGCGTCGGCATGCCCTACGTGAACCAGCGCTGGCTGGGCGGCATGCTCACCAACTTCTCGACGGTCCACAAGAGGCTTCAGCGCCTCAAGGAGCTCGAGACGATGGAGCAGACCGGCGGTTTCCAGGGTTTCACCAAGAAGGAAATCCTGATGATGAACCGCGAGAAGGACAAGCTGGAGCGCACGCTCGGCGGTATCCGCGACATGTCCAAGGTGCCCAGTGCCGTGTGGATCGTGGACACCAAGAAGGAGCACATCGCGGTCGGTGAGGCTCGCAAGCTGAACATCCCGATCGTCGCGATCCTCGACACCAACTGCGACCCGGACGAGGTCGACTACCCGATTCCGGGTAACGACGACGCCATCCGTTCCGCGGCTCTGCTGACCAAGGTCGTGGCCGAGGCCGCCGCCGCCGGTCTCATGCAGCGCTCCGGTGGCCGCCGCGACGCCGCGGACGGCCAGGACAAGCCCGAGGTCGCGAGCGACGAGCCGCTGACGGAGTGGGAGCAGGAGCTCCTCACCACCAACGCCGCCGTCGCGACTGAGGCCCCGGCCGAGGCAGCCCCGGCCGAGCAGCCCGTCCAGTCCTGATTTCCCCCACGCGCCGCCCGCCCACCAGCGGGCGGCGCGTGACTCACGCGCGTACATCGCAGAAGGAAAACGATGGCGAACTACACCACCGCGGACGTCAAGAAGCTCCGCGAGCTGACCGCCGCCGGCATGATGGACTGCAAGAAGGCGCTGGACGAGGCTGACGGCGACTTCGACAAGGCCGTCGAGATCCTGCGCATCAAGGGCGCCAAGGACGTCGGCAAGCGCGCCGAGCGCACCACGTCCAACGGCCTGGTCGCCGTCAAGGACGGCGCGATGGTCGAGCTGCGCTGCGAGACCGACTTCGTGGCCAAGAACGCCGACTTCATCGCCCTGGCCGACGACATCGTCGCGATCGCCAAGGCCAACAAGGTCGCCGACGTCGAGGCCCTCAAGGCCGTCGAGGTCGACGGCAAGACCGTGGACGCGCTGGTCCAGGAGTTCTCCGCCAAGATCGGCGAGAAGCTCGAGCTGGCGAAGGCCGTCGACTTCGACGGCACCGTCTCGGTCTACCTGCACAAGCGTGCCGCGGACCTGCCGCCGGCCGTCGGTGTCCTGGTCGAGTACACCGGTGACAACGCCGACGCCGCCAAGGGTGCCGCGATGCAGATCGCCGCGATGCGCCCGAAGTACGTCACCCGCGAGGACGTCCCCGAGGAGATCGTCGCCAACGAGCGTCGCATCGCCGAGGAGACCGCTCGCGAGGAGGGCAAGCCCGAGGGTGCGCTCCCCAAGATCGTCGAGGGTCGCGTCAACGGTTTCTTCAAGGACGTCGTGCTCCTGGAGCAGGCTTCCGTGACCGACAGCAAGAAGTCGGTCAAGGCTCTTCTGGACGAGGCCGGCGTGACGGTGACCCGTTTCGCGCGGTTCGAGGTCGGCCAGAGCTGATCGCGGTGAGGGCGGGGTTGCGGCGACAATGCGACCCCGCCCTTGGCGTGTCCACGGCAGTTCCCCAGGGCACAAGGAGAGGACCTGTGAGCGAAGAAGGTAGCCACGGCTACAACCGGGTGATGCTCAAGCTCGGTGGCGAGATGTTCGGCGGCGGTGGCGTCGGTGTCGATCCCGATGTCGTCCAGACAGTCGCCCGCCAGATCGCGGCCGTCCACAAGTCCGGCGTGCAGGTGGCCGTCGTGATCGGTGGTGGCAACTTCTTCCGCGGGTCCGAGCTCCAGCAGCGCGGCATGGACCGTTCGCGTGCCGACTACATGGGCATGCTCGGCACGGTCATGAACTGCCTGGCGCTGCAGGACTTCCTCGAACGCGAGCACGGCATCGACACCCGCGTGCAGACCTCGATCCAGATGACGCAGGTCGCCGAGTCGTACATCCCTCGCCGCGCGATGCGTCACCTCGAGAAGGAACGTGTCGTGATCTTCGGCGGCGGTGCGGGCCTGCCGTACTTCTCCACCGACACGACCGCCGCCCAGCGCGCTCTGGAGATCGGCTGCGAGATCGTCCTGATGGCCAAGGCCGTCGACGGTGTCTACACGGCCGACCCCAAGATCGACCCCGAAGCGTTGATGTTCGACAACATCACCCACCGCGAGGTGCTGGAGCGCGGCCTCAACGTCGCCGACGCCACGGCCTTCAGCCTCTGCATGGACAACAACATGCCGATCCTCGTCTTCAACCTCCTCACGGAGGGGAACATCGCGCGCGCGGTGCGTGGTGAGAAGATCGGCACACTGGTCAGCACCCCCGGTGGCCGCCCGGCCTTCTAGACCTGCTGGGATCTGACAGGAACCGGGAAGAAGCACACGCAGAGCAAGGGAGCAGTCGTGATCGACGAGACCCTCCTCGACGCCGAGGAGAAGATGGAAAAGGCGGTTTCGGTGGCGAAGGAGAACCTCGCCTCCGTACGGACCGGTCGTGCGACTCCCTCGATGTTCAACCGCATCCACGTCGACTACTACGGCTCGATGACGCCGCTGAACCAGATGGCCAGCATCACGGTTCCCGAGGCGCGCATGGCGGTCGTCAAGCCGTACGACGCGGGCCAGCTCAACGCCATCGAGAAGGCGATCCGGGACTCGGACCTGGGCGTCAACCCGAGCAACGACGGCAGCATCATCCGCATCGTCATCCCGCAGCTCTCCGAGGAGCGCCGCCGGGACATGGTGAAGGTCGCCAAGCAGAAGGGCGAGGACGCGCGCGTCTCCGTCCGCGGTGTCCGCCGCAAGGCGAAGGAAGAGATCGACAAGCTCGTCAAGGACGGCGAGGTCGGCGAGGACGACGGCGCGCGTGGTGAGAAGGAGCTCGACGCTCTGACCCACAAGTACACCGCGCAGGTCGACGAGCTCGTGAAGCACAAGGAAGCCGAACTTCTCGAAGTCTGATGTTCCTGATGGTTTCGCCCGGCCGAATCGCGCCGCAGGCGTGAATGCCCAGGCCGGGTGGAGGTCGTGATGGGAGCACAGGTGGCAGGCAGTCCCGCGGACGTGCCGGCGTCGAAGCCTTCGCGCGCGGGACGTGACCTGCGGTCGGCGATCCTGGTGGGCGTCGGGCTCGGCGCCGTCATCATCGTGTCGTTGCTGACCGTCAGGCAGACCTTCATCGCCATCGTCGCGGCAGCCGCGGCGGTGGCGACGTGGGAGCTGGCGTCCGAGCTCAAGAAGCGCGGTATCGACGTCGCACTGTGGCCGGCGCTGGTCGGCGGTCAGGCGATCATCTGGCTGTCCTGGCCGTACGAACGCTCGGGCATGATGACGGCCTTCGTGATCACCATCTTGGTGTGCATGATCTGGCGGTTCCGCGGCGGCTCCGACGGCTACCTGCGCGACCTCAGCGCGTCGGTGTTCACGGTCGCGTACGTGCCGCTGATGGCGGCGTTCGCGGCGATGCTCGTCGTCCCCGAGAAGGACGGTGCGGGCCGCGCGTTCGCGTTCCTCATCGGTGTCGTGCTGTCCGACGTCGGCGGCTACGCGGCCGGTGTCTTCCTGGGCAAGCACCCGATGGCGCCCACGATCAGCCCGAAGAAGTCGTGGGAGGGCTTCGCGGGCTCCCTGGTCGCGGGCATGGTCGGCGGTGCGCTCACGCTGACGCTGCTGCTGGACGGCCAGTGGTGGCAGGGCGTGCTGTTCGGTGCCGCGCTCGTCGTCACGGCCACGGCGGGCGACCTGGTCGAGTCGCTGATCAAGCGCGACCTCGGCATCAAGGACATGGGCACGCTGCTGCCCGGCCACGGCGGCATCATGGACCGGATGGACTCGCTCCTGCCGTCCGCAGTCGCCTCCTGGCTGCTGTTGCACCTCTTCATCCAGTGACGTTTTCCGCACAACGCCGCAAGTAGTGGTTGTGAGAGACCACGAGGTACTGGCGGCGTTCGAGCGGATCTACCGCGACAACGTCGGCGCGATCACCCGGTTCTTCGCGCGACGGTGCGTGGACCCGCAGCTCGTCGGCGACCTGACCGCGGACACGTTCGTCCGCGCGATGACGTCGTACGCCACCTTCAACCCCGCCAAGGGGTCCGCGTCGAGCTGGTTGTTCGGCATCGCCCGGCATACCTTCGCCGCGCACGCCGAGCAGTCCGCGAAGAGCGGCGAGCTCGTGCGCAGGGTCGGCGGCCGGCGCGAGCTCGACAGCGACGAACTGGCTGAGCTCGAGGCCCGCATCGACGCCGAACGGCCTGGCCGCGCGCTGCTGGAACGGCTCACGGAGTTGCCGGAGCTGGAACGGGAAGCCGTCGAGCTGGTGCACCTCTGCGGTCTCGCACCCAGGGAAGCGGCCGAGGCGCTCGGCGTGCCCAAGGGAGCGATGCGCACCAGGTTGTATCGCGCCATGGCACGCCTCCGCGCGGTCGTCGACGACGAGGTGGAGGCACGATGAGCAAGTTCGAGGACAACCTGTGGGCTGAGCTGCAGCACGAGCACGGACAGGCGCTGCTGCAGAACATGGCGAAGCGGCAAAGCCGGCGCACCAAGCGCTGGATCGGCGCAGCGGCCGCGGTAGTCGTACTCGGGACGGGCGCGTTGGCGGCGTCGACCTACTTCGGCGGCGCGCCACCCGCGTACGCCGTGGTGGACAACCCGGACGGTTCGGTGACGCTGACGGTGCGCGAGGTCCAGGCCTTCGAGGCGGCGACGGCGGAGCTGCGCAAGCACGGCATCCGCGCGATCGCCGTGCCGATCAGGAAGGACTGCTCGTGGGACGAGTGGTTCAAGATCGAGAACATTCAGCTGCTGGACCCGGATCAGACCTCGGCGGTCGAGTGGAACATGGACGACATCTACCAGATGAAGATCCATCCCGAGCGGATCCCGGCGGACGCGCAGCTCGTCCTCTCCGCGATCCAGCGTGGTCGCGGCCTGCAGTTCGGCGCTGGGTACGCGCGCGGTGAGATGCCGAAGTGCGTGCCGATGCAGGGCAGCTAGTCGTCGTACGGGTCGTCCGCCTCGATGCGCGGCCCGGCCTCGATCACGCGGGACTGGTCGATCACCGAGAACGCCATTCCCGCGTGGTCCTCGACGACGGTGATGCGTCCGTACGGGGTGTCGTAGGGCTCGACGGTCACCCGGCCGCCGAGCTCCAGCACCCGGTAGGCGACCGAGTCGGTGCCGATCTCGGGCGCGGCGTTGAAGTACACCATCCAGTGCGACTGCTCCCCGTACGGGAACTCGCGCCCCATCTTCTGCCTGCCGATGACCTCGGTGCCCTCGACGGACCACGTCGCGTAGTCCAGCCGGTGCCCGTCGCCGATCTGCGTGATGTCGTAGTGGCACAGCTCGCCGAAGAACTCGTCGGCCGCCGCGCCGTCACGGGTGTTGAGCTCGGCCCACGCGTAGGCGCCGTGCCCGCCCGTGCCGAACCGCCAGTCCGGCGGCACGTGCCGGAACCCGACGACGGCACCGGTCGGGTCGCCGATCACCGTGCTCTGCGTGTGGTCGGCGGCGTCCTCGGGGTTGCGCAGCACCGATCCGCCCAGGTGGAAGGCCTTCTCGGCGGTGGCTCGCGCGTGCGGCGTGACCAGGTACAACAGCCACTGCTCCGGCTCACCCTGCGGCAGTCCGGCGACGGGGATGCCGTCGACCATCGCCACGGTGTAGCCGGCGTCGTCGGCGTAGTGCCAGCCGAACAGGCCGGTGTAGAACTCGATCGCCGCCTTGAGGTCGTCCACCGACCGCTCCACCCAGCACGGGCTTCCTCCGAGCAACGGCGCGAGCTGGGGCGTGTTGGGCGCGATCGACACTGCCGCCTCCTGCAGGGGAGAGATGCGGTTACGCTACGCCGTAGTTGGACGAATTCGAACGGTCACCGGCAAATCGAAGCCCTACAGTGTCTTCGTGAGGGGATTCGTGCGGGCGGCGCTGAACGCGGTGCGCCCGGTGGACGTGGTGCCAAGTCCGAACATCTGGCATTGGCCTGACGTCTACGAGGTCGAGAACCGCGCCCAGGACGTGCACGGCGCGATCTGGACGGCGTTGCGCGACGAATGCCCGTTTCAAGGCCTCGACGTCGTGGACGTCGGCTGCGGTGACGGCTTCCACCTGCCGATCTTCGCCTCATCCGCGCGTTCGGTCGTGGGCGTCGAACCGCATCCGCCGCTGGTCGTGCGCGCCCGCAACCGCGTGGCCTCCTCGCCCAACGCGCGAGTCGTTTCCGGTCCCGCACAACGCCTACCGCTCGACGACGCCTCCGCCGACGTCGTGCACGCCCGCACGGCCTACTTCTTCGGACCGGGCTGCGAACCGGGCCTGCGCGAGGCCGACCGGGTGCTGCGTCCCGGCGGCGCCCTGGCGATCGTCGACCTGGACGGCTCGGCTGATCCGTACGGGCCGTGGCTGCGTGCCGACGAACCGCGCTACGACCCGGAGGCGGTCGAGAAGTTCTTCGCGGACAACGGGTTCTCGCTTCGACGGGTCACCGCGGAGTGGCGCTTCGACAAGCGGGAAGACCTGGAGTCCGTGCTGCGCATCGAGTTCTCGGCCAAGGTCGCCGAACGCGCGATCGCGTCCGTCGACGGCCTGAGCTTCCCCGTGGGCTACCGGCTGCACGTCCGCCGCAAGCCCACGGGGTTGATCGTGTGATCCGCCGCTAGACCGTTCGGGTGCTGTCCCGCGAGCTCGTCACATATGTACAGTCCCTCAGCTTCGTCGCTGCGACGTACTACTGGGGGTACGTGATGAGACGCCGGTTCCTGCTGTCGTTGTTGATGCTGTTCAGCGTGCTGGTCATACCGCCGGCCTCGTACGCGGCGCCGCCCGCGGCCGACCTGAGCGCGATGTTCACCGCCTACGGAAACCAGGGCGGGCACTGGACCGGCGGTGACAGCACGGTCTCGGTGCGGCTGCCGGACGGCCGGACCGCGTGGTTCTTCTCGGACACGTTCCTCGGCACCGTCAACGCCGACTTCAGTCGTCCGAAGACGGCGCCGTTCATCCGCAACTCCGTGGTGGTGCAGCAGGGCGACCAGCTCGTGCAGACGCTGCACGGCGGCACCCCGCAGAACCCGACCACGCTCGTGACCGGCACCAACCCCGACGAGTTCCACTGGATCGGGGCCGCGACGGTGCAGGGCAACGCGGTGAAAGCGTTGTACGGGCGGTACAAGAACGCCGGCTCCGGCCCGCTCGGCTTCCAGCGGGTCGGCACCACTCTCGTCACGTTCACCCTGCCCGGGCTGACGGTCGCGAGCGTCACCGACCTGTCGCTGCAGAACAAGATCGGCTGGGGTTCGGCGATCCTGTCCGACGGCGGCTACGACTACGTCTACGGCACGGAGGACGCCGACGGCTTCAAGTTCGCGCACGTCGCGCGGGTGCCGTCGGGCAACCTCAGTGCGGCGTGGCAGTTCTGGGACGGCACGGCGTGGGGGAGCGACGAGACTCGGTCCAAGCGGCTGTTCTCCGGTGGCGGCACCGGGTTCTCGGTGATCCGCAAGGACGGGCAGATCGTCGTCGTCACGCACGACGGCAACGTCGGCTTCAGCCCGTGGTTCGTCGCGTACACGGCTTCCGCGCCGACAGGTCCGTTCACCGGGCCTGCCTACCTGCTCAAGGCGCCCGAGCCGGGGCTGAACCCGTGGCAGTTCGCCTACGACGCCCAGTTGCATCAGGAACAGGCGGCCACGGGCACGTTGCTCATGTCCTACAACGTCAACAGCCTGCAGAACGAGGACAACTACAAGGACGCGCGGATCTACCGGCCGCGGTTCGCCGACATCACCTGGCCGCGCCCGAGCCCCGGACCCGGTGTGCCCGCGGCGCCGGCGAACGTCAGCCTGGCGCTGGGCACCGACGGCGGTGGCACGGTCACGTGGAACGCGCCGGACGGGCTCAGCTTCTGGCTCTACCAAAGGGATGTGACCGCCGGGCAGACGCACTTCTCGCACGGCCCCAACAGCGTCACGACGAAGTCGCAGCAACTGGGCGGCCTCAAGGACGGGCACACCTACGAGTTCAAGGTCGCCGCGGTCAACGGTGTCGGCGAAGGTGCTTTCTCCGCAACGGTTTCCGGTACCGCACACGTCATCCCGCCGAACGCGCCGGCGAACCTGCGCGCGACACCCGGCACCGACGTCGACGTCGCGCTCGCGTGGGACGCGGTGCCGGGCAGCAACGTGCTGTACGCGGTGCAGAAGCGCGATGTGACGGCCGGCGACACCGACTTCGCCGACGTCTGGTTCCCCAGTCCCGCCAACACCACCCACACCGTCACGGACCTGCTGCACAACCACGCCTACGAGTTCCGCGTCATCGCGCGCAACGGTGGTGGCGAGAGCCCGCCGTCGAACGTGGTGAGCGCCACCGCGATCTCCGCGCCGCCACCGGTACCGGCCGGCCTGACCGCCGTGGCGCAGAGCGACGGCAGTGCCAAGTTGAGCTGGAACTCCGCGGGTGACGGGCTCTGGTACTGGATCTACCAGCGCGACGTCACCGCGGGGGCGGCCTTCCAGCGCCTGGAATATCCCGTCACCAACGGCACCTCGGCCCAGCCGGGGTTGCTGACCAACGGGCACGTGTACGAGTTCGCGGTCAGTTCGGTCAACAGGTTCAACCTGGAGTCGGCCAAGTCGGCCGCGGTGAGCGTGACGGCCAGATGGGACAAGCCCGCCGCACCCGCGAACCTCACGGCGACGGCTCAGGGCGACGGCGGCGTCAAGCTGACCTGGAGCTCCACCGGCGAGAACCACTGGTACTGGATCCACCAGCGGGACGTGACCGCGGGCGAGACCGACTTCACCAAGCTCGACTACCCCGTCACGAACGGGACGACGTTCACCGCGGGATTGCTGCTCAAGGACCACGTCTACGCGTTCAAGGTCAGCGCGATCAACGCCGGTGGCGACGGGCCGTTGTCGGCCGAAGTCCAGGCGACCGCCCGGTACGACGCACCGGCCGCGCCGACGAACCTCACCGCGACGCCCGGCGACGGAACCGTTGCGCTGAACTGGACAGCGCCCGCCCCCGGTGCCTGGTACTGGATCTACCAGCGGGACGTCACCGCGGGCGACACGAACTTCGCGAAGCTCGAGTACCCGATCACCGACGGGACCTCGTTCACCGCCGGGTTGCTCGCCAACGGGCACACCTACGAGTTCAAGGTCTCCGCGATCACCGCCGGTGGCGAGGGCGCCGCGAGCGCTCCGGCGTCCGCGAAGCCGATGCCGCCGTTGCCGCCCAAGGTGACGGGGCTTTCCTCGACGCCGCAGGCCTCTGGTGAGATCAAGCTGTCCTGGACCGCGCAGCCGAGCGTCTACTACTGGATCTACCAGCGTGACGTGACCGCCGGACAGCAGTTCACCAAGCTGCCGTTCCCCGCTTCCGACGCCTCGTTCACCGCGGGCGGGCTGACACACGGGCACGTCTACGCGTTCAAGATCGCCGCGACCAACCTTGCGGGTGACGGACCGGCTTCCGATGTTGTCAGTGTGAAGTCGCAGTTCGCGGTTCCCGGCGCGCCCGCGAACCTGCGCGGCTCGGCTGCCGGTGACGGAAGTATCGACCTGGCGTGGGATTCCGCCGGGCCGAACCTCTTCTACTGGGTGTACCGGCGGGACGTGACGGCGGGCGAGACCGGGTTCACGCGGGCCGCGTTCCCGACGGACAAGACGTTGCTGTCGTGGGAGCAGCTGCAGAACGGGCACGTCTACGAGTTCTACGTCCGCGCGGAGAACGCGGGCTGGCTCGGTACCGCGTCGAACACCGTCTCGATCAAGTCGCTCGGCGGGCTGCCGCAACCGCCGTCGGGCCTGTCCGCCTCGCCCGGCAACGGTCGCGTCGTGATCTCGTGGACGGCCAGCAGCACCCCCGACGTCCTCTACTGGGTGTACTACCGCGATGCTTCTCTCGGTGAGAACTTCCGCAAGCTGGAGGTGCCGTTCGGCTCGCCCAACGCGACCCTGGAGCCGTTGACCAACGGCCACACCTACGAGTTCAAGGTCGCTGCGACGAACTGGGCCGGTGACAGCCGGACGACCCCGGTGGTCAGCGCACGGCCGTTGCCGCCGGTGCCCGCCGCGGCTTCGCTGACTGCCATCGCGGGCGACGGTGAGGTCGGCCTCGGGTGGAACGCCGTCGACCAGGCGACCTACTTCTGGGTCGAGTACCGCGACATCACTGCTGGTCAAGGTGGGTTCCAGCGGTTGCCGCTGCCGGTGTCGAACTGGGCTTTGACGGTCAGGCCGTTGGCCAACGGTCATCAGTACGAGTTCCGCGTGATCTCCGGCAACGTGGCGGGGGAGAGCGGCCCGTCGAACACGGTGCGCGCCACGCCGGTGCCACCGCCTCCCGCCGCTCCGTCCAACCTGCGTGCGGTGGCGGGCAACGGCAAGGTGTCGCTGTCGTGGAACGCGAGTCCGTCCGGCCCGGTGTACTACTGGGTGTACTTCCGGCCGCAGGGGCACCCCGACTGGTACTACTTCCAGTACCCGGCGAGCGGAACCTCTTTCGTGGCAACGGGATTGCTGAACGGGTTCACCTACGAGTTCAAGGTGACGGCGGCCAACCTCGGCGGTCAGTCACCCGCGTCCAACGTGGTCAGTGCGCGGCCGTTCCTGCCACTGCCCGCCGCGCCGCCGAACCTGCGGGTGACCGCGGGCGACGGCCAGGCGACGCTCACCTGGGACCCGAGTCCGTCCGGGCCGGTGTTCTACTGGGTCTACTTCAAGCCGCAGGGGCAGAACGACTGGTTCTACTACCAGTTCCCGGCGAGCGGAACTTCTTTCACCGCAACGAATCTGTTGAACGGCTTCAACTACTCGTTCCGGGTGACGGCGGCGAACCAGGCAGGTCAGAGCCCGCCGTCGAACGAGGTGACGGTCAAACCGATGCCGCCGCTGCCCGCGAAACCGACAGGGCTCCAGGCCCCGTCCTACGCCTACAACTCGCGGATCCCGCTGAGCTGGGACCCGAACCCGGTGTCCGGCGTGAGCTACTCGGTGGAGGTGCGCAACGCCAGCCACGAAGGTGCTTGGTATCCCTGGACGACCACCTACCAGACCAACTCGCTGTTCGACCCGTCGACGTACGGCATCGTCTGGGAGTTCCGGGTGATCGCGCGGAACATGACCGGTAGCTCGGAGAGCAGCAATGTGGCCAGCCAGGTCTCGTTGCCGTGGCTGCCCTACGGCTCGCCACCGTCGTACGGGTCGAACTCCAGCAACGGCGCGAACGGTCACGCGATGCTCGCCGTGATCAACCTCGAGTGCGACAACAGCTTCCGGCAGAAGATCTGCTTCAACTGGTCGGTCGGCGGAGACCAGCCGTCGACCATCGGCGACTACTTCTTCTACCCCTACAGCAGGGCCGATCTGAACAGTTGGATCCGCTGTGAGGCCTACCAGAACATGTACCTGCGCCAGAGAAGCGGCGCCGGTGTGGTGAACACGTTCGGTCAGGACCTGCTGCGGCACGAGGCCATCCACTCCATGCAGGAGGGCGGATACCCGCCTGTCGTGGGGTTCCCGCTGTTCGTGGCGGCGTACATCGGCGAATCCGCGAGGTCGAAGATTCAGACGGGCGAAATGTGGAAGAACAACGCCTTCGAGGTCCAGGCGGGCCTGGAGCGGGGCGGCTACCAGAGGTTCGACAACATTCAGAGGTTGTGCAGCAGGTCAGGCGATCGGGCCGGCTACTGATGTCGCGATCATGAAGCTGCGGTCCGCGCCGAGGCCATGTGCTTCTGCGCGGACTAGGCTTTGGTTCGTGGAGAAGCGAATCGCAGGCAGGTTGAACCGCCAGGTCGGCGTCGTCGGGCTCGGGTGCTGGCAGCTCGGCGCCGACTGGGGCGAGGTGGACGAGAGCGAGGCGCTCGCGTTGCTGCACGCCGCCGCCGACACGGGTGTCGACTTCTTCGACACCGCGGACGTGTACGGCGACGGGCGCAGCGAGAGCCTCGTCGGGCGGTTCCTCAAGGAGCGCCAGGACGACGTCTTCGTCGCCACGAAGATGGGGCGGCGGCTGCCGGCGCAGACCACGGAGGGGTACAGCCGGGAGAACTTCCTCGCGTGGAACGACCGGAGCCGCCGCAATCTGGGTGTCGACACGTTGGACCTCGTGCAGCTGCACTGTCCGCCCACGCCGGTCTACAGCCGGGACGAGGTGTTCGACACCCTGGACGAAATGGTTGAGCAGCAACGGATTGCTGCTTATGGCGTGTCGGTGGAGAAGGTCGAGGAGGCGCTCGCCGCGATCCGGAGGCCGCACGTGGCCAGCGTGCAGATCATCCTGAACGCGTTCCGGCTCAAGCCTCTGGAAGAGGTGCTGCCCGCAGCGGCTGAAGCGGGTGTCGCGATCATCGCGCGGGTGCCGCTCGCGTCCGGGATGCTGACCGGGAAGTACGACAAGGCAACGACTTTCGGCGCGGATGATCACCGCAACTACAACCGCAACGGCGAGGCGTTCGACGTCGGCGAGACCTTCTCCGGGGTCCCCTACGAGGTCGGGCTGGAAGCGGTGGAACGGCTCCGGCCGCTCGTGCCGCAGGGTGCCACGATGGCGCAGTTCGCGCTGCGGTGGATCGTCGACCAGCCCGGTGTCACGGTCGTGATTCCCGGTGCTCGCAACGTGGAGCAGGCGCGGGCGAACGCGCAGGCCGCTGACCTGGAGCCGGTGGACGAGAAGGCCGTCGCCGCCGTGTACGACGAGCTGATCCGGCCGCACGTGCACGACCGGTGGTAGGTCACTCCTCGGCGAGGATGGCGTAGAGCTTGCGCCGCAGCTCGTTGTAGAGCTCGGCGGCGCGAGTCTTCTGCTCCGGCGTGCCCGCGTGCGAGATCTGCTCCATCGCGCTGCCGAGCAGCCGGACCGCGGACCGCAGCTCGCCGTCGGCCGGGTCGAGCTGGATGTCGATGTCGCGCCAGGGCGGGGCCGTGTGCTCCGTCCTGCCGTGGTCGGTGACTGTGAACAGCTTCTTGCCTCCTTCTTCCTCCGAGGAGATGAGGCCTTCGTCGGCGAGCATCTGCAGCGTCGGGTAGACCGAGCCGGGGCTCGGGCTCCACACGCCGCCGGTGCGCCTGGCGATCTCCTGAATGATCTCGTAGCCGTGCATCGGCCGTTCTGCCAGCAAGGACAGAACCGCCGCCCGGACGTTGCCGCGCCTCTGGCGGCCGCCCCTGCCACCGCCCCCGAAGGGTCCGTGGCGATGCCTGTGGTGGTGCTCTCTGTGGTGTGGTCTCATCATCATGTCGCTAACGATATATCGGAACCTATCGCGATGCAACGGTCTTGTGGTTGCGAAGTTCGTGGGACACTAGATGTGCTATGACTTCGCTTCCCCTTGTCTTCGACGCGCCCAAGCGCGGCCTGCCGCCGCGCCACCTCGTCGACCTGTCGCCTGTTGAACGTGCCGAAGCCGTTGAGGCCCTTGGTGAAAAGCCGTTCCGCGCCAAGCAGCTGTCGAACCACTACTTCAGCCGCCTGACGGTCGACCCGGCGGAGATGACCGACATCCCGGCCGCCACGCGGGACAAGCTCGTCGCCGACCTGATGCCGCCGTTGTTCACGGTCGTGCGCAAGGTCACAACCGACGAGGGGACCACGGCCAAGACGCTGCTGCGCGCGCATGACGGCACGCTTATCGAGTCCGTGCTGATGCGCTACCCGGACCGCGCGACGCTGTGCATCTCGTCGCAGGCCGGCTGCGGCATGGCGTGCCCGTTCTGCGCGACCGGCCAGGGCGGCCTGCAGCGCAACCTGTCGACCGCGGAGATCGTGGACCAGGTCCGCCTGGGCGCCGCGGCCATGCGCGACGGGGAGATCCCTGGCGGGCCGGGAAGGCTCTCCAACATCGTCTTCATGGGCATGGGCGAGCCGCTCGCGAACTACAAGCGCGTGATCGAGGCCGTCCACCGCATCACGGCCCCCGCGCCCGACGGCCTGGGCATCTCGCAGCGCACGGTCACGGTCTCGACGGTCGGCCTGGTGCCCGCGATCAAGAAGCTGACCGAGGAGAAGTTGCAGGTCAGGCTCGCGGTGTCGCTGCACACCCCGGACGACGAGCTGCGGAACACGCTGGTGCCCGTCAACACGCGCTGGGACGTCTCCGAGGTGTTGGAGGCGGCGCGCGGGTACGCGGACCAGACCGGCCGTCGTGTCAGCATCGAGTACGCGCTGATCCGGGACATCAACGACCAGGGCTGGCGTGCGGACCTGCTGGGCAAGAAGCTGCGCAAGTACCTCGGGCAGTTGGTGCACGTGAACCTGATCCCGCTGAACCCGACGCCGGGCAGCAAGTGGGACGCGTCGCCGAAGCCGGTGGAGCGGGAGTTCGTGCGGCGTGTCCGAGAGCAGGGTGTCGAGTGCACCGTGCGGGACACGCGCGGGCAGGAGATCGCGGCGGCCTGCGGTCAGCTCGCCGCAGAGGGCTAATTCGCTAGAGCGTTCACGTCACGCCTTCTACCGTCTCCCGCGATGAAACTCGAGGGGGAACGCTGGCGCACGCTCGTCAGCACGGTCAGGCTGGGTCGCGACGAGTACCGAGTGGTGCAGCCGGCCCAGCCGCTGTCGCACGCGCCGCTGTACGAGGGGTACATGGGCGTCGAGGCGAGTGTGGACAAGGCGTCCGCGCTCACCATCGCCATGGCCTGGGAGTTCGCCATGCGGTCACCGCGGACGTTGGTGTACCTGCCGTTGCGGCAGAGCGATGTCGAGTGCCGTTGGAGCGCGGGGCCGTTGCTGGATCTGGTGCTGGCGCACCACAGCCTCGGGTTCCGGCTGTCCAGGTGGAAGCAGGTGCGGGCCAGGTTGCGCGGCGGGCGGCCGCACACCGTTGTGTGCCAAGGGTTTCAGCGGGAACCCGACTACCGTCGGTTGCGCCACAAGGACAACCGGGATCTGCTGCGGGGCGAGATCGTGGCCGACACCGTGTTCGTGGTCGGCAGCAGGCCTGCGTTCGAGGTCGGGGGACAGGCGCTGCGGGAGCTGGTCGAGGACTGTCCCCGGCACATGCACGAGAGCCCCGGGACGCACTGCTGTGCCGAGATCAACGAGGATCGGCAGAACTGGAACTGGATGCACGTGGTCTACTGCGACAAGCATCGCGTTCACGCTTGAGGGGGCATCGTGGGGGTTCTGTTCGACTATTTCGCCGCGCCGTCGGATGAAGTGGCGGCTTCGGTGATCGACGGTGGGCCCGCCGCACACGGGTTCACGACGGTGCCGGCCAAGGGGCTCGACCCAGCTGTCGTGCTGGGGAAGCTGGAGGAGTTGCTCACCGGGCGCGCCTTCGACGAGGTCGTCGTGGATCCTCGAGCGGGCGGCGGTGTGGCAGTCGAGCACGGCGGCGAACTGATGGTTCTGACGGTCACGGACGAGCTCAGGGACGGGCTCGCCGCGGCTGATGGGCTGGGTGAGGTGGCGGTGCGCTGGGCCGGGATCGAGGAGCTGGGCGGGTCCGACGCGGAGGTGCTCGAAGACGTGTTGGGGCAGCTCAAAGAGCTTGCGGCAACAGCGGTGGAGAAGGACGAACGGCTCTACTGCTGGGTCTGCGTCTGAGAACGGTCCCCGCTCGGACAGGAGCGGGGACCGACACAACTCAGAGCTGCCAGTTCTGGTTGGCACCGCCCGAACACGCCCAGATGATCAGGCGCGTGCCGTCAGCGGACGAACCACCGGAAGCGTCGAGACACTTGCCGGACTGCGGATTGCGCAACGTGGTCCCGACGCGCGACCACACCTGGGCGCCGCTGCCGTTGCAACCCCACAGCTGCACGACAGTTCCGTTGGCAGTGCCGGAACCAGCGACGTCCAGGCACTTTCCCAAGGCCCGCACCGTGTCCCCGGAGCGTGACCACTGCTGCGCGCCCGTGCCGTTGCAGGTCCACAGTTGCACAGCCGTGCCGTCCGCAGTGCCGGAACCGTTGACGTCGACGCACTTCCCGCCGATGCCAACGATCGCGCCGCCGGAAGACCCTGACGACACCAGGAACTGGCTGCGCGCCACGTTCCAATGCGTTGCCAGGTAAGAACCCGCGGCGGGGTTCGTGTGGAAGTAGTCGTCACCACCGCAGTCGATCTGGTTCTCCGGCGCTCCGGGGCACACGTTCACCAGGCCACCGGGCGGCGAGGGGATGCCGCCGTCGTCGTAACACATGATGTCCTGGTCGTCCCAGCAGTGACCGTAGGCCGTGGAGTGCGGCGCCGAACGCTGCACGGCGCCGAACGTGTGCAGCAGCTCGTGGCCGCTGGCCTGCCACGTCCAGCAGCCTGTACCCACTGCGGCGTAAGAAGGTCCGGAGTTGTAGCCGTTGTCGGCGCCCGGACGGTCGTCGCCCGGCGCGCCCCAGGCGACGCCGCAGCCGTCGGAGTCGTGCCAGAACAGGTACTTCCGGTCCGTGCGGTTGTAACCCCGCGCGGCCAGCTGGTCGGCGATGGCGGAAGGCGAGGACATCGCGGACTGCGGCACGACAACGTTGTCGACGAACGCACGACACGCTGAGTTGGTCACGAAGCGCACGTGCCGGACGCCGCCGCCCAGACGCGAGGCCGCCTCGACGAACGTGTTGTCGATCTGGTCGGCGAACGTCTGGAACTGGCCCACGAACTGCGAGTACCGGTCCGCGGACTGGTCGCCGCGCACGTAGACCGCCTGAACGCGCTTACCGCTCACACCGTCGCCGTCGCACACGACGGACTGGATGGAGACGTCGGGGGAGGAAGGGAGCCGGAACTCGCCCGGCAGGTCGTCCACGATGGGACTGAGCAGGGACAACGCCGCTATCAACACGCCAAAGGACATGACAGGGACCGCCTTGAGGTGCAACGAACAGGGAAGCGGTCTAGACCAATAGAGACGGTAGTGAATCGGACACGCGCTGTCAGCGGACAGAACCGGACAGGAAACCGGTCGGCGTGACCGTGCCGATAGCATGCCGCGCGTGGGGGATGCGACAAGGCTGGTCGCGGGCAGATACGCGACGATCAGAGAGCTCGGCAGGGGCGGCATGGGGGTCGTCTGGCTCGCCGAGGACCGGGTCATCGGACGCCAGGTCGCGCTCAAGGAGCTGCGGACCACCGAGACCGAGCGCGTGCTGCGGGAAGCCCGCACGGCAGGGCGCCTGAACAGCCCCAACGTCGTCGCCATCTACGACGTCATCGTCGAGGACAGCGTCACGTACCTGGTCATGGAGCTCGTCGAGGCCCCGACGCTCTCCGAGGTCATGACCCGCAGGACCCTCACCGACGACGAGGTCGCGGACATCGGCCTGCAGACCCTCAACGCGCTCGAAGCGGCCCATGCGGCGGGCATCGTGCACCGGGACGTCAAGCCCAGCAACATCATGGTGCTCTCCGACGGACGCGTGAAGCTCGCTGACTTCGGCATCGCCCGCGCGATGGACGATCCGGGGCTCACGGCGACCGGCGGCATCATGGGCTCGCCCGGCTACATGGCGCCGGAGCTGTTCGCCGGCGGGCAGCCGTCGCCCGCGAGCGACCTGTGGGCGTTGGGCGCCACCATGTTCCACGCCGTCGAGGGCCGCGCACCGTTCCAAAGGGACACGACCGCGGCCACCATGCACGCGATCATGTACGAGGAGCCGGTGCTGCAGCGCACCCAGGGTCCGCTCGCCGCCACGATCATGGCGCTGCTCACCCACGACGACGCCGAGCGCCTCACCGCGCCCCAGCTCCGCGAACGACTGAGCGACCGCACGACGCAGGTCACGCCGGCCCGGTCCGAGCAGACCGTCTTCATTGAGCCGGTGACCACGGTCGTGCTGCAGAAACCCAAGTCCCGCAAGAAGATCGGCATCTTCGCGGGCGCGACGGCGGCGGTCGTGGTGATCGCCCTCGCCGCCGTCTTCCTCCTCAAACCGCAGACACCGGGCACGGCATCGGCGCAGCCGGGTCCTGGTTCGAGCGAGCAGACCACCCAGAGCACGACCACGACCTCCAGCGCGCCGAGCAGCAGCGCTTCGCCGAGCAGCAGTAGCAGCGCTCCGTCGAGCAGTCAGGCGGCGAGCGGCCCGAAACCCACCCAGAGCCAGGCCCCGCAACCGAACCCGCCCGCGCAGACGACGCAGCCGAAGCCGCAGCGGGAGACGCTCGCGTTCTCCCGCTACCGCAGCGGAAACGGCTGGCACTACAGCGGCACCTCGAACCTGCAGGTCCCGGACGGCTTCACCAAGGAGAACCCCGGCTACCTCGGCAAGCTGCTCGCGAAGTCCGAGTCAGCGACGAAGCCGCTGTACTCCTGCCAGGTCAACAACTCCGAGGACCGCATGACCTCCTCCTCGGCGAACTGCGAGGGGCAGCGGATCTACAACGTCACCCCGCTGGGCTACGTCTTCACCGCCCAGCCGGCGGACGTGAACACGGTGTCGCTGTACCGCTGCAACGCGGGTGGTCATCACTTCGACTCGCTGGACGAGCTTTGCGAGGGGTACAAGCAGGAGTTCCGCCAGGGCTGGGTGGTCGCGTGATCGCCGGCCGGTACCGCACGATCCGCGAGCTCGGCCGCGGCGGCATGGGTGTGGTCTGGCTCGCCGAGGACCAGGTCATCGGCCGCCGCGTCGCCCTGAAGGAGCTGCGCACGAACGAGGTCGAGCGCGTGCTCAGCGAGGCCCGCACCGCAGGTCGTCTGAACAGCCCGAACGTCGTCGCGATCCACGACGTGATCACCGACAACGGCGTCACGTACATCGTGATGGAGCTGGTCGAGGCGCCGACGCTGACCGACCTCATGGCGCGCAGGACGTTCACCGAGGACGAGGTCGCGAGCATCGGCCTGCAGACGCTCAATGCGCTCGAAGCGGCCCACGCGGCGGGCATCGTGCATCGGGACGTCAAGCCCAGCAACATCATGGTCGCCTCCGACGGCACGGTGAAGCTGACCGACTTCGGCATCGCCCGCGCGATGGACGACCCCGGGCTCACGGCCACCGGCGGCATCATGGGCTCGCCCGGCTACATGGCGCCGGAACTGTTCGCGGGCAGGCAGCCGTCGCCCGCGAGCGACCTGTGGGCGTTGGGCGCCACCATGTTCCACGCGATCGAGGGCCACTCACCGTTCCAAAGGGACACGACCGCGGCCACCATGCACGCGATCATGTACGACGAACCGGTCATCCGGCGCGCCCGCGGCCCGCTCGTGAACGTGATCACGGGCCTGCTGCACCAGGACCCGGCCCAGCGCCTCACCGCCGCCCAGACCAGGGCCCAGCTCGGGGCGCCGTCCGAACGCACGGTCGTCATCGAGCCCGTCACGACCTATGTGACGCCCCAACAGCCGACCCGCGACGACTTCGACGAACCGAAGAAGCGCCGCCCCGGACTGATCGCCGGTGCGGCGGTCGCGGCCGTCGCGGTGATCGCGCTCGTCACGTTCCTGATCGTGCGGCCCACCGGCCAGCCGAGCAACGCCGCCGCCCAGCAGGACATCGCGAGCACGACGACCACAACCGCGCCCAGCGAGACGTCGAGCAGCGCGCCCAGCAGCAGCTCAGCCGCGCCGAGCAGTCAGTCGTCCAGCCAGACGCCGTCGAGCACGCCGAAGCAGAGCCAGGCCCAGGCACAGCCCCAGCCGACGAACGCGCCGCCGAAGCCGAAGCGCAAGACCAGGGCGCTCACCCGCTGGAACGACGGCAAGCACTACTTCACGACCGCGGAGGGCTTCGCCAAGAAGCCCTCGCAGTTCAACGCCCTGGACGGTCCGGCGGGCTGGGTCGCCGCCGAGCAGGAGCCGGGCACGCGCGAGCTGCTCGCCTGCCGGGTCGGCACGGCCGGTGACTACATGACCTCGGTCGACTCCTCGTGCGACAAGCAGGAGGTGTTCGGCACGCTCGGCTACATCTTCGTCACCCCGCCCGCGGAAGGGCACGTCATCCCGCTCTACCGCTGCACGTGGGACAACGGCGCCAGGCACTTCGACGCGCTCGACAAGAGCTGCGACGGCGGCGGGCGCCTCGACGGTCAGCTCGGCTGGGTGCTCAGCGGGCCGTAGCGGGCTCCAGCCCGATCGGCTCGGCCGAGTCGAACATCTCCCGCGCCTCGGCGACGGACTCGTAGTTCTGCTGCGCCCACGACCGCAACGCGGCGAGCGGCTCGGTGACGCTGCGACCGAGCGCGGTCAGCTCGTACTCGACGCGCAACGGCACCGAGGGGTAGACCGTGCGCGTGACGAGCCCATCGCGCTCCAACGTGCGCAACGTCTGCGTGAGCATCTTCTGGCTGACGCCGTCCAACCGCCGCCGAAGCTCACCGAACCGCATGGGCCCGTCTTCCAGAGCTCCGATCGCCAACGCCGTCCACTTCGACGCGACCATGTCCAGCAGGCCGCGGCACGGGCACATCTTGAGGTAAACGTCCCTGATCACGCCATAGTTTCTATCAGGTACCTAGTGCACAAGATAGTGCCTGATTGCCAGAAGAGACCTTCTCTCTCAAGCTTGTGCGCATGCGAGCGATCATCCAGAACGAGTTCGGCGGCCCCCTCATCCTCTCCGACGTCCCCAAGCCGGTCCCACTTCCGACGGAGGTGCTGGTCAGGGTCCACGCGGCCGGCGTCAACCCGGTCGACTGGAAGACCCGCGAGGGCGGCGGCATGGCGGGCCTGCAGAGCTTCCCGTTCATCAACGGCTGGGACGTCTCCGGCGTGGTCGAGGAGGTCGGCTTCGGTGTGACCACGCTCAAGCCGGGCGACGAGGTCTACGGCATGCCGCGCTTCCCGCACGCCGCGAGCGCCTACGCCGAGTACGTCACAGCTCCGAGCAGGCACTTCGCGCTCAAGCCGAAGAGCCTCACCCACGTCGAGGCGGGCGCGCTGCCGTTGGCCGCGCTCACCGCGTGGCAGATCCTCAAGGACACCGCCGACGTGCAGCCGGGCCAGAAGGTGCTGATCACGGCCGCGGCGGGCGGCGTCGGCCACCTCGCGGTCCAGATCGCGAAGGCCCACGGCGCGTACGTCATCGGCACCGCGCGTGAACCGAAGCACGCGTTCCTGAAGGACCTCGGTGCCGACGAAGTGATCGACTACACGCAGGCCGACTACGACAAGAACGACGTCGACGTGCTCGTGGATCTTGTCGGTGGCTCGTCACCGGACGCGGTGCGCAGCGGCGGCCTGTTCGTCGGCGTCCCGTCCGGAGTGGACGGCGTGAGCCGGGACGACATCAGGATCAGCTCGATCCTGGTCGAGCCCGACCGCGCCGGACTGGAGGCGATCACCGCGCTCGTAGAGTCGGGTGAGCTGAGGGTTCACGTCGACGCGACGTTCCCGCTGCAGGACGCCGGAAAAGCACATGCCCTGGGCGAGACCGGCCGCACCCAGGGCAAGATCGTGCTCGAGACGCTCTAACGGCGCCAGGACGTCTTGCGACGGGCGGCGTCCCACACCAGCAGCGAGATGATGACCAGGCCGGTGGCGACGAGGTAGATGTTCTCGGTGTGACCGTGGTGGTTGCCGATCAGCATCAGGAAGCAGAAGCCCGCGGAGAGCCAGCCGGCGATGCGCGTGCCCTTGTGGAACGAGCCGTGCCAGCCCCACTCGTGCGACGGCTCCTCGTGAGGGTCGACGGCAGGACGCTTGTCCAGTTCCGAGGACGAAGCCACGGTTTCCTCCACTGCTCATCCGGATTACCGGGTCATCGTCGCACATGTTCATGAGCACGGAGGTGTGAGGTCGCGCGCGCACGACTTACGGGCGAGGTCGTGCGCCGATACCCTCAGCGCCGCCCCACCCGTCCGATCTTTGAAGGCGCCTCGACTTGACCGGCTTCTCTCCCGCCGAGGGCTCCACCCCGGACACGTTCGCTCCCGTCGAGATCGGTCTCCACGGGGTGCGCAAGCGCTTCTCCGACCAGGTGGCGGTCGACGGCATCTCGCTGAACGTCCACGAAGGCGAGTTCTTCTCGGTTCTCGGCCCGTCCGGCTGCGGCAAGACCACTGTCCTGCGCATGATCGCGGGCTTCGTCGACCCGGACGAGGGCCGCATCGAGCTCGACGGCAACGACATGGTGGGCGTCCCTCCGTACCGGCGGGACGTCAACACCGTCTTCCAGTCCTACGCGCTGTTCCCGCACATGTCGGTGTGGGACAACGTCGCCTACGGCCTCAAGCGCAAGAAGGTCCGCGGCGACGAGTTGAAGAAGCGCGTCGGCGAGCATCTTGAACTGGTGAGGCTTTCTCAGTTCGCCAAGCGCAGGCCCACGCAGCTGTCCGGCGGTCAGCAGCAGCGCGTCGCCATCGCCCGTGCGCTCGCCGCCGGACCGCAGTTGCTCCTGCTCGACGAACCGCTGGGTGCCCTCGACGCCAAGCTGCGCAAAGAGCTGCAGATCGAGCTCATGCGGATCCAGCGCGAGGTCGGCACGACGTTCCTCTACGTCACGCACGACCAGGAAGAGGCGCTGGTCCTCTCGCACCGCATCGCCGTGATGAACGCGGGCAAGATCGAGCAGGTCGGCTACCCCGAGGACGTCTACGAGCGGCCAGCCACCCGGTTCGTCGCGGGCTTCATCGGCACGTCCAACATCCTCGACGCCGAAGTGTCCGGTGTGGACGGCGAGTTCGCCGCGCTGCGAGCCTCTGGAGCCACGAACCTGCGCGCGAAGTTCTCCGGCAGCGTCAGCCACGGCCAGAAGGTCGCCGCGACCGTGCGTCCCGAGAAGGTGCATCTCTTCAACGAGACCGCCGAACCGCCGACGGGCTGGTGTGTGGTGCAGGGCGTGGTCCAGGACGTCGTCTACACGGGCGTTTCCACGCAGTTCGTCGTCGACACCCCGGGCGGCGAGTTGGTGGCGTTCGTGCAGAACGCCCAGCGCATCGACGACGCGGGCGCGCCGGGGCAGCCGGTGCGGATGGCGTGGGACCCCGAGTTCACCGTGCTGCTGGACTCCTCCGATGGCTGAGCTCCGGATCGCCCGGCTGTGGGACACAGACAGCCCGAGGGTGACCCGGCGCGCGATGCTGGGTTCGATGGCCTACTTCGCGCTCGCGGCCTGCGCGGTCGGTCCGGCGCCGGCCGACAGCGGCGGTGTGAGTGCCGCCAAGGCCACGAACCTGCGGGACGAGCCCAAGCTCAACTTCTACAACTGGACCGACTACATCGCGCCGGAGACGTTGCCGGGCTTCCAGCAGCTCTCCGGCATCGAGGTCACGTACGACAACTTCTCCACCAACGACGAGATGGAAGCCAAGATCGCGTCCGGCCAGGCGGGCTACGACCTGGTGGTGCCGAGCGACAACTTCCTGCGCCGCTTCCTGCGTTCCGGCTTGCTGCAGCCGCTGGACCACGACGCGATCCCGAACCTCGCGAACCTGGAACAGCGGTTCGTCGAGGCCGACTACGACCCCGGCAACAGGTACTCCGTGCCGTGGGCTTGGGGCACTACGGGTCTGGCGTACTCGAAGTCGCAGATCGGCGGCGACGTCACCGGGTTCGACGCCTACGACCTGCCGAACGCCGAGGGGCGCAGCTCGATCCTCGACGAGGCCCGCGACGGCCTGGCCCTCGGTCTGCTCAAGCTCGGCCACGACCCGAACACCACCGACGCGAGGCAGATCGACGACGCGGCCAACTTCCTGCTGTCGTTGAAGAAGAAGCTCGGGCAGATCACCTCCGACGTGATCGAACCGCTGACCTCGGGCCAGGTGCGGCTGGCGCAGGCGTACTCCGGTGACGCGTTCCAGGCCAAGGCGGCCAACGACGACATCGGGTACGCCATCCCGGCCGAGGGCGGACTGTCCTACGTGGACCTCCTGGTCATCCCGAAGGACGCGCCGCACGCCGGGAACGCGCACCGGTTCATCGACTTCATCCTCGGTGCGGACACGGGTGCGGCGCTGTCCAACGCGGTGCGGTACGGCAGCCCCAACGCCGCCGCCAAGCCGTTGATCGACAAGGACCTGCTGAACGACCCGGTGGTCTACCCGCCGGAGGAACAGCTGAAGAAGCTCCCGTTCACCAAAGATCTCGGTGGCGACGCCGAAGCGCTGTACGCGGACGCCTGGACGAAGGTCAAGACCGGCTGACCGGGAAGCTCCTCAGCCCCCGGATCGCCACGGAGTCGCGGAACGTCACCGGACCGGTCTGGCGCAGGTCCGGCATCCGGCGAGCCAGCGCACGCAACGCCACCTCGCCCTCCATGCGCGCGAGCGTGGCGCCCAGGCAGTAGTGGATGCCGCTGGAGAACGCGAGGTGCTCCGGCTTCTGCACCCGCAGGACGTCGAACCTGTGCGCCTCCGGATAGACGTCGGGGTCGCGGTTCGCGGCGCCGATGATGATGTGCACCATCTCGTCCCGGCCGACCTCGCCAACCTGCTCGTGGGCGATGCGGCCGGTCAGCTGCACCGGCGGCGCCCAGCGCAGCGTCTCCTCGACGACGTCCGGCGCGAGCTCGGGGTTCGCCTTGAACAGCACCCACTGCGCCGGGTGGCCGAGCAGCGCCTGGGCGCCGTTGCCGATGAGGTTCACCGTGGTCTCGAACCCCGCGACCAGCAGCAGCACCAGCGTGGCCACCATTTCCTGCGCGGTGAGCTTCTGCTCCGCCTCGGCCGCCACCAGCGAGCTGATCACGTCGTCGCCCGGCCGGGTGCGGCGCTCGGCGATGAGCCGTTCGAACAGCGCGAGCACCTGGTCGTTGGCGTGCGCCATCTCCGGGGTGACGCCAGTGTCGAACGACCTGGCGACGAGCGCGCCGTAGTCCGCGAACTCGGCGGTGTCCGAGTCGGGGATACCGAGCAGGTCGCTGATCACCGCGATGGGCTGCGGCGAGGCGAAGTCGGTCATCAGGTCGAACTCGTCGGCGTCGAGGAGTGACTCGGCGACCTTCTCGACGCGCGCCCGGTACTCGTCGATCTTCTTCGGGCTGAACGCGGGCATGGCGAGCCTGCGCAGTCTGGTGTGCTCCGGGGGGTCCATCTCCAGGAACGACCGCGGCAGCACGCCGGCGACGCCCGGATAGCTGCCGTCGGTGTACTGGACGCCGAAACGCCGGTCGCGCAGGATCTTGTTGGACAGCGTGTGGCTCGTCGTGACCCAGTCGGCGCCTTCGCGCACCAACGGTCCTAGCGCGCGCACCTGCTCGTAGATCGGGTGTGGGTCCTCATGACCGGTCAGCTTCTCGAACATTGGATTACCCCCTGGATCCACCTGTACAGCACCGGCCAGGCAGCGTCGAGCAACTGTCCACATGGCATGATCTGCACCTGTGTTCCGACGCTGGCTGAAGGCCAACGCCCTGCTCACGCCCACCGGGCTGTGGCTGGGGATCTTCCTGATCGCGCCGCTGGTGGTCGTCGTCGAGTTCAGCTTCGCGACTCGGGACACCGGTGTCGCCCGCGCGGTGCTGCCGTGGACGACGCAGGCCTACCTGAGGGCGCTCGACCCGGCGTTCCTGCCGATCTTCGGCCGGATCCTGGTCTACGCGGTGGCGACGACGGTCGCCTGTCTGCTGCTGGGTTTCCCGCTGGCGTGGTTCATCGCGCGGTACGGCGGCCGGTATCGGACCGTGCTGCTCGCGGCGGTGCTGATCCCGTTCTGGTCGAGCTATCTCGCGCGGATCTACGCGTGGAAGGCCCTGCTCGACGGCGAGGGCTTGGTCAACACCGTGCTCGGGTGGGTCGGACTGGGGCGCGACGGCGGGTTCTTGCTAACGCACGGCGCGGTGGTTCTCGGGCTGACGTACGGCTTTCTGCCGTTCATGGTCCTGCCGCTGTACGTGGCGTGCGAGCGGTTCGACTTCCGGCTCGTCGAGGCGTCGTTCGACCTCGGGCACGGGCGGGTGTCGACCTTCGTCCGTGTGGTGCTGCCCGGTGTGTTCACGGGTGTGCTGGCCGGGTCGTTGCTCGTGCTGGTGCCCGCGGCTGGTGACTTCGTGACGCCGAAGCTGCTCGGTGGCGTCGGCCAGTCGACGTTCGGGTCGGTGATCGACGACCAGTTCCGCAGCGGCAACAACTGGCCGCTGGGCTCGGCGATGGCCGTGCTGCTGCTCGTGCTGGTGGTGCTCGTGCTGCTGCTGCGCGGGCGGCGTGGGGAGGACGTGCTGTGAACCGTCGTCCGTGGGCGCTCGGGCTCGTCGTGGCCTTCGTCTTCGTGTTCCTGTACGCGCCGATCGTGTGGCTGGCGCTCGCGTCGTTCAACTCGTCGCGGTCGCTCAGCAAGATCAGCGGGTTGTCGACGCAGTGGTACGCCGAGCTGTTCGGCGACACGCGCGTGCTGGAGTCGTTGCAGCTGACCCTGCAGCTGGCGCTGGCGTCCGCGGTGATCTCGACGGTGATCGGGACGCTGGCGGCGTTCGGGCTGCGGCGGGCGTTCCCCGGTCGCGGGCTGTGGACCGTGTTGCTGTCGCTGCCGCTGGTGGTGCCCGAGGTCGTCATGGGTGTGGCGATGCTGGGGTTCTTCGTGAAGCTGGCCGGGATTCCGCTCGGGTTCGGGGCGCTGCTGTTCGCGCACGTGGCGTTCTCGCTGAGCTTCGTGGTCGTCGTGGTGCGGTCGCGGGTGTCCGGAATGGACGTTCGGATGGAGGAGGCGGCCGCCGATCTCGGGGCCTCGCCCTCGACGGCGTTCCGAACGGTCACGTTGCCGTTGGTGGCGCCCGCGGTGGTGGCCGGTGCGGCGTTCGCGTTCCTGCTGTCGTTCGACGACGTGGTGATCTCCTCGTACCTCACCGGTGTCGGGTCGACGACGTTGCCGGTGTTCGTGTACGCGCAGGCGTCGAAGCGCGGTATCTCACCGGAGATCGTGGCGCTGTCGACGTTGATGGTGACGGCGACCGCGCTGCTGCTGATCAGCGGTGTCCTGATCGCGTCGTGGCGGGCGCGCAAGGCCGGATCCACCGCGCAGCTGGTCTGACTTCGGGCCGGGGCTGTAGCCCGGCCTTGGCGCGCACGACTTCTCCGGTGGTGACACCGGCAGCTCTTGGGGGAAGACGTGCCGCAGTTGCGTGTCCATTTCACCGACAGGGATCTTGCGCACACCCGGTTGAAGCTGGAATCCGCCCGTGCTGTCCGTCGACCACCCGCACGAGGTGGACCTGTACCTCGGCGGACGGGGTCTCGTGCTGGTTCCCTGCTACTTCGCCGTGCGCCACCAGGTGGTCCTGGCGGATCCGGGGGTGCTGGTGTTCCCGATCCGGGCCGAGTCGCGGCTGCTGGCCTGTGAGAGCGGAAGATCACGTCCGGATAGTTGGTGTCCGCCTCGCCCTGCGAGAAGAAGTAGGCGACGTTGCCCCCCGTAGTTCGCTTCCAGGTACAGGCACAGTGATGTGCAGGCGGAGTATGTCGAGGCTGTCGCACGCCAGGAGCGTCCTTCGAACCTCGTCGAAGGGCTTCCACGCGACGCGGACCGAGTGAGGCGTCAACTTTCGTCGCGCAGATTCGATACTCCAGCGTGCCGCGCGAACATGGGACGTCTCGTAGCTTGAGAGCGTGATTACTGCTGTGCGGACCAGGGCCGAGGCGCTGCTCGCCGACACCCTGGCCCGGCTCAAGGCGTTGACGCCGGTCCGGGTCGTCGGCGAGGTGCTCGTGATGGTCGCCGTGGTCCTGCTGGACCTGTGGCCGGGGCCGTGGGGCGAGGACAAGGCGACGGGCTGGGCGCTCGCCGGTTTCATCGCCACCTACCTGCTGGTGCTGCCGCTGCGGCACGTGCTGCCGGCGACCGCCATGATCGGGGGCGCGGCGATCCCGTTCCTCGGGCCCGCGCTGATGGTCGTGCTGAGCTACACGGCCGGGCGGCGGATCGAGTCGTGGCGCAGGGCGGTGCTGTCGACCACGATCACGTTCGTCGTCGTGGCGCTGGTGTGGGACTGGGACTCGCGGCCGGTCGACATCGAACCCGTCTACGGCATGCTCATCCTGATCACGATCTTCGGTGTGGGCGTGGCGCTGCCGTTCCTCGTCGGCCGGTACCTGGCGCAGCGCGAGGCCCTGGTGCAGGCGATGCGGGACCGCGAGACGCGGATGCAGGGCGAGCACAAGATGCTGTCGCGGCAGGTGCGCCTGCGGGAACGCAGCCGCATCGCCCAGGACATGCACGACAGCCTCGGGCACCGGCTGTCGCTGATCTCGGTGCACGCCGGCGCGCTGGCGCTGGACCCGTCGCTGGGGGACAAGCAGCGCGAGGCGATCGGGGTGCTGCGCTCGGCGGCGTTGACCGGCATGGAGGAGCTGCGGGCGATCATCGGCGTGCTGCGGGCAGAGGACGGCCCCGACGACGACCCCGCGACACGGACCGTGGAGTCCATCGACTCGTTGGTGAGCGATGCGCGCAAGGCCGGTGTCCTGGTGTCGTTGGTGCGTGGTGGGCAGTCGAATCCGTTGCCTTCCCGTGTGTCGCACGCGGCTTATCGCGTGGCGCAGGAGGGACTGACCAACGCCGCCAAGCACGCGCCGGGCGCTGCCGTGCAGGTGACGGTGAAGTACGAGCCGGACGCGCTGGTCGTGGAGGTGCGGAACAACCCGTCGCGCAACGGTTCTGCTGCCAGTGAGCCGGGGGTCGGACTCATCGGCCTGAGTGAACGCGTGCGGGTGGCGGGCGGCATCCTGCACGTGGGCGGGCTGCCGTCGGGTGGCTTCCGGATCGCCGCGGTGCTGCCGTACGAGGAGACCGCGCTCCCCGACGAGCCGGAGGACGAGCAGGACGAGACGGAGTCACCGCGGGGGATCCGCAAGTGGGCCGGCATCGGGTCGATCGCGGGCGCGTCGATCGTGCTGGCGATCATCATCGGCGGCTTCACCCTCCTCGGCGCCCAGCCGGTGACCGAGGTCGTGACGCAGCAGGACCTGGACAGGATCCACGAAGGACAGTCGGAGGCGGAGGTGATGGCGCTGCTGCCGTCCGGCGACGAACCCCTGGTCGGCGACGGTGACCGCAAGTCGCAGGCCTCTCCCGAACCGCCGGGCGCACGCTGCGTCTACCACGTCACCGACGAGCAGTCCTACCGCGACCAGGGAACCCGGGTGGTGCGTTTCTGCTTCCGGGACGGCAAGCTGGTCGAGAAGAAGATCCACGTGCAGAGGAACAATCCATGATCCGGGTGCTCATCGCCGACGACGAACCGCTGATGCGCGCGGGCATCAAGGCCATCCTCGGCACCGCCGACGACATCGAACTGGTGGCGGAGGCGGGCGACGGCCGCGAGGCGGTGCAGATCGTCCGCGAGCGCCGTGTCGACGTGGCGGTGCTCGACATCCGCATGCCGCGGATGGACGGCCTGGCGTGCGCTAAGGAGCTGCGAGTCGTCGCGCCGTCCGTGCGGGTCGTCATGCTGACGACGTTCGGCGAGGACGAGAACATCGTGCGCGCGTTGTCCGACGGTGCTGCCGGGTTCCTGTTGAAGGACTCTGCGCCCGAGGAACTGCTGCGGGCCGTGCGCGCGGTGCACAACGGCGAGGCGTACCTCTCGCCGATGGTCACGTCGCGGGTCGTGGGGATGGTGGCCACGTCCGGGCAGCCGAAACGGCAGGAGGCGCAGAAGGCCGTCGCCGGGCTGACCGAGCGCGAGGTCGAGGTGCTGGCGTTGCTGGGGCAGGGGATGTCCAACGCGGATGTCGGCGCGAAGCTGCACATGTCGGAGGCGACGGTGAAGACGTACGTGTCGCGGTTGCTGGCGAAGCTGGGGCTGACGAACCGGGTGCAGGCCGCGCTGCTCGCTCGCGACGCGGGCATCGCGAACTAACGCATCCGCTCCCAGAGCATCAGCTTGCAGCTCCAGTCCATGCTCAACCAGGTAACGGTCCGGGCTGAACGCCAACCCGCGCATCCAGTCGTACACGAAGGTGTAAATCTCGCGTCGACGGTCTCTGCCGGACGACACCGCCCGGCAGGCGGTCGAGTCGGTCTTCCGCAAGGAGCTGGAATGACGTGAGGCCGTTCGGGTGTCACCCGAACGGCCCCAAACGTCTCAGGCGGCTAGACCCGGCTTCGCCTGCCGGTTACCAGTCGGTAGATGCCGAGCAGGATCAACGATCCGACGATGGCGAGCAGCCACGTGCGGATCTCGAAGAACGAGCCCAGGTCCGTCCCGAAGAGCGCAGATCCGATGAAACCACCCAGAATCGCGCCCACGATGCCCAGCAGCATCGTGATGATGAAACCACCAGGGTCGTTACCAGGCATGATGGCCTTGGCGATGGCGCCGGCCAGCAGACCGAGCACAATCCATCCGAGGATGCCCACGGAGAGTCTCCTTCCATCCGCTTGTCGCGAAGGGAATGCCCCCGAACTGGCGACTTCACGCCTCCAAAACCACTCCGTTATCAAAGTAACGGGCTGTGCCGGGCTCTCAGGCACTCTCCGGAACAATGAGGGGCGATGAGTACTCCACGCACTGTCCTGATCCTGGGGTCCACCGGCTCGGTCGGTACCCAGGCGCTCGACGTCATCCGGCGCAACCGCGACCGCTTCCAGGTCGTCGGGCTCGGCGCGGGCGGGCGTCAGCTTGACCTGCTGCAACAGCAGGCAGCCGAGTTCGGCGTGTCCACGGTGGCCGTGGCCAACGGTGCCGAGGTCCCCGGCGTCAAGACGCTGACCAGCATGGTCGACCTGATCAAAGCCTGCCCCGCGGACGTCGTCCTCAACGGCATGGACGGCTCGCGCGGCCTCGAGCCGTCGCTGAAGGCGCTGGAGTCCGGCGCGACGCTGGCCCTCGCCAACAAGGAGTCGCTCATCGCGGGCGGGCCGCTCGTGCTGAAGGCGGCCAAGCCCGACCAGATCGTGCCGGTCGACTCGGAGCACTCCGCGCTCGCCCAGTGCCTTCGCGGTGGCGCTCCGCACGAGGTGCACAAGCTGGTGCTGACGGCGTCCGGTGGGCCGTTCCGGGGCAAGACCCGGGATGACCTGAAGGACGTCACGGTGCAGCAGGCCATGGCGCACCCGACGTGGTCGATGGGCCAGGTCGTCACGATCAACTCGGCGAACCTGGTGAACAAGGGCCTCGAGCTCATCGAGGCGCATCTGCTGTTCGGCGTGCCCTACGACCGGGTCGACGTCGTGGTGCACCCGCAGTCCATCATTCACTCGATGGTCACCTTCACCGACGGCTCGACGCTCGCGCAGGCGTCGCCGCCGGACATGCGTCTTCCGATCTCACTCGGTCTCGGATGGCCCGAGCGCGTCGCCGGTGCGGCGCCCGCCTGTACCTTTGACACCGCCACCTCGTGGACGTTCGAACCGCTGGACAGCGTCACGTTCCCCGCGGTCGAGCTGGCACGGCAGGCGGGCAGCGGCGGAGGATGCCTCCCCGCGATCTACAACGCCGCGAACGAAGAGGCTCTGGCCTGCTTCGTCGCGGGCAAGACGTCGTTCCTGTCGATCGTGGACACCATCGGCCAGGTTCTCGGCGAGGCGAATGACTGGCAGAGGGATCCCGCGGACGTCGCGGAGGTCCTGGCCGCCGAGGACTGGGCACGCGCACGTGCCCGCGAGCTGGTTGGAAGGAACTGAACTTCGTGAACACATTCATCAACATCCTCGGGGTGCTGTTGTTCGCGTTCGGCATCGCGGTGTCCATCGCGCTGCACGAGTTCGGGCACCTGCTGACCGCGAAGGCCTTCGGCATGAAGGTCACCCGCTACTTCATCGGCTTCGGTCCGAAGCTCTTCTCGTTCCGCAAGGGCGAGACCGAGTACGGCCTGAAGGCGATCCCGGCCGGCGGCTTCTGCGAGATCACCGGCATGACCGCGCTCGAGGAAGTCCACCCGGACGACAAGCCGCGCGCGTTCTACAAGCAGAAGGTCTGGAAGCGCGTCGTCGTGCTCTCCGCCGGCTCGATCACGCACTTCCTGCTCGGCTTCATCATCCTGCTCGTCCTCGCGATGTCGCTGGGCCTGCCGAACAACAAGGACGTGCCGGTCCTCGCCCAGGTCTCCGACTGCGTGCAGGACTACACGGTGCCCTTCGACGCGCCGTGCCCCGCGGGGGCTCCGTCCCCGGCGAAGAGCGCGGGACTGAAGTCCGGCGACCAGATCGTCTCGATCGCGGGCAAGCCCATCGCGACCTGGTCGGACATGCAGAAGGTCACCCGCGACCTCAGCGGCCCGAACGAGTTCAAGGTGCTGCGCGACGACAAGGAGCTCACGCTCACCGTCGACGTGCCCAAGGTCACCCGCCAGATCTCCGACGGCAAGGGCGGCGTCGAGGTCAAGCAGGTCGGCGCCATCGGCGTGATCGTCCAGCAGGCCTTCACCTACGGCCCGATCGACGCGGTCCCGGCCGCCGTGGCCTTCACCGGTGACATGTTCGTGAACACCTGGAAGGGCCTCATGCGCTTCCCGGAGCGCATCCCGGCCGTGGTCAAGGCCATCGGCGGCGGCGAACGCGACCTCGACACCCCGATCTCGGTGGTCGGTGCCTCCCGCCTCGGCGGCGACGCGGCCGAACGCGGCCTCTGGGCGTTCTTCATCCTGATGCTCGCGGGCCTGAACTTCTTCGTGGGTGTGTTCAACCTCCTGCCGCTGCTCCCGCTAGACGGTGGTCACATCGCCGTCAACCTCTACGAACGGGTGCGAGACTGGATTCGGAAGCTGCGCGGGAAGCCCGCCGGCGCCCCGGTCAACTACATGCGCCTGTTGCCGCTCACCTACGTGGTCATCTTCATCGGCGGCGCCATCACGCTGCTGACCGTGACCGCCGACATCGTCAACCCGATCAGGTTGCAGTAGTGAAATACGGAAAGGTGCACAACCCATGAGTGACGGCGTGATGCTCGGAATGCCGGCACTGCCGCCGCCGGTGCTGTCGGAACGTCGCAAGACCAGGCAGCTGATGGTGGGCAACGTCGGTGTCGGCAGCGAGTTCCCCGTCTCCGTCCAGTCGATGACGACGACCCTGACGTCGGACGTCAACGCGACGCTGCAGCAGATCGCGGAGCTCACCGCCGCGGGCTGCGACATCGTCCGGGTCGCCTGCCCGTCGCAGGACGACGCGGACGCTCTGCCGGCGATCGCCCGCAAGTCCCAGATCCCGGTGATCGCGGACATCCACTTCCAGCCGAAGTACGTCTTCGCCGCGATCGAGGCCGGTTGTGCGGCGGTGCGCGTCAACCCCGGCAACATCCGGAAGTTCGACGACCAGGTCAAGGAGATCGCGGCCGCCGCGAAGGACCACGGCACCCCGATTCGAATCGGCGTGAACGCCGGTTCGCTCGACCCGCGTCTGCTGCAGAAGTACGGCAAGGCCACCCCGGAGGCCCTGGCCGAGTCGGCGATGTGGGAGGCCTCGCTCTTCGCGGAGCACGACTTCCACGACATCAAGATCTCGGTGAAGCACAACGACCCGGTGGTCATGGTGCGCGCGTACGAGCTGCTGGCCGAGCAGTGCGACTACCCGCTGCACCTCGGTGTCACGGAGGCGGGTCCCGCCTTCCAGGGCACCATCAAGTCCGCCGTGGCCTTCGGTGCGCTCTTGAGGCAGGGCATCGGCGACACGATCCGCGTGTCGTTGAGCGCCCCGCCGGTGGAGGAGATCAAGGTCGGCCACCAGATCCTCCAGTCGCTCAACCTGCGTCCGCGCAAGCTGGAGATCGTGTCCTGCCCGTCCTGCGGCCGCGCCCAGGTGGACGTGTACACGCTCGCCGAGCAGGTCACCGCGGGCCTGGAGGGCATGGAGGTGCCGCTGCGCGTCGCCGTCATGGGCTGCGTCGTCAACGGTCCCGGTGAGGCCCGCGAGGCCGACCTGGGCGTGGCGTCCGGCAACGGCAAGGGCCAGATCTTCGTGAAGGGCAAGGTCATCAAGACCGTGCCCGAGCACGCGATCGTGGAGACGCTCATCGAAGAGGCGATGCGCCTCGCCGAGGAGATGGAGCCGGTCGAGGGCGAGGCCCCGGCCGTCACCGTCGGCTGAGCCGCAGTTCCTCAAATGCAGCCAGAACCGGGAATTTTCCCAGTTCTGGCTGCATTTGCCGTAATTTCGGATCTTCTCGTTGAGAGAATCGTCGTTACCGTAAAGACCTTCCGGCCGTCGCGAAGAACGTGCGCATCGGTTCACCGGGAGGTCCCTGTTGAAACATCGCCGATCCAGGTCGTCCGCAGCGGTACTGGCATTCGCCGTGATCGCGGGGTCGGCGGCGGCCCCCGTGCTCGCGGCGCCCGCTGCCGGATCCACACCGGACACCGCCCGCACCGTCACCCTGATCACCGGTGACCGGGTCACCCTCGCGCCCGACGGCCGTGTCGCCCGCGTCCAGCCCGGCGAGGGCAGGAAGAGCGCCCGGTTCTCCATTTACCGAGGCGCCGGCAAGCACACGATCGTCCTGCCGCACGACGCCATCGCGTTGCTGCGCGCGGACAAACTCGACCGGAGACTGTTCGACGTCACGCAGCTGCTGGAGTTCGGCTACCGCGACCGGCTGCCGTTGATCATCGGCGGGCACGGCGTGCTCGCGGCGAGGACGGCCCGGAGCTGGGCGGCCCTGCGGACCACGACGGACAAGATCTGGCTGAACGGGCTGCGCAAGCCGACGCTCGACCGCAGCGTTCCGCAGATCGGCGCCCCCGCCGCGTGGCAGGCGGGCTTCACCGGCAAGGGCGTCAAGGTCGCCGTGCTCGACACCGGAGTCGACGAGAACCACCCCGACCTCAGGGGCAGGCAGCTGGCGGAGCGGAACTTCACCGAGGACCCGGACAACACCGACAACGACGGGCACGGCACGCACGTGGCGTCCACCATCGCGAGCACCGACGTCAAATACCGCGGTGTCGCGCCGGACGCGCAGATCCTCGACGGCAAGGTCTGCATGGAGACCGGGTGCGAGGAGTCCTGGATCCTCGAAGGCATGCGGTGGGCCGTGGAGAACGGCGCGGACGTCGTGAACATGAGCCTCGGCGGTGCCGACGGCCCGGAGATCGACCCGCTGGAGGAAGCGGTCAACCGGCTGTCCGAGCAGTACGGCACGTTGTTCGTGATCGCGGCGGGCAACGAGGGCCGTCCGGAGACCATCGGTTCGCCCGGTTCGGCGGACGCGGCGCTGACCGTCGGCGCCGTCGACCGCGACGACAGGATCGCGTGGTTCTCCAGCCGCGGCCCGCGTACCGGTGACGGCGGGATGAAACCGGAGATCACGGCACCCGGCGTCGGCATCGTCGCGGCCGAGGCGGGCACGACCGGGCACGTCGCGTTCTCCGGCACGTCGATGGCCACCCCGCACGTCGCGGGCTCGGTCGCGTTGCTCAAGCAGCAGCACCCGGAGTGGAAGGGCGCCCAGCTCAAGGCCGCGCTCGCCGGGACGGCGAAACCCGCCCCGGACCAGACGATCTTCGACCAGGGCCTCGGCCGGGTCGACCTGACCAAGGCGATCAAGGCGCAGGTGTTCGCCGACCAGATCACGATCAACTTCGGCACGCAGCAGTGGCCGCACGCCGACGACAAGCCCGTGACGAAGGACATCACCTACGTCAACCCGACCGACAAGGCCGTGACAGCCGACGTGCGGATCGACTCGGACGCGCCGGCCGGCCTGTTCTCGGTGAGCGCCACCAAGATCACCGTGCCCGCGAACGGCAAGGCGTCGGTGACGGTCACCGGTGACACCAGGGTCGGCACGAAGGACGCGGCGTTCAGCGGGCAGGTCACCGCGACCGCCGACGGGCAGTCCGTGCGCACGCTCGTGAGCATCGCCCGCGAGGTCGAGAGCTACGACGTGACGCTGTCGTACATCGACCGCAACGGTGGTGGGCCCGGTACCTACGTCACGTCCGTCGAAGGGCTCGACACCGGGAAGTACCTGCTCCTGTTCGGTCCGGACGGGCCGGGGAAGGTGCGCGTGCCGAAGGGCACCTACGTGGTGGAGACCGAGTTCTCCGACGAGGTGGCGGAGAGCGCGGATCTCGTCGTCCAGCCGAAGCTCGTGGTCAAGGGGGACACCTCGGTCACGTTCGACGCGCGGACGGCGAAGCCGGTCTCGATGACCGCGCCCGAACCCACGACCGACACCGTCGGCGAGGCGACCTTCCGGCGGGTCCTGGGGAACTACGAGGTCGAGCGCACCTCGCTGTCGTCGCCGGCGTTCGGGGACTTCCGCACGGCGCAGATCGGCGGCCCGTTGCCCGCCGACCAGCTGTCGACGCTCTTCATCACGCACAGCGTGTCGGCGGCCGACGACACCACGTTCTACCGCCTGGCGCTGACGGTCGACGGCCGCGTGCCGACCGGTTTCGCGGGGGCACCGCGCAAGCAGGACCTCGCCCGTGTCGAGCACAAGTTCGGCCCGTTCGCGAAGGACGCCTGGGCGATGCTCGGCGAGTACCCGACGACAGACCGCGGCCTGCGGACCGGCACGGCGATCTACCCGGTGCCGCCGGACAAGACCGCGGTCGAGTTCGTCACCACCAAGAACGTCAGGTGGGAGTCGTACCTGACGGTGCAACCTCCTCCGAACGGCTTCACCACCGTGATGATCTCGAACCTGCGCCGCTACCAGCCGGATCGGTCCTACATCGAACGCGAGTTCTTCGGGGTCTTCGGGCCGTCGCTGTCCAAGGTCGTCCCGGACGCCACGCGGACGGGCGGTCACATGTCGTTCATGATGTCCATGTCGGCCGACTCGAACGGCGGCTGGGGTGGCGGTCCGGTCGACTCCATCAGGACGACGCTGCACCGCGACGGCGTGCTCGTCGGCGAGTCGCCTGCCCGGATCGCCGATTTCGACGACCTGCCCGCCGCACCCGCCGGCTACCGAGCCGAGGTCACCGTCGACCGCTCGGGCGACGCAGAGCTCAGCACCAAGGTGTCGGCGGCCTGGACGTTCCGCTCCGGTGCCGTCGCGGGTGACGTCCGTGCCGCACTGCCGATCTCGGTGGTCAGGTTCGCGCCGAAGCTCGACGACAACGACTCGCTGCCCGGTGGCAGGACGCACCGGGTCGCGCTGTCGGTGCAGCAGCAGGAGGGTGCGGGCCGGATCCGGCACGTCGACGTCGACTACTCGCTCGACGAGGGCAAGACGTGGCGCCGGGCCCTGGTGATCGGGGACAACGCGTTCATCGACCACCCGGCGGGCGCGGGCACCATGTCCCTGCGCGCCAAGGCCGCGGACTCGCGGGGCAACACCGTCGAGCAATCGGTGATCCGCGCCTACAAGATCACCTGACCAGGCTGTCGATGAAGGGAACCTTCGTTCACGCAGGTGGAGGAAGGTTCCCTTCCTCGTTCCAAGGCGGGTGCGCACCGTCACGACCGCTCCGCACAGTTGGCTGATGCCACACACACGTCTTATCTGGCACGCTAGATGACGTGCTGAGGCTGGCCGGAGCGCGCGTGCTGGACGAACGCGACCTGATCGACGTACGCGGGGTCTTCGACAACGACCCCGTAGCCGCGTGCATGGTCGCCGCAAGGGTCGAGGTGGCCGGCCTGGACCCGTGGCGCCTGGGTGGCGAGATGTGGGGCTCGGACACCCGCGCTATCAGGGGCAAGGTGGACGGCCTCTGCTTCTCCGGCCCCAACCTCATCCCTCTCAAGGGCAGCGCGAGCGCCATGCGCATGTTCGCCGACAGGGCGAGACGCCGCGGCCGGATGTGCTCGTCCCTGGTAGGCCCGGCCGAACAGGTCTTAACGCTGTGGGACGAGCTGCAACCGGACTGGGGCCCGGCCAGGGAGGTCCGGGGCGACCAGCCGCTGATGGCCATCTCCAGCCCCCCGAAGATCACCCCGGACCCGCTGGTGAGGCAGGTCCGCCCCAGCGAACTCCCCCGCTACCTCCCCGCGGCGATCTCGATGTTCATCGAAGAGGTCGGCATCGACCCGTGCGCGGAGGACGGCGGCGCGGGCTACCGGGCCAGGGTCTCCGAACTGATCGCCGCTGGACGGGCCTTCGCGAGGTTCGAGAACGGCGAGGTCGTCTTCAAGGCGGAGATCGGCGCCATGTCCTCCAGGGTCGGCCAGATCCAGGGCGTGTGGGTCCGCCCGGACCGCCGGGGCGAGGGCATCGGCACAGCCGGAACGGCGGCGGTGGCCGACCGCCTGACCAGAGTCCTGAACCGCACTGCCAGCCTCTACGTCAACGGCTACAACCACGTGGCCCAGTCCGCCTATCGTCGAATCGGCTTCGAACAGGTGGGCCAGTACGCCACGGTCCTGTTCTGACCGGGCATACTCGCGCGGGTGCGCCTTCTCGCGACGATCACGGTGACGGTCCTGACGTTGACGCTGAGCGGCTGCGGCCTGTTCAAGTCCGAACCGGGTGCTCCGGAGATCACCAACGACTTCCTGGCGAAGCTCGCGTCCGGTGACGTGCAGGGTGCCGCCGGGCTCACCGACAACCCGAACGAGGCCAAGGAGACCCTGGACAAGTTCCGGGGCGCGCTGAAGCCGAAGGGCCTCACCAGCAAGGTCGACCAGATCCGCAAGAACGGCGAGACCGCGTCCGAGGCGTCCGTGACCCTCGACTGGGACCTCGACAAGAACCGCCACTGGACGTACCCGACCAAGTTCGACGTCCGCCAGGAGGGCGACTTCTGGAAGGTGCACTGGCAGTCGTCGGTGGCGCATCCCAAGCTCGCCCCGCAGCAGTCCATCCAGCTCACCGAGCTCAAGCCCGACCCGGCGCCGGTGCTCGACCGCGAGGGCACGCCGTTGCTGGCCCCCGAACGGGTCGTGTCGGTCCTGCTCGTCGGGAAGGAGGCCGGTGACGTCGCGGCGGTCGGCAAGGCCCTCGCCGACGCGCTGAACCCGTTCGACAAGGCGATCACCCAGCAGTCGATCACCGAGGGCGTCGGCAAGACCCCCGACGGCCAGGCCTACCAGGTCGCGGCGCTGCGGGATCCCGACTACCAGTCCGTGAAGCCCAAGATCTACGACCTGCCCGGCGTGCGGTTCAGCTCGCAGACGTCCCTGCTGGCGCCGAGCCGCAACTTCGGGTCCCAGGTGCTGCCCGCCGTGCGCAAGCTGGTCGAGAACGACATCGCGGGCAACGCCGGTTTCCGCGTCGCCACGGTCGACGCGCAGGGCACCGAGGTCGAGGAGCTGTTCTCGAAGGCTCCCGAGCCCGCCAAGGCCGTCAACATCGCGCTGTCCCGGGCGATCCAGGCCGCCGCCGAGGACGCCGTCGAACCGCTGCAGCAGCCCACGATGCTGGTCGCGATCCAGCCGTCCACCGGCGACATCCTCGCCGTCGCGCAGAACGACCCGGCCGACGCCCAGGGCGCTCTCTCGCTGACCGGCCGCTTCCCGCCGGGCTCCACGATGAAGGCCGTGTCCGCGCTGGCGGCGCTCGAGTCCGGCAAGGTCAACGCCGAGACTCCGCTGCCGTGCCCCGGCAAGACCACCATCGACGGGCGCCGGATCGTGCCGAACTCCAACGAGTTCGACAAGGGCACCATCCCGCTGCGCTCCGCCTTCGCGTTCTCCTGCAACACCACGTTCGCGCAGCTCGCCGTCGACATGCCGCCGGACCTGCTGCCGGGCGCCGCGCTGTCGCTCGGTCTGGGCGCCGACTTCGACGTCGCCGGCCTGACCACGATCACCGGTTCCGTGCCGCCCGCGACCGACGTCGTGGAACGGGCGGAGGACGCGTTCGGGCAGGGCAAGGTGCTGGCCTCGCCGTTCGGCATGGCTCTCGTCAGCGCGTCCATCGCGAAGGGCTCGATGCCGGTGCCGCAGTTGGTGCGCGGCAAGGAGACCAAAGCGGACAAACAGCCCACCGCGCCGCCCGCGGCCGCGCTCGACCCGGTGCGGCAGATGATGCGCGAGGTCGTCGACTACGGCACTGCACCGCAACTCAAGCCGTTCGGGGACGTGCGGGGCAAGACTGGCACCGCACAGTTCGGCGACGGCGTGCACTCACACGGGTGGTTCATGGGCTATCGAGGCGATCTCGCGTTCGCGACGCTGGTCCTGAGCGGAGAAACTTCTACTCCAGCCGTGGAGGTGGCGGCGAGGTTCCTGAAGGCGGTGCCGTGATGCCCAAAACCAGAGAACTGACGATGCGGGAACGCCTGATCCGGGCGGGTGTCCTGCTGCCGGCACCGCGGCTGCCCGAGCCGCGGGCCGAGGACCAGGTTCAGGGTGGGCAACGCGCACAAGGCTAATCTGGAGCGCATGGCTGTTCGTGCTCCCTTGCAACCCGGTGTTCAGTCTCCGCGGCGTCAGGTGCCGTCGCGCATCGTGCGTCCCGAGTACGTGGACAAGCCCGCGCCGCAGCGCGGCACCGACCCGTGGGTGCAGACGCCGGAGATCATCGAGGCCATGCGGATCGCCGGCCGGCTGGCCGCGCAGGCGCTGCAGGAGGCGGGCAAGGTCGTCGTTCCCGGTGTGACCACCGACGAGATCGACGCGGTGGCGCACGAGTTCCTGTGCGACAACGGCGCGTACCCGTCGACGCTGGGCTACCGCGGCTTCCCGAAGTCGTGCTGCACCTCGCTCAACGAGGTCATCTGCCACGGCATCCCGGACTCCACGGTCGTCGAGGACGGCGACATCGTGAACATCGACGTGACGGCGTTCATCGGCGGCGTGCACGGCGACACGAACGCCACCTTCCTCGCGGGCAACGTCTCCGAGGAGAACCGGCTGCTCGTCGAGCGCACGCACGAGGCGACCATGCGCGCGATCAAGGCCGTGAAGCCGGGCCGCGAGATCAACGTCATCGGCCGCGTCATCGAGGCCTACGCGAAGCGCTTCGGCTACGGCGTGGTGCGCGACTTCACCGGCCACGGCATCGGCCGCTCGTTCCACAGCGGGCTCGTGGTCCTGCACTACGACGAGCCGTCGGTGAAGACCGTGCTCGAGCCGGGCATGACGTTCACGATCGAGCCGATGATCACGCTCGGGGACTACGAGCACGACATGTGGGACGACGACTGGACCGTCACCACGAAGGACAAGAGCTGGACCGCTCAGTTCGAGCACACGCTCGTCGTCACCGACACGGGCTCGGAGATCCTCACAGTCTGCTGACCACGGCTTTCACCGCGGCCGCGACCGCCGAGGGCGACGTCGCGGCCGCCAGGTGGTGCGACTCGACGCGCTCGACCGGCCAGCCCAGCGCTTCGGCCTTGGCCGCCTGGTCCTCGTAGACCGCCGACAGCAGCACGTACCCGCACGCCCCGGTCCACTCGACGGTCGGGCGCTGCTCCTTCAGGAACTCCCACGGCACCTGGGGTGCCTCGTCGCGCATCTCCTCGCGCAGTTCCGAGGGCACCAGCCGCAGCGGGTCCTCGGGGAACCAGCGGTCCCAGCGCGGCAGCTTGCCGTCCCGCACCGACGCCTTGACCTGGTTCACGAGCGCGGGGTCGACGGTCTCGCGCCACGACCTGCCCGGCGTCGGCAGGTCGGAGTCGAGGAACACCAGGCCCGCCACGTCGATCTCCAGCGCGTACGCGAAGCCCGGTAGCAACGGTCCGGCGCCGCTGTGGCCCACCAGAATCACCGGCCCGGTGACGCCCGAGTCCTCCAGGGCGTCCGCGAAAGCGCCGATCAGCCGCTGGTGCACCGGTGCCTCGTTGATGGTCATCTGCAGGTCGACCAGCAGCACGGCCACCCCGTCGGAAGCCAGTTCGTCGGCGAGCGGACGCATGCTCGACGGGCCGAGGAACGGGCTGTGCATGAGGACGACGGTGACCATGTGGGTGATGATGGCAGCATTGGCGTCCATGCGGGGCGCGATGTTGATCTGTGGGACGACCTCGGACGCGGGCAAGAGCGTTCTGGTCGCGGGTTTGTGCCGCTTCTTGGCACGCCAGGGCGTCGACGTGGTGCCGTTCAAGGCGCAGAACATGTCCAACAACTCGTTCGTCACACTCGACGGCGGGGAGATCGGGCGCGCGCAGGCCCTGCAGGCGCGGGCGGCGTTCAAGGAGCCCAGCGTGCGGTTCAACCCCGTGCTGCTGAAGCCGGGGAGTGACCGGACGTCACAGGTAGTGGTGCTCGGCCAGGCGGTGGGCGAGGTGTCCGCGTTGAGCTACCGCGAACGCAAGCAGCAGCTCCTCGACACGGTCTTGTCCACTTTGGACGGGCTGCGCGCCGATCACGAGGTCGTCATCTGCGAGGGCGCGGGGTCGCCGGCTGAAATCAACCTGCGCGCCAACGACATCGCGAACATGGGCCTCGCGACACGGGCCGGTCTGCCGGTGCTCGTCATCGCAGACATCGACCGCGGGGGTGTGTTCGCGCACCTCTTCGGCACGGTGGCGGTGCTGGACGCGGCTGACCAGGCGTTGGTCTCGGGCTTCGTCATCAACAAGTTCCGCGGGGACGCCCGTCTGCTCGAACCTGGCCTGCATCAGTTGCGAGCGTTGACCGGACGGCCGGTGCTCGGTGTGCTGCCGTGGCGCGAGGAACTCTGGCTCGACGCCGAGGATTCGTTGTCCTACAACGCGGACGGCGTGATCGGCCGTCCGCAGCCGCCTGTGAAGGACTGGCTGCGGGTCGCCGTGATCCGGTTGCCGCGCATCTCCAACGCCACCGACGTCGAGGCTTTGGCTTGCGAGCCAGGCGTTTCCGTGCGGTTCGTGACCGAGCCGTCCCGGCTGGCGGACGCGGACCTGGTGGTGCTGCCGGGTTCCAAGGCCACCGTTTCCGACCTCGCGTGGCTGCGCGAAACCGGCCTGGCCGAGGCGATCGGACGGTTCGGCGGCCCGATCCTGGGCATCTGCGGTGGTTTCCAGATGTTGTCGAAGCGCATCGAGGACGACGTGGAGTCGAAGAACGGCGTGATCGACGGACTCGGCCTGCTCGACGTCGACATCCGCTTCCAGCCTTCGAAAACCCTTGCCAGACCTGCTGCTCTTGCGTGGGATGAGCCCGTCACCGGCTACGAGATCCACCACGGTCAGGTCGTGCGCAGCACCGAACAGCCTCTGGTGTCCGACGAGGGCGCCGAGACCGAGCGAGTCCTGGGCACGCACTGGCACGGGCTGCTGGAGAACGACGCGTTCCGCCGCAAGTTCCTGCTGTGGGCCGCTGATCGCGCGGGCAGGGATTTCGTGCCGGGCGAGGTGAGCTTCCAGGCCGCCCGCGAGGCCCAGTTGGACCTGCTGGGCGACCTGGTCGCGGAGAACCTCGACACCAAGGCCGTCATCGACCTGCTGGAACGAGGGGCTCCGGCCGGACTTCCGTTCGTGCCGCCCGGCGCCCCACCAGCTGCGGGATAGCGAGCCCCAGCAGCACCAGCCCGCCGGCCGCCGCCCGCAGCGTGGTCAGGTCCTCGCCGAGGAACAGCCACGCCGAGAACATCCCGAACACCGGCACCAGCAACGAGAACGGCGCCACGGTGGAGGACTCGTACTTGCGCAGCAGGAACCCCCAGATGCCGAACCCGAGCAGCGTCGAGATCCACGCGACGTACCCGAGCACGCCCACCCCGGCCCAGTCGAGCCTGCCGAGCGCACTCACGTCCTCGGTCAGGAACGACAGCGCGAACAACGGCAGCACCGCCACCGCGCTCACCCACACCATGAACCGCAACGTGTCGGCCGGCCGCGCGTACCGCATGAGCACGTTCGACACACCCCAGCACGCCGCCGCCGCGATCAGCAGCATGAACCCGAGCAGCGGCGAGCTCAGCCCGTAGTCCCACGCGATCACCCCGATGCCCGCGACGGCGAGCGCGATCCCGGTGACCTGCACGGCCCGCGGCCGTTCACGCAGAACGACGGCGGCGAACACCGTCGTGAAGATCACCTGGCTCTGCAGCACCAGCGAGCCGAGGCCGGCCGGCATGCCCGCCTTGAGACCGATGAACAGGAAGCTGAACTTCGCGACGCCGAGCACCAGCCCGACCGCGATGATCCACCGCCACGCGACCCGCGGCCGTCCCACGAAGAAGATCGCCGGCACCGCCGCGGCGAGGAACCGCAGCGCCGAGAACAGGATCGGCGGGAACTCGTCGAGGCCGATCTTGAGCACGACGAAGTTGAAGCCCCAGATGGCGGCGACCAGCACGGCGAGCAGGATGTGACGCGGACTCATGGCACTAAGCTTGCACGCGCTAACTATTAAGCACCAGTTCCGCTTGCTTAGGTGATGGGTTTAGCATCACTACATGCTCGACCTCGGAAGGCTCAAGGCACTGCACGCCGTGGCGACCCACGGCACGGTCGGCGCCGCAGCAGAAGTGCTCGGCTACACGCCGTCGGCGGTCTCGCAGCAGATCGCGAAGCTAGAACGCGAAACTCGCACCACGCTGCTAGAACGCCAAGGCCGGGGCGTCCGCCTCACCGACGCCGCGCTCCTGCTGGCCGAGACCGCGGGCCAGGTCCTCAAGCTCGTCGAAGAGGCCGAGGTAGCCCTGGAGGAACAGCGCGGCGCCGCGATCGGCCGCCTGTGCATCGGCTCGTTCGCCACCGCCGCACGAGGCCTGCTACCCGGCGTCCTGGCGAGCCTGATCGAGCAACACCCGGCACTGGACGTGCGCCTGACCGAGATCGACCCGCCCCAGGCCACCGAGGCCGTGGCACGGGGCGAGCTCGACATGGCGATCGTGCACGACTGGCAGAACACACCCCTGCCGCTGCCGGAGTCGTTGTCGCGGATGTTCATCTTCGAGGACGTGGCCGAGGTGCTGATCCCCGAGACGAACCCCTTGTCGCGCAAGGAGTTCCTGGAACCCGCCGACTTGGCCGGCCAGCGGTGGATGAGCCAGCCGGAGGGGTCGATCTGCTTCGACTGGTTGGTGCGGACGTTCCGCGGGGCGGGCATCGAGCCGGAGCTGGCCTATCGGATCAACGAATACCACACGCAGTTCGCGTTGCTGGCCAAGGGAATCGGGGTGGCGCTGATCCCGCGGCTGGGTCGGGGAGAGGTGCCGGGCAACGTGCGCGTCGTGCCGTTGCGGCCCAATCCGACGCGGCGGTTGTACGCGGTGTGGCGCACGCAGGCCTCGCGCCGCCCTGCGATCACCGCGGCGCTGGAGGTGATCAGGGCCGCCGTGGGCGCGGTCTCAACGGAACGTTAGCGGGAGTACGGTCGATCTTGTCCACCTCAGCCTGCTCAGCCGCGTTGACGTCGTCGAGTGCGGCGGTCAACAGGCTGGTCACGTCGTCGTACTGCCTGTCGGCGGCAGCGTCGACATCGTCGGGGCCCGGAGTTGCCTTCTCGGGTTTGCCTGCTGGGCCACGGCGTTCGGCGTTGGTCTTGGTGTATCCCTCGCTACGGGACTGGCTTTCGTCGATGATCGCGGCCTTGGTGCGTTTGACCGCGTCCTCCTTGGCCACCCGCATGCCCTGCATCAGCAGCCCCAGGATTTCCATGCCCTCGGCCCGGGCACTGGTCATTCCGCCGGCCAGCGCGGTGCGCACAGCCGTGAGCCGTTTCTGGATGTTCGCACGGACTACCGCAGCTTCGAAACCGTTGTACAGCGCGGCGTCCCCGTTGTTGGTCTTCTGGTCCGCTGCACGCTCGTAGATCATGATCGTGGTCTGGGCCTTGTCTTCGCGTTTGTCTCGTACAGGTATCGCGAGATTGACCATCTGCCACAGTCGTTTGCCGACGGCGAACGGGATGACGTGCTCGGACTCCGTCCAGTGGATCTCCTCGCCCTTGCGGTTGCTCGGCGGTTTGCTGCCGTGGCTGCCTATCCGGCCGATGCCTGGAGCCGGTGTGCCGGGATCCTTGGGGTCGACAGGTGCGGTCCCCGACGTCGCGGGCGTGCTGCCGTCCGGGATCTGTGCGTCGGTGGGCTCGACGGCGCGCTGGATCTCGCCGTGCACGGCCCAGTTCCTGCCCTGTGGCACGGGTTCCAGCACGGAGAGCCCGTAGCGGAACTTGATCGCGCCGAGCACCGGCTTGAGCACCCGGTCGCCGACCGGTTTGCCGCCGAACCTGTTGGCCGCCGCGACTCCCGCCCGCATTGCGGAGTCGAGGCGCTTCTTCTTGCCCTCGGGGCTGTCGTCGCCGCCCCGCAGCTTCGCCTTGATCTTGCCGCCGATCCCCTTGACACCGCGGATGATCGGCCCCGCCAGCGTCAGCCCCTTCTTGATCACCCAGTCCAGGGCCTTGTTCACCGGCTTCTGGAGCGTCTCGATGATCGACTTGATCTTCGCGCCGATCCCGCCCAGCCCGATCGCGCTCGCGAGGAAGCCGATGATGATCGGGACCATCTGGCCGAGCACGTCGTTGATCTTGTTGACGACGCCGCCCACGTTGCCGCGCACGATGTCGGCCACCGAGTCGATCACGGTGTTGACGAACTTCATGATGCGGCTGCCGTTGTTCACGAAGAACATCACGACGTCGTAGATCAGCTTGCAGGCCTTGATGAACGCGGCGGCGGGGTTCAGCAGGCCGATGAGCCAGGTGATGCCGGCGGTGATGATCTTCGTGATCACGAAGTCCTTCACCTGCTCCAGGATCATGTTCTTGATGTCGCCGAGCTTCTCCAGCAGCATCTGCCACAGACCCGCCACGCCCTGCGAGGTCAGCACCTGGAAGATCTCGACGCCCTTCTCGGCCGCCGCCATGGCCTTCTCGCCGATCTGGCGCACCAGGCGGTTGCGGATGTTGGCCCAGGTGAGGCCGAAGATCGACGCCAGCAGCTTGATGATGCCGCGCAGGTCGAACTTCTCCGGGAGCTCGATGCCCGCCTCGGCGAGTGCGCCGAACAGCCAGCCCATCAGGCCCTTGCGCAGGTGGTCGAGGATGTTGTCCTTGAACTTGAGGATGCCGCCCTTCACGCCGGCGATCAGGTTGCCGAGGAACTCGACGGGCTTCTTGATGATGTCGCCGACGACCCCGGCGGCACGGGACAGCACGTCGCGCAGCATCGCGGCCAGCTCGCGGATCGTGTTGAGCACGCCCTTGACCGCGTCGAGAGCGGCGTCGACGAGGCCCTTGTTCTCCGCCTGCAACGCCTCGATGCGCTCGTCGAGGCCCTGACGTGCCTCGACGTACTTGCTGGCCAAGGAGTCCACGACGGAGTTCTGCTTGTCGGTGACGTCGCTTTCGAGCTGCTCGAAACGAGCGGAGATCTCCTCGGACGCCTCCGCGCCGACCTTCTGCAGGTCGGGCGACAACGTCTTCACGTAGGCCGCGATCTCGGCCTTGCCCGAAGCGATCTTCTGCTTGGCAAGGGAAAGGTCGGTGCCCACGATGTCGGCGACGCGGGAGATCACGCCGTCCATCTGCTTCAGGTAGAGCTCGCGGCCGGCGGTGTAGAACTCGTTGACCTTGTCCGGCATGCCGAGCAGCTTGTCCTTGGCCCACCGGTACCCGCCGAGCCAGCCGGAGTACCGGTCCTGCTTGTAGGCGTTGACCTTGGCCGCCACGAACGACTCGAACGCCTGCCGCGCCTGCGCTTCGCCCGCCGTGAACGCCGCGTCGACCTTCGCGTCGATGCCCTCGAGGATCTTCTTCACCTCGGTCTCGGTGGCCGCGAAGATGCCCTGGACGCGAGTCGTCACCTCGGCGCGTTTGGTCTCGTCCTTGGTCTTCGTCTTTCCCTTGTCCGCCACCAGCTTCGCCAGCGCCGCACCCTTGGCGCCCTGCATCCCCGCGACACCCGAAGCCGTGACGGCGCCGGCATCTGCTTTGGCCTGGCCGAGTACCTGCTGTTCCTGGGCGCGGAACTCGCCGGGAGCCGTGTCGGCGTGTGCGGCGGCGGCACCTTTGGCGTCCAGCGCCTGCTGGAACTGCGGCTCGTTCGACTGTCGCAGTTGCTCGTCGGTGACGTCACCCTGTTCCTGCGCGACCTGCTGCTTACCCGCGGACAGGTCGGTCTGCGCCGGCGTGGCTGGCTTCGGCACGGCACCGGCGGCCGGGATCGCGACGGCGGCACCGGGGTTCTCCGCGGCCATCGGCGTGACAGGCTTCGGCACCGCTTTCGACTGGTCCGGCGGCGCGTCGGTGGCGGCGGCCACGTCCTTGGCCTGCCCCTGGGTCCCTTGAGAGACCATGCCTTTCACTTCGGACGCGACACCGTCGGCCTTGCCCGCGGGTGACGTGGCCTCCTGCAGCGTCTTGGGCGACTTGGCCTCGATCGCGGACTTCACGGCCGCGATGAACGCCTGCTTGTCGAACGACCCGGCCTGCTGCGCGTCCATCGAGTCGACCTTCGAGGCCTTCGCCTGCCCCGCCAGGTCGTCGGCCGGTGCCTGCGCGGCGTTCTGCGCCTCCTTGGCCTTCGCCGCGGCGGGTGGATGCGCCTTCTTGGCCGCCGCGAACCCCTTCACCTTCGCCGTCACCTGCATGAACGCCGGATCCGCCGCGGCCACGGCGGGAACAGCCGGTGCCGCAACGGGCTTCGCCGAAGCGCTGCCGCCTGCCGGACGGGCGCTCGCCGTGCCGAGCTTGGACTTCGCGGGCACCGGCTTCGCTGGTGGCACGGGCTTCTTGGGCTGCACGGCGTTCGGGCCGAACCCGGTCGTCGTCACGGCCAGCGCGGACGCAGGCGGCTTCGGTCCCTCCAGCGTCACCGGCACACCGGCCGACTGCGCGGCCTTGAGGCCTTTCTCGACCGTGTCGATGTCGGGTTCGGAGCCGCGCACCTCTTTCAAGGCAGCGTCGAGCACGGCCTCGTCCGGCTTCTTCTGCTTGGCCGCCATGAGCGCGCCCACGGCCGCGTTACCCGCGTCCCGTTGCAGCGCAAGCAGAGCGTGCAGGCCTACCGCAGGGCCCGCCTTGCGCTTACCGTCCGCGAGAGCGCCCGTGACCTTCTCATCGGCTGACCGGCGTGCGGCGACCATGCCACGAGCCTGAACGAGCCTCGCGACGTGGAACATGCCGGTCAGGCACACGCAAGGGCAGCAAAATCCGCCCTAAGGGGCAGCGACCACGTGCTTCTTCTTGGGCGCCATCACCTTCAGCACGGCCTTGGCCTCGCGGACCACGCCCGCCATGTCCTTCTTGAAGGTCTTGAAGTACGGCTCGATGGTCACCGTCGCGGTGTCCTTGGTCTCCACCACGTTCCAGGTGCCGCGCACGAACCCGTCCACCAGGAACGTCGGCGGGAAGATCCCGTTGCGCACCGCGCCCCACCGCGACCGCGCCTCCTCGTTCATGATCCGGGCGCGATCCGCGTGCCCCAGCAACACGTTGTCGAACGCGGGCAGCAGCCGTGCGGGCGCGGGCGCGTCCTCGGAGACGATCACCCCGTCCGGCACGTCCAGCAGCACCTTGCCCGCCTCGTTCTTGTACTCCACCAACTCGAGGTCCGCCGCGTGCGCTTTCAGTCCGATCAGCCGCGACCACGCCTGCATGTCCGCCAGCGTCGCCGGCCCGAACGCCCGCAGGTACCGCGTGATCAGCTCGGGCACCGCCGCCGACGAAGGCAGGTCGCGGCCGAGCCACGTGGCCATCGCGACGTTCTGCGGAATGCCGCCCACACCCCAGATCCCGCGCGGCGGCACCTGGATCATCGGCACCAGCATCTGCGCCTGCGTCGACAGCTCCCGAGCCTTGGCCTCCGGGAAGTGCTCCTCCAGGAACGCGCCGATCTCCGCGACCGTCCGGGGTTCGCTGTCGATGTACTCGCGGGTGATGCGCGCCAGCTTGTCCAGGTCGATCTCGACCCGCGTCGCCGGCGGCATCACGATCTTCGCCCACTTGTTCAGCTCCGGCTGCAACGCCGTGCGCATCAGGTAGACGTCGGAAGCCGAGATCAGGTGCAAAGTGCCGCGCCACAACGTCATCCGCACCAGCGACCGGTCGATGATCAGCTTGCTGAGCGCGTCGAACTTGTACGGCTTGAGCCGCGTCCACAACGCGAGGTACGGCGGGACCGGCGCCTGGGCCTGGAGGCCGCCGAGGTGCTCGACGGCCTCCACGATCGGCATGCTCGTCCGCTCCAGCAGCAGTTGCCGCTGAAGGAGCGTCCGGTTGAGAGTGCGGTTCGAAAGAGTGATCACAGCGACCCGAAGAACTTCCTGATGTCTTGGACCAGCAGGTCCGGCTCCTCCAGCGCGGCGAAGTGGCCGCCGCGGTCGAACTCCGTCCAGTGCACGATCGTCGGTATCATCTTCTCCGCCAGCGACCGGACCGGCACGCTGATGTCGTGCGGGAAGATCGCGACGCCGGTCGGCACCGTCGAGGGCTGCTGCTGCCCCCACGACGCCGACTGCTCCTTGTACAGCGCCGCCGACGAGCCCGCCGTACGGGTGAACCAGTAGATGGACACGTTGGTCAGGATGTGGTCGCGGCTCACCGCGTCCTCGGGCGAGCCCTCGTTGTCCGTCCAGTCGTGGAACTTCTCCGCGATCCACGCCAGCTGCCCGACGGCCGAGTCGGTCAGCCCGTACCCGAGCGTGCGCGGCCTGCTGCGCTGGACGTGCATGTACCCGGACAGCTCGTTCTGGTAGTGGTCCAGCGACTCCAGTGCCCGCAGCTCCTCGGGCGTCAGGTCGTTGACCCCCTGCGGCCGGAACGTCTGCAGCATGTTCACGTGCACGCCGACGACCTGCTCGGGGAACACCCGGCCGATCTCCTGCGCGATGCCCGAACCCCAGTCGCCGCCCTGCGTGCCGTAGCGCTCGTAGCCCAGGCCCTCCATGAGCTTCGCGAACGCCCACGAGATGCGCAGGACGTTCCAGCCGGGCTTGGTGACCGGTCCCGAGAAACCGAAGCCGGGGATCGAGGGGATGACCAGGTGGAAGTTCTCGGACAGCTGGTCGATGACGTCCAGGAACTCGACGACCGAGCCGGGCCAGCCGTGGATCAGCATCAGGGGCAACGCGTTCGGCGTCTTCGACTTCACGTGCAGGAAGTGGATGCGCTGGCCGCTGATCTCGGTCGTGAACTGCGGGTAGGAGTTGATCCGCGCTTCCTGGGCACGCCAGTCGAACCCGTCGGCCCAGTACTCGGCGAGCGGGCGCAGGTAGCTCAGCGGGATGCCGTAGGACCAGCCGACGCCCGGCAGGTCCTTCTCCGGCCAACGCGTGTTGGTCAGGCGTGAACGGAGGTCGTCGACCTCGGCCTGCGGGATCTCGATGCGAAACGGCGTGATCTCCATGGCCCCCACGCTATGACCCGATGCGGACACTTTCAGTCCGCAATCAACAGAACTTCTCGATCAGCTCCTCGAAGAACCCGCCCGCCTCGATCGCCGCCTTCTCCTGGTCCCCGTCGCGGACCGCGTGCAGCAGCCCGGTGTGCGACACCTGGTCCTGACCAGGCTGGGTGGTGTCGACAGATGCCGCCACCGAAGCTTTGACGGCCTCGGTCAAGCCCTGGTAGAGCTCCGCTAGGAGCGTGTTGTGCGAGCACTGCACGAGCAGCACGTGGAACGCGGTGTCGTGCTCGATCACCTCGGTCCAGAGCTCCGCCTCCATCGCCGCGTCGCGCTTGCGCAGCAGTTCGGTGAGGCGCGTGAGTTCGGCGTCGGTGCGGTGCTTGGCGGCCAGCCGGGCGCCCTCCATCTCGAGGGTGCGGCGGACCTGGAGCACCTCCTTCAGCTCCGTCCCGCACATGCGGCGGACGGCGCCGGAGATCTCGCTGGTCGCGCGGACGAACGTGCCGTCGCCCTGCCGCACCTCCAGCAGGCCGGCGTGCGAGAGCGCGCGCACGGCCTCGCGAACCGTGTTCCTGCCCACCCCGAGCGCGGTGACCAGCTCGGGCTCGGGCGGGATGCGCTGCCCGACGGGCCATTCGCCGCTGGTGATCGCGCTTCGCATCTGCTCGATCACCTGGTCGACGAGGCCTGCCCGTCGGGTAGTGGCCAACGGCACAGCGTCATCCTTTCATCCGAACATCCTACGTCTGCGATAGTGGTGCGCGTGACGATTCAGCAGACGACCAGTGCCGCACAGACTGCCACCGATCCGGGTCGCAGGGTGACGGTCGTCAAGAATCGTCACGTTCCGCTGGTCGGGTCCACGCTGCTCGCGATCGGGGTCGCCCTCGCGGCGGCGAATCTCCGCCCTGCGGTGACCAGTCTGGCCTCGGTGCTCGGCGATGTCCGCGCCGCCCTTGGGGTTTCGGCCGCTTGGACCAGCGCGCTGACGGCCGTTCCGGCGCTCTGCTTCGGCTTCGCGGCGTTCGCGGCACCCTGGCTGGGTCGCCGCCTCGGCATGGCCCGTGCGATCGGACTGTCCCTGGGGGTGCTCACGCTCGGCCTCGTGCTGCGCGTGATCGACGGTCCGTGGGTCGTGCTGGGCGGCACCTTCGTCGCGTGTGCGGGCATCGCGGTGTCCAACGTGCTGATCCCCGTGGTGGTGAAGTCCTCCTTCCCGGACAAGGTCGGCCTGATCACCGGCGTCTACACGGGAACGCTCTCCGCGGGCGCCGCGCTGGCCGCCGCTCTCACGCCGCGGCTGGAGGACTTCTTCGGCTCGTGGCGCCTCGCCGTCGGTGTGTGGGCGCTGCTGTCGGCCGGTGCGGTGATCGTGTGGTTCGCCGGTGCACGCCACGGCTCGGTCGCCTCTGTCGTGCGGTCGGCCACCCCGGTCGAGAAGCGGTCGTTGCTGCGCAGCCCGCTGGCGTGGGTGATCACCGTGTTCTTCGGCCTGCAGTCGCTGTTCGCCTACACCGTCATGGGCTGGCTGCCCGCGATGCTCGTCGACGCCGGGGTGGACCGGAACACCGCCGGCATGCTGCTCGCGGTCTCGATGCTGCTCAGCGTCCCGGTCAGCCTGTTCGTGCCGCCGATCGCCGCACGGTTCTCCAGTCAGGCGCCGATGGTGCTGGCGCTGGGCGTGCTGTCGTTCGCGGGCATCTTCGGCATGCTGGTGGCGCCTTCCGCGGCGCCCGGCCTGTGGGTGGTGCTGATCGGGTTCGGCATGGGCATGTTCCCGCTGGCGCTGCTGGTGATGTCGCTGCGCACGAAGTCCACTTCGGACACCGCGCGGCTCTCGGCGATGGCGCAGAGCCTCGGCTACCTGATCGCGGCCACCGGGCCGTTCGCGTTCGGCGTGCTGCGCGACGCCACGGGCTCGTGGACCACGTCGCTCGTGCTGCAGCTGGTGCTGCTCGCCGCCCTGACCGGGCTCGGCATGCTCGCCAGCCGCCCCCGCTACATCTAGTGCCATGGCCGTCAGCCTTTGCCCCGTATTCGGTGGTCAGACGGGTGCATCGTGGTGCCGCGAGGCGCCCTGCTGAGCGCCGAAGACGCGGCGAAGGCTGACGGTCATGGCACTGGTCAGGAATCGAGAAGCGCGGCGTTCGCGCTGGTCGTAGCGTTGCCGGCATGGACATCAACATTCACGCCACGTTCCTGCCGCACACCGACCCCGAGGCCTCGCTCGCGTTCTACCGCGACCTGCTCGGCTGGGAGGTCCGCGTCGACGTCGGCCAGGGCACGATGCGCTGGATCACCGTCGCCCCGGTCGGTTCGGCGACCTCCGTCGTGCTCTCGCCGCCGGCCATGGCGGAGGGCCTCACGGACACGCAGAAGACCGCCATCGCCGAGATGATCGACGCCGGCTCGTACGGGTACATCCAGCTGTCCACGCCCGATCTCGACGGCGTGTTCGACAAGCTGCAGGCGAGCGGCGCCGACGTCGTGCAGGAGCCGACCGAACAGCCGTGGGGCAGCCGCGACTGCGTGTTCCGTGACCCGGCCGGCAACAACGTCCGCATTCTCCAGCGCTAGTTGGAGACGAACCCCCGGTGCAGCACCGTGAGCTGATCGGCGAGGTAGCGGGCCCATGCCTTCGCCCGATCCCAGTCCGGTGCCGCACCGGCGAAGCTCACCGGCCCGCTGGCGCCGAGCTTGCGCACCATGCGCGTGACGTCGTTCGGCACGGGCGGAGTGCCGCGGTGGAACAACCACACGGGCGTGTGTTTCAACGAACTCTTGTGCCGCCGCACGAACCGATGCGCATCGCGGGTCGCGGCATCGCCCATGATCACGGCACCGAACCCGTGAAGCGTGTCGGCGGCGGCGACCGAGAGCACGGTGACTCTCAGCCCGCAGCCGGCGAGCTCGGTGCCGATGATCTGGGCGATCTCGTCGGTGGCGGCGATCTTCGAGGTGTACGCGACGAGGACTCTGTCAGTCATCGCTGCATCGTTGTTGGTCGACGAGGTCAGCGGCAGCGGCGGAAGTCCCTGTCTTCCAAGGCATTCAGTCCAGTGGCAGGTTGAGAAGGGCGTTCTCGACCAGTTCCGGCATCGCGGGATGGATCCAGTACTGCCCATGCGCCGTGGACTTCGCGTCCAGGCCGAAGCTCATCGCCTGGATGAGCGGCTGGATCACCGTCGACGCCTGCGGGCCGATGATGTGCGCGCCGAGCAGCTGTCCGGTGGCGGGATCCGCGATCAGCTTCGCGAAACCGGTCGTGTCCTCCATCGCCCAGCCGTACGCGATGGACGCGTAGGCCTGCGACGCGGTGACGTACCGAATTCCCTTTGCCTTGGCCTGTTCCTCGGTCAGTCCGACGCTCGCGATCTGCGGGCTGGAGAACACCGCGGCCGGCACGAACCGGTGGTCGCTCGCCTTGGGCTCGTGCGGGTTCAGCAGGTTGTGCTGCACCACGCGGGCTTCGTGGTTCGCGACGTGCTTGAGCTGGTAGTCCGAGCTGATGTCACCCAGTGCCAGGACGTGCGGCTGGCTCGTGCGCTGGAACTCGTCGACCTTGACGCGGCCGTCGTCGTGCAGCTCGAGGCCCGCCTTGGCCGCGTCGAGCAGGTCCGTGTTCGGCTGACGGCCGACCGCGACGAGAAGCTGGGACGCCTCAACGGTTTCCGCGCCGTCGGGGCCCTCCATGTGCAGGCGGACACCGGTCTCGGTCTTCTCCGCGCGGATCGTCTTGCGCTGCAGGCGGACGTCCCACTTCTGCTTCGCGACCTCGGTGAACCGCTCGGCGATCTCCAGGTCCTCGTGACGCAGCAGGAGGTTCGAGCGCGCGATCATCGTGACCTTCACGCCGAAGCTGCTGAACACGTGCGCGAACTCGGACGCGATGAACCCGCTGCCCAGGATCACCATGCTCTCGGGCAGCTCGTCGAGCCGCATGATCGAGTCACTGGTGTGGAAGCCGGTGGTCTCGATGTCGGCGATCGCGGGGACGATCGGCCTGCTGCCCGCGGCGACCACGATCCGGTCGGCGGTGATCGTCTCGCCGGTCCCGGTGTCGATGGTGTGCGCGTCGATGAACTTCGCGGTGCCCTCGTAGACCGTGACGTTCGCGTTCTCGTTGGCGCGCCAGTTGCGGCCGCCCTCGGCGATCGGGTCGATGCGGCCGAAGATGCGGTCGCGGATCTCGGGCCAGTGCACCGCGTCGAGGTGGGCGTCCACGCCGAGCTTCTTGGCGTTCGCAGGCGCCGCGGCCTGGTCGGCGGTGTGGACGAACATCTTGGTGGGGATGCAGCCCACGTTCAGGCAGGTGCCGCCGAAGGTCCCCTTCTCGAGGATGGCGATGTCCCAGCCCGCCATCGCGTCGTTCGGGATGGAGTTGCCGGAGCCGGTACCGATGATGACCAGGTCGAAGTGCCTCACGTGCTGATCCAACCATCTGACGTGGGCCTGTGTTCCCGGAAGCGGTGTTACGTGGGCCTTACGCCGAGGTCAGGCTGCTGGTGGAGAAGGTGCGGCGGTAGGCGTTGGGGGAGACGCCGATGTCCTTGTAGAAGTGGTGGCGCAACAACGCCGCCGTGCTGAACCCGCTGCGCCGGGCGATCTCCTCGACGGCCAGCGAGGTCTCCTCCAGCAGCTTGCGGGCGTGCAGGACGCGTTGCGCGGTGAGCCAGCGGACCGGGGTGGTGCCGGTCTCCGCGACGAACCGCCGGGCGAAGGTGCGTTCCGAGAGCCGGGCGCGGCGAGCCAGCTCGGCCACGGTGTGCTCGGTGTCGATCGACTCCAGCATCGTGTCGAGCACGGGCTGCAGGCTCATCGCCGCGTTCGTCGGCACCGGCATCTCGATGAACTGCCGCTGCCCGCCTTCGCGTTGCGGCGGCACCACCATCCGCCGGGCGATCGCGGTCGCCGGGCCGGTGCCGAGCTCGCGGCGCACGATGTGCAGGCAGGCGTCGATGCCCGCCGCCGTGCCCGCGCTAGTGACGATGTCGCCGTCGTCGACGTAGAGCACGTTCGGGTCGACCTGGGCTCGGGGAAAGCGCTCGGTGAACGCGGCGGCGTGATGCCAGTGGACCGTGCACGGCCGGTCGTCGAGCAGTCCGGCCTCGCCGAGCAGGAACGCCCCGCTGCACACCGAGAGCAGCGTCGAACCGCTCGCGTGGGCCTCGCGCAACGCCTGCAGCACGGCCGGTGGGTAGTGCTCGCGCAACCTCGCCGCGGGTACCGCGATGAGATCCGCGTCGGCCAATGCGTCCAGCCCGAGCTCGGGGACCAGCTGCACGCCGACGTTCGTGCCGACGGGTTCGCCCGGCCGCTCTCCGCACACCCTGAACTCGAACGGCGGCACGCCGTCCTCGGTGCGGTCGATGCCGAACACCTCGCACACGACACCGAACTCGAACGGCGCGACCCCGTCGATCAGGACCACGGCGACATTACGCAACATGGCAGGATCTTAGCGAAGGGTGTCTACGCTGCCACTGTTGGCGGTATGTGAGCTACCGCAAACTTACCGCCATGAGCATTCAAGCGGGTGACCTGCAGAAGAAGGGGATCGTCGAGCTGACGATCGCCATGGTGCTGTCCGGGACCATCGGTGTGTTCGTCTTCGAGTCCGGTGCGCAGCCGTTCACCGTGGCGTTCTGGCGCTGTGTGTTCGGTGCGATCGCACTGGGGCTGTACTGCTGGATCCGGGGCTTCTTCGGCAACACCGGCTTCACCCGCAAGACGTTCCTGCTCGCGCTCGCGGGCGGAGTCTTCCTCGTCTACAACTGGGCGTTCCTGTTCTCCGCCTACTCCAAGACGTCGATCTCGCTCGCGACCGTCGTCTACCACACGCAGCCGTTCTACGTCGTGCTGCTGGGCGCGTTGGTGTTCAAGGAGAAGCTGACCGCGGTCAAGCTCGGCTGGGTCGGCGTCGCGTTCGTCGGCGTCGTGCTGGTCACCGACATCACCAGCGTCACCATGAGCGGCGACTACCTGCTCGGCATCGGCGAGGCACTGCTCGCCGCCCTGCTCTACGCGTTCGCCACGATCATCGCCAAGCAGCTCAAGGGAATCCGCCCGCACGTCATCGCACTGACCCAGGTGACCGCGGGCATCTTCCTGCTGCTGCCGTTCGTCGACTTCTCCGGCACCGCCTCGATCGGCACGGGCTGGGCGTGGCTCATCGGCATCGGCGTGATCCACACCTGCGTCATGTACATCCTGCTGTACTCGAGCTACCAGAAGCTGCCGACGTCGCTGATCGCCGTGCTGTCATTCGTCTACCCGGCCGTCGCGATCGTCGTCGACATGTCGGTGTACGGCACCAGGATCCACCCGCTGCAGATCGTCGGGATCGTGCTGATCTGCGGCGCCAGCCTGGCCAACTCGCTGGGAACGGCCCAGCGAGCCGGCCGGACCGTCAGTGCTGGTAAGTCGGCGTGATGATCGCGCGGGCCAGCGTGTGGAACGCGAGGTTGAAGCTCACCACCGCGGGCGAGGCGTCCCCGTCGACGTCGAGCTTGTCGACGTCGACCGCGTGCACCACGAAGTAGTAGCGGTGCGGGTGGTCGCCCTTGGGCGGGGCCGCGCCGCCGAACGCGCGCGTGCCGTAGTCGGAGCGCACGTGGAAAGCGTCGCCCGGAAGTGTGTCGTCGGAGGCTCCCACGCCGGTGTCCAGCGAAGTGGTGGTGCCGGGAAGGTTCACGGCCACCCAGTGCCAGAAGCCGGAGGGGGTGGGGGCGTCCGGGTCGAAGCACGTGACCACGAAACTGCGCGTCTCGGCGGGGAAGCCGGACCACGACAGCTGGGGCGAGGTGTTGCCGCCCTCGAAAACCTGAGCGTCGGGCAACTGCTCGCCGTCGCGCACGTCCGACGAGGTGACTTCGAACGTGCCGACCTGCGGGAGCAACTGGTAGGGGTCGGGAGCGACTGGGCGCTCGAGGCTCATCGGATCTCCTCCTCGTTGTGATCAGATCGAGCCTATCCCCGTGCAACCATGAAGGCCTGCGCGACGTCTTTCGCGTGGAGGGGGAAATACGATGTCCAGGTTGCGGCTTGTAGCTGCATTTGCACTGGTTGCCGGGCTGGTCTCATGCGGAGAACCACCCGACGCGCAACCCAGTGGTCCCGTTCTCACGACGTCCTCGCCGGCGCCGACGACGACCACTCCCGAGCGCCCGAAGCGCATGTTCGAGCCGCCGTACACGTACGGCAAGGTGCAGGCCCACGCTCCCGCGACGGTCGACGGCATGGTGCCCGTGGTGACGCACATCCCGACGGACAAGCCGTACGTGTTCATCACGATCGACGACGGCGCGGTGCAGCACCCGAAGGCGCGCGAGCTGATGATCAACGCCGGCGTGTGGCCGTCGCTGTTCCTCAACACCAAGTACGCCCAGGGGCACAAGGACTACTTCAAGGAACTGCCGGTCACGATCCACAGCCACACGACCGACCACCCGAACCTGCAGGGCAAGCCGTTCGAGTTCCAGAAGCAGGAGATCTGCGGCAACGCGGACTTCCTCACCTCCGACTACGGCAAGCGCCCAACGCTGTTCCGGCCGCCGTTCGGCAACTACGACACGAACACCCGCAAGGCCGCCGCGAGTTGTGGGTTCAAGGCGCTGGTCAACTGGACGGCCGCGGTCAACGACGGTCGCGTGCAGTTCCAGATGGGCGACAAGCTCAAGCCCGGCGACATCGTCCTGATGCACTTCCGGACGACGTTCGTCGAGGACTTCACGGCGTTCTTGAACCGCGCCAAGCAAGATGGACTCACTCCAGTGCCACTGGAGGACTTTCTGGGGTAGCAAGTAGTACGAACTGGGGGTACTTCCATGAAGAAGTTTCTTGCCGTGCTCGCCGCTGTCGCGATGGCGGTGACGATCGTGCCGAGCGCGTCGGCGGCCGACCAAACGCAGCTGACCAACGTCCGCACGGGGCACCACCCCGAGTACGACCGGGTGGTGTTCGACCTGACCGGCGGTAAGGCGAAGGACAGCATCAGCACCATCTCGGAGCCGACGGGCTGCGGCTCCGGCAAGCCGATCTCGGCGCCGGGCGTGGAGTTCATCGAGGTGCGACTGCAGCCTGCGGACGCACAGAAGTACCTGGGGTCGCGCAACATCAACACGGGCCTGCCGACCGCGCAGAGCGTCGTGTTCACCTGCGACTTCGAGGCGGACCTGTCGATCGCGATCGGCGTGAACCACCGGAACGCCACCTTCAGGGCGGGTTACTACGACAGCCCGCTGCGCTATGTGGTGGACATCTACCACAGCTGACGCAACTGTGACGCGGGTCACGCGTCTGTTCTTTCATCTACAGCCCTGAGAGGGGGCCAATGATGAGGAACAGACGCTTGGCCGCGGTGCTGGTGGCAGTGCTCGCGGTCTTCACGTTCGTCGTCCCGATGGCGTCGGCGCAGAGCGTGCCGACGATGTCGAACATCCGCACCGGCCAGCACCCCGAGTACGACCGCGTGGTCCTGGACATGTCCGGCCTGACGCCGGACTACCGGCTCAGGGAGGAACCAGGCGCCGTGAACTGCGGGTCGGGCGCCCCGGTCTCCATGCCCGGCAGCAACGAGGTCCTCACGGTCACCGTGTTCCATGCGGCCGCGCACGACGACAACGGGAACTCCACGTACCCAGGGTCGCGGAACTTCGCGACCCCCGGCCTCAGCAACATCCGCAGGGTCGCGGTCACCTGCGACTTCGAGGCGGTGCTGACCATCGCCGTCGGCTACGAGAACTTCAACACCTGGCACCGGGTGTCCCAGTTGCAGAACCCGGCCCGGCTCGTCATCGACATCGGACGCATCTGACGCGAAAAAGCCTCGTGGGGACAGCAGTCGCCGCTACTGCCCCCACGAGGGGTCTGTCAGGAACCGTTACGCCGCAACGGTCGCGACGGCCTCCTTCGAGAGCGCGTGCTCCAGCACCTCGGCCACGTCCGAGACGAAGTGCACGGTCAGCTGCTCGCGCACCGACTCTGGCACGTCGTCCAGGTCCGGCTCGTTGCGGGACGGCAGCAGCACCGTCGTGATGCCCGCACGGTGAGCGGCGAGCAGCTTCTGCTTCACGCCACCGATCGGCAACACCCGGCCGGTCAGCGAGATCTCACCGGTCATCGCCACGTCGGAGCGCACCGGGCGGCCCGACAGCAGCGACGCCAGCGCCGTCGTCATCGTGACGCCCGCGGACGGACCGTCCTTCGGCACCGCACCCGCCGGGACGTGGATGTGCACGCCGCGGCCTTCCAGGGTCGCCGCCTTGTCGTCGTGCGAACGCAGGTACGACAACGCGATCTGCGCCGACTCCTTCATCACGTCGCCCAGCTGGCCCGTCAGGGTGACGCCGGACGCACCGGTGTCCTTGGGAGCCAGCGAGGCCTCGATGAACAGCACGTCGCCGCCGACACCCGTGACGGCCAGACCTGTTGCCACACCGGGAACCGAGGTGCGCTCGGCCGACTCGGGCGTGTTCTTCGGGCTGCCCAGGTACGACTTCAGCGAAGGCTGGTCGACCACGACGGGCAGCTCCGAGTCACCCAGGGCCACCTTCGCGGTCACCTTGCGCAGAACCCGTGCCAGAGCTCGTTCCAGTTGCCGCACACCGGCTTCACGGGTGTACTCGCTCGCCAGCTGGTGCAGCGCGGGCTTCTCGAACGTGACGTCCTCAGCGGTGAGGCCGGCGCGGTCGAGCTGCCGCGGCAGCAGGTGGTCGCTGGCGATCGTGACCTTCTCGTCCTCGGTGTAGCCGTCGAGCTGCACGAGTTCCATGCGGTCGAGCAACGGCGCCGGGATCGACTCCAGCACGTTCGCGGTCGCGAGGAACACCACGTCCGAGAGGTCCAGCTCGACCTCCAGGTAGTGGTCGCGGAACGTGTGGTTCTGCGCCGGGTCCAGCACCTCGAGCAACGCCGCCGTGGGGTCGCCGCGGTAGTCGGAGCCGACCTTGTCGATCTCGTCGAGCAGCACGACCGGGTTCATCGACCCGGCCTCGCTGATCGCGCGGACGATCCGGCCCGGCAGCGCGCCGACGTACGTGCGGCGGTGACCGCGGATCTCGGCCTCGTCGCGCACGCCACCCAGGGCGACACGCACGAACTTGCGGCCCATCGCGCGCGCCACGGACTCACCGAGCGACGTCTTGCCCACGCCGGGAGGGCCCGTCAGAGCCAGCACGGCGCCGGAACGACGTCCACCGACGACGCCCAGGCCGCGTTCGGCACGACGCTTGCGCACGGCCAGGTACTCGGTGATGCGCTGCTTCACGTCGTCGAGCCCGGCGTGGTCCGCGTCGAGGATCTCGCGCGCGGCCTTGATGTCGTAGGAGTCCTCGGTCCGCTCGTTCCACGGCATCTCGAGAACGGTGTCGAGCCACGTCCGGATCCAGCCCACCTCGGGCGACTGCTCGGAGGTGCGCTCCAGCTTGTCGACCTCGGCCAGCGCGGCCTTGAGGACCTTCTCCGGAAGTTCGGCGGCCTCGACGCGGGCCCGGTAGTCGTCCTGCTCGGTGGCGGGCTTGCCGTCGAGCTCGGCCAGTTCCTTGCGGATCGCGGCCATCTGCTGGCGCAGCAGGAACTCCCGCTGCTGCTTCTCGACGCCTTCCTTGACGTCCTTGGCGATCGTTTCGTTGACGTCCAGCTCGGTCAGGTGCGCCTGGCCCCACTCGACCAGCTTCTCCAGCCGCGTGGTGACGTCGGACGTCTCCAGCAGCCAGATCTTCTGCTTCTCGTCGAGGTAGGAGGCGTAACCGGCGAGGTCGGCCAGCGCCGACGGGTCGCTGATCTGCTGCACCGAGTCGACCATCTGCCACGCACCGCGCGTCTGCAGAATGTTCGTCACGAGCGCGCGGTACTGCTTCGCGAGCTCACGGGTCCGCTCGGTGATCGGGGAGTCGTCCGCGATCGTCGCGTTCACCCACAGCGCCGCGCCCGGTCCCGTGGTGCCCGTGCCGATGCGCACGCGCTTGGTGCCGCGCACGACGGCAGCGCGCTCGCCGCCCGGCAGGCGTCCGACCTGCTCGATCTCGGCCAGTGTGCCTACTGCTGCGTACTTCCCGTCCAGACGTGGAACGAGCAGCACTTGATGATTTGCCGCGGTCGTGGCTGCGTCGACGGCCGCGCGGGCCTCGGCGCTGGCGTCCGCACCGGAGATGCGGATCGGCACCACCATGCCAGGCAGCACTACGACGTCGTCCAGCGGCAGTACCGGCAGGGCCAGAGTCTCGCCCATCTCGTCACCCTCCAAAGTTGAGTCTGTACCGCTCAACCATCTGGAGCCTGGTGGTGTTCCCCTCCGGTGTTCGCTGTCAGCGAGCACCCTTCGCCGGCCTCGACGCGGCGTTCATCGTGGCCAGATCCCGCTGGCGACGACACCTATCACTGCCGCCGCACCGATCACGATGCCCCACACCACGTACGTCAACCGGTCGGGAGTTCGCATCCGGGTGGCTTGCATGGCCAGCTCCGCCGCGTGTTCCATTTTGTCGATGTTGGCGGCAAGGCTTTTCGACTCGACCGACAGCTGCGACGAGGCTGCTGTGATTTTCGTAAGTAGTGCGGGATTGACAACCCTGGTTGTGTCGAGGCTTCGGAGTGAGCCATTTTCATCCTGGTCTGGATGCGTTGGTGGGTAAGGGTTTGCGGTCGTGATGGGTTGATGCACTCCCGGCGTGTCGACCTGAGGGCATGGCGAAGCCCCTGGTAGCAGGGCTATCGACCAAGACCGCTCCGCATCACCAAGGGCTTCACGTGTTGTTCTATCGTGCCGCGCTGCCGTTGTCACATCGGACCCTGAGGTTCGTGTCCGGACTGATCCGCACGCACCGCCGGGAGCTGGGATCGAGGTGGCGCAGGCTCGATGTCGGGCAACAAGCCCTGCTGGTGCTGGTTCACCTGCGTAAAGGGGAGCCGTTCGCCGAGGTCGGTGCCGGGTTCGGGGTCTCGGCCACCACATGCTGGCGATATGTCAACGAGACCGTCGAGCTGCTCGCCCAGCGGTCCCCGAAGCTGCGGGAGGCGCTGCGGACGGCGAAGCGCCGGGGCTGCGCCTACGTGGTGATCGACGGCACGCTGATCCCGATCGACCGGATCGCCGCCGACCGCCCCTTCTACTCCGGCAAGCACAAGATGCACGGAGTGAACCTGCAGGTGATCGCGTCCCCGGACGGCACGATCCTGTGGGTCTCCGGCGACCTGCCCGGCAGCACCCACGACACCGCCGCGGCCCGGATCTGGAACATCCTCGCCGCCCTGCGCGACGCCGGGCTGATCGCCTTGGGCGACAAGGGCTACCACGGCTACGACCCGACCGGTCACCACGTGATCACCCCGTACAAGGGCCGCAACAAACCCGAATCGCAGAAGGACGCCAACCGCGCTCACGCCCGTCTGCGCGGCCCCGGCGAACGCGCCAACGCCCAGCTCAAGACCTGGCGCATCCTGCGCAAGCTCCGCTGCTGCCCCCGCCGCGCCGGCCGACTGGCCAAAGCCATCCACGTCCTACAGAACTACGAGGCCACCGCAGGATGAAAAAGGCTCAGTGAAGCCAGCAGTTGCTGAACCTCCTCATGTGAAGCTGCCAACGCTTCGTTCGACCGCTGAATGGCCAAGGCGGATTCGGGAAGTCCGCGCAACGGTTCAGTGGCCTCTCTCAAGTTTTCCGTGCGGTCTGGAAGGTCCTGAATGGAATCTGCAAACTGACGAAGAGCCGGGATGGAGTCGAGAAGCCCGCGTAACGGCTCGGTCGCATCTCTCAAGGCTTCGGCGTGATCCGGAATTTTCCGGGCATCCTTCAGTGAGTCGTTCAGCGCTGACACGTGGCCTGCCAGGCTCTGCAAGTCTGGTGGCGACCTGTGCGGGGTTTGAGCGATGCCTTCGGCTCTGGCCAACCTGAGGTTCAGCTCCTGCAACGTGTCGGAAAATCCCAGTAGGTGGCGAATGAGCCCTGCTGATTCCGACAGTGACCCAACGACGTCAAGGTCGAGGTAAGGGCGATCGAAGGTCCCTTCTGCGATCATCTTGAGCAGGAGTATGCTCTCATTTCCCAGGCCCTCGACGGAGCTCAGTATTTCCGCCCTTGCTCGGTCGATATCTTTTTTGAAAGTGTCCGCGAGAATTTTCTCGAGATCATCTTCTGTCAGTGATCGAAGGTCGGGCTCCAGGCTTCCCTCCCGGGCAGCTTTCTATTCCTCAAGCTTTTCTGCGCTGTAGTTGTCGCAGCTCGGCGGGCGGTCGATCTCCTTGTGGTGGATGCTGCATAGCAGTAGTAGATTGGAAAAACTCTTTCGCTCCGCCGGCGTCATGTCACCGTCCCAGCGTGGACCGTTCTTCTTGGCGGCACGAATGTGGGCGATGTCGGCATTGACGATTGCTCGCTCGCCTACCTTGCGAACCACGCGCTCAGGACAGCCTGGCCAGTAGCAGGAACCGAGGCTCAGCGCGAACAAGGCCTTCGTGGTGGCAATGCCATAAGATCGATCAGCGGCGGATCCAGGTGCCGGGGAATGTTCAGGCATGCGGCGAAGCTAGTGCTGACCCCTGACAGTCTTACTGCTACGTCGATCGGCGTAAAGCTTTAGCCTCGCGTGGCGTTCAGCAGTACTGGGGGTGTGCCCCCGGCCCGATCGTGGATCGCACGGGTAGCGGTGGACACCCGTGCGTCGGCGAGCGAGGATGCGCGCGTGATGGAAGAGCTGAAGTGGGTCCCGTCCACAGTCGACGTCACTCGCCCGAGCGTGGCCCGGATGTACGACTACTACCTGGGCGGCTCGCACAACTTCGAAGCCGACCGCGCCGCCGCGAAGCAGGTGGAGCAGATCTTCCCCGGCATCGCCCAGAGCGCGCAGGCCAACCGCTCGTTCCTGCGCCGGGTCGTCCGCCACCTCGTCGCCAATGGCGTCGACCAGTTCCTCGACCTGGGCTCGGGCATCCCGACCGTGGGCAACGTCCACGAGATCGCCCAGCAGGACAACCCGGCCGCCCGCGTGGTCTACGTCGACTACGAGCCGGTCGCCGTCTCGCACAGCAACGCCCTGCTCGCGGAGAACCCGAACGCCACGGCGATCCTGGCCGACCTGCGCGCGACCTCCACGGTGCTGGCCGGCGCCCGCGAGAACCTCGACTTCTCCCGCCCGGTCGGCGTGCTGATCATCGCGGCGCTGCACTTCGTCCCGGACGCCGACAACCCGTACGAGGCCGTCGCCGCGTACATGGAGGGCCTGCCGTCCGGGTCGTACCTGGCCATCACCCACGCCACCTGGGACAGCCTCACCGAAGAGGAGGCCGAGGAGGCCCGCAAGGTCGCCCTGATCTACAGCAACTCGGACAACAAGCTCGCCATCCGCACGCACGCCGAGGTCAGCAGGTTCTTCGACGGCCTCGAACTGCTGGAGCCGGGCATCGTCTCGGTCGACGCGTGGCGCCCGGACTCCTTCGAGGACCACACCGGCATCTACGGCGCCGTCGCCCGCAAGCCCTGAAGCAGGCGGTCCCGTATCTCGTTCGTCTCGCGGTCGGTGAGGGTGCGTTCCGGCGCCCTCATCGTCACGCGGATGAGCACGTTCTTCTGGCCGGGCCTGGCTTCCAGTCGCCGCTGAACGTGGTCGGGCAGGTGCTCGGCCGGCGTCTCGCTCAGGATCGCGATCTCCTCGACCACATCCTCCGGCACCAGCGCGCGGATCCGGTCGCCCAGCGTCTCGGCGTCCTCGCTGTGGTGGGCCATGATCGAGATGTCCCTGATGGCCGCCGGGTGCCGTGAGATCATCCGGTACTCGTCGAGGTCCAGCATCTGGGCCGCGATGCGCGGATCGGTGTTGCACAGCAGGCGGATGTCGGGAACGCCCTTGCGCAGCATCAGAATCCGATCGAGTCCCCACCCCGTCGCGAGGCCGTGCGGGTGGTCCTTGAGGACGTGGCGCGCGGCCCGTCCGCCCTCGCCGATCTCCACCCATTCCCCGTCGTGCCACACGTCGATCTGCTTGCCGTGCGTGGTGTACGGGTGTTGCGCGTCGACCAGGCGATATCGCTTGCCGGGCAACAACGTCGTGACGACGGTGGCGACCAGGTCTTCGAAACGCTCCTGCTGCGCGCTGATCCGCCAGACGTCGAGCTGATGCGGCGTGCCGGTGTGCAGGCGGTCGACCGTGTCACGGCGGTAGACGAGCCCTGGGCAGACCAGCGTCACGTCCGGTTTCGCCTCGCGCAGGGACGGCGGGATCATCGCGGTCGTGTGGCTGCGCAGCATGCACGTCTCGCTGACGTACCTGGTGTAGCGAGCCTCTCGCGTGATCGCGTCCGTCGGATACCCGAGGTGCTCGTAGTTGTGCTCCACCGGAACGAGCGGGTGGTGCCGAACTTCTTGGGGGTTGTCCAACGCCGCCTTGAGGTCGGCGATCAGCAGCTGCATCGCGTGCGGTCCCTGTGCGGGATCGCTGAGGTCGCGGACGTTCAGGGCGCGCACGAGTTCATCGGTGCGGTACATGAGATCTTCCCGTTCTGTTCGGTCGTGCGGGATGCGGAGTCCCCCGACCGACGGGAAGGTTTTTAGGCGCGCGCCACCGCCGCAGGTCGGGGGTGGCTAAATCGCGTCATGAACACAGGCTAGCTCGACTACTCGGGCGGTGTCAGCCGCAAATCCGGGTTCACCGGCGGCGCACCGTCGAACGGCCCGTCGTCCTTCAACCTTCCGACGTGGTCGAGCGCAACCTCGATCCCGTCCCGGAACGGGTCACCGTCGGCAGGGGGAGTGCTGAACCACTCGTGCAGCTCCGCGGGGATCTGGAACCGCGCCAGCAGTTCCTCGTACATCGCGTCGCGCTCCCCGGCCTGCACACCGAGCTCCTGGTACTCCCGCACGGCCATGCGCAGCCGGATCCACCGGTACCTGTCGGTGTTCTCCTGCTGCTGGAACCGCTCGCGCAACAGGTCCCCGGCCTTCTGCCCACGTGCGGCCAGCTTCTTGATCGTGTCCGGTGGCATGAACAGGTTCGTGCCACCCTCGTCGTCAGCCTGCCGCACGTGCGCGATCCGTCCGCGATATCCGGGCAGTGCCGACTGCATGGTGTCCCGCCAGTCCAGGAAGGTGTCCAAGATGGACACAAGGAACTTCGGCATCGACGTCAGCGGCGCGTAGTGCGTGCCGCTGGTCGACGCGTCCTGCTCCGGCAGCCACACGTCGGTCGTGTCGCCCGGCGGGTACGGTTGCAGGCTCAGCCCGAACGTGGGCCAGCGCGGCAGCAGCGAGTCGAAGAAGTGGATCGGGAAGTTGCTGGTGATGCCGCCGTCCGAGAACCAGTGCACCCGCCCGTCCCGGCACAACGGCACGGCCGCGATCAGCCCGGGGAACGACAGGCTCATCCGCACGGCCAGCACCACCGGCAGCCGGTCGCGGGAAGGCAGGTCCCGCAACGGCATGTGCGCGTGCTCCGGGCACCTCTGGTCCGTCTCGGCGCCGTTCATCTGCTCGACGACCCGGCTCGGCAGGACGTACCCGAGGCACTCCTCGCAGTACTGCCACGTCCCTTCCTTGAACGGCAACCGATACGGCCGCCCCTCCGACAGGTCCGTCGTCATCAGCACGAGGTTGAGCTCGCCGAGATCCCCGAACGTCAACGCCCGCTCGGTCCCCGCGATGTCGTCGAGCTGGTCCGCGATCCAGTCGGCCAGCGGCGGCACACCGGTCTGCTTCGGCATGCCCGCCAGCCGATCCAGCCACGACGGCGTGAAGTCCCCGGTACCCGGCAGCAGTCCAAAGTGGATAGCGCGCGCGTTGTTCCGCATGTACCGCTGCATCGCATACCCGTACGTGACCGTCAACGCGCTGACCGCCGCCAACGTCAGCACCAGCCACACCAACAACACGACCGCAGCCGTCGCGTAATGCCTGGAGAACGCCAGCCCGAGCAACAGCGGTACGACGACGAACATGATCGCCGGCCAGGGCAAACTGCCCCTCAACGGCCACAGCACCAACACGACACAAGCCAGCGCGAGCACCACGACCAGTGCCGCAAGCCAGCCCGCATAAGCCTTGGGCGCCAGCCAGGCCGACCACAACACCGGCCCGCCCAGCCACAACAGGGCCATCAGCCCGAGCACGGCCTTGGCCCGCATCCCCACCGCGCCCAGCAACGCGAAGAACAGGCACGAGATCGCACTGCGCCCCGTCGTCTCCCGCCTCTGCATGGTCGCCACGACGATCCGGTACAGCGCCCGCGTCTTCTCGTTGGGCTGGAACAACTGCGCCATCCGCCACTGCTCCGCGCCGGAGCCCGACGTGAACCAGTCGATCAGCTTCGCGAGCTTCTCGAACCCTCCACGCGCACGCCCGTGCTCGGCGGCCGCGGTGAACCCCGCGGCGATCGCCCCCGCGGACGCACCACCGATCTGCTTGAACTCGTAGTGGCGCGCCAACGACGCGACAGCCAGCGGGTAGACAACACCGCTGGTCGTGCCGCCGCGCATCGTCAGGTCGCAGTAGCGGTCGTACTCCATGTGCTCATGGTGGCGCGATCAACACCATCCGTCGCGGAAGTTCACTCGGTCGCCATCGAACCGATCTCCACTCGTTGGGTTGGCACGTGGCTCACCCGCATGGCATAAGCAAGCGTCGGCGCACAACGAAGAATGGACCGTTTGGTCATTCCGCAGCGTCTGGCGGGCCCTCCATCGGACGATTGCCTCGCCCCGGACCCGCCCCTAGTCTTCGGTGGTCAGATTTTTCGGGGGGCGGGGAGCTGATTCTGTTTGCCGACCCCTGAATTCACCGGTTGCACCACAAGGTCATCCTGGAGGGGGATATTTGTGGTAGGCAAACGTTTAGCAGCTTTATCGGCGGCATTCATCACCGCCACCGCATTGGTCAGTGGCGTCGCCACGGCCGGAAGCAACCCCGACGGCAACTCGTCATCGGTAGCCCGTTCGGCGGACGGGCGCACCATGAACACGGCCGACGCGCAGAGATCCATTCTGGATTACTGGACACCGGAAAGAATGAAGGCGTCGATTCCGGCGGATCTGCCCGCGGACACCGTCATGTCGACGCGCAAAGCCGGGCCGACCGGGCCCGCAGGTGAGATCCAGCCCACCGCGCCGACGGTCAAGCAGCAGAACGCCGTCATTCAGGACATCGGCATCCAGGCCGTGAACGCGTCGCGGGCCATGGGCAAGGTGTTCTTCCACAAGCCGGGCGACACCCGGCTGTGGCACTGCTCGGGCGCCTCGATCGGCAGCCCCAAGCGGCGGCTCGTGCTCACCGCCGGCCACTGCGTGCACGGCGGCAAGGGCGGCGGCTGGGCGACCGACTTCGTCTTCGTGCCGTACTACTTCGACGGCAATCGGCCGCACGGAAGCTTCGCCGCGACGTACATGGCTTCCAAGAACGGCTGGATCAACGACAGCGACTTCGCCTACGACATGGGTATCGCGGTCACCGGCAACAACGCGTCCGGCCGCAAGCTCAACGACGAGGTCGGTGGCAACGGCACGCGCTGGAACTATCCGCGCGACGTGAACATCACGATGATGGGTTACCCGTTGGACCGCAACAACGGGGAACGTCCCTGGCTGTGCTGGGGCAAGACCGAACGAGTCGGTGTCTTCGACGGCCGCATCCAGATCAAGTGCGGTTTCCAGGGCGGCGCGAGCGGCGGTCCGTGGTTGCAGGACTACAACGACCGCGCGGACGGCTGGGGTGTCGGTTTCGCCAACGGCGTGACCAGCACCATCAATTCCGACAACTGGAACCGCAGTCCCTATTTCGACGACAACTTCAAATCGCTCTACGATTTCGCTGAGTCGCATTCTGCGTAGTCACCGTCTTTTCGGCCGAGGCAGGCCGCCGTGCCGGCGGCCTGCCTCGTCGCGCTGCTCGCACGCGGCGCCCTCAGGCGAGCGCCGCCAGCTCGGCAGGCGTCCCGGCCATGATCACGCGCAGATGCTCGGTGATCTTCTCCACCGGCCAGTCCCACCAGGCGATCTCCTCCAGCAGCTCGACGTCCGAGTCGCTGTACCGTCGGCGAAGCACCTGAGCGGGGTTCCCGCCCACGATCCCGTAAGCGGGAACGTCCGACACCACGACGGACCCGGCGGCGATGATCGCCCCGTTCCCGATCCGCACCCCCGGCATGATCAAAGCCTGGTACCCGATCCAGACGTCGTTGCCCACCACCGTGTCCCCACGCGTAGGCGCACCCAGCTCGATGTCGAGCGCCCTCTCGCCCCACAGCCCGCCGAAGATCGTGAACGGGAACGTCGACACCCCGTCCATCCGGTGGTTGGCCCCGGACATGATGAACCGGACCCCCTCGGCCAGCGCGCAGTACCGCCCGATGACCAGCTTCTCCCGCCCGAAGTTGTAGAGCACGTTGCGCTGCTCGAACTCCGTGGCGTGCAACGGATCGTCGTAGTAGGTGTACTCGCCGACGACGATCTGCGGGTTCTTCACCAACGGCCGCAGCTGCACAGTCCGGGCGATGTCCGGCAACGGGTAGACGTTGTCGGGCGACGGGATGACACTCACGGTGCTCCGATCGGCTCTTCGCTGAACTGCGTCCGGTACAACTTGGCGTAGTGGCCTTCCAGCGCCAGCAACGCCTCATGCGTACCACGCTCGACGATCTGCCCCCGGTCCACGACCAGGATCTGGTCCGCCGCGCGGATCGTCGACAGCCGGTGCGCGATCACCAGCGACGTCCGTCCCGCCAGTGCCTCGACCAGCGCCTCCTGCACCGCCGCCTCCGACCGCGAGTCCAGGTGCGCCGTGGCCTCGTCCAGGATCACCACGCGCGGCTTGGCCAGCAGCAACCGCGCGATCGTCAGCCGTTGCCGCTCACCACCCGACAGCCGGTAACCCCGTTCACCCACAACGGTGTCGAGCTGGTCGGGCAGCGACGCCACCAGGTCCGCCAGCCGTGCCCGCGTCAGCGCGTCCCACAGTTCCTCGTCCGACGCGGAGGGCGCGGCCAGCCGCAGGTTCGCCCCGATCGACTCGTGGAACAGGTGCCCGTCCTGCGTCACCATGCCCACGGTTTCGCGGATCGAGTCGAACGAGAGCTCGCGAACGTCCACACCGGACAGTCGAATGGATCCCGAGTCCGTGTCGTACAGGCGAGGCACCAAGGACGCGATCGTCGACTTGCCCGCACCGGACGCGCCCACCAGTGCGATCAGCGAACCGGGCGCGGCCTCGAACGACACTCCGCCGAGGATCTCGTCCCCACCGCGGGTGTCGAGCGACGCGACCTCTTCCAGCGACGCCAGCGACACCTTGTCCGCGGACGGGTAGGCGAACCGGACGTCCGAGAACTCCACGGAGACCGGGCCCTCGGGAACGGGCACCGGGGAGTCCTTCTCCTTGATCAGCGGCGGCAGGTCCAGCACCTCGAAGACCCGCTCGAACGACACCAGCGCGGTCATCACATCCACCCGTGCACCGGCCAACGCGGTCAACGGCCCGTACAACCTGGTCAACAACAAAGCGAGCGTCACGATCGTGCCCGGTGCCATCTGCCCGGCGATCGCGAAATACCCACCCAGCCCGTAGACGAGAGCCAACGCCAACGACGACACCAGCGTCAACGCCACGAGGAACAACCACTGCGCCACGGCCGTTCGCACGCCGATGTCACGCACCCGCCGCGCCCGCGACCCGAACTCAGCGCTCTCCAACGCGGGCCGCCCGAACAGCTTGATCAACGTCGCACCCGGCGCCGAGAAGCGCTCGGTCATCTGGGTGGTCATCGCCGAGTCGAGGTTCGCCGCCTCGCGGTGCATCGACGCCAGGCGGCGGCCCATCCGCCGCGCCGGGATCAGGAAGATCGGCAACAGCACCATCGCGAGCACGGTGACCTGCCACGACAGCGTCAGCATCACGATCAGGGTCAGGATCAGGGCGATGATGTTCGTGACGACGCCGGAGATCGTCTCGGAGAACGCCCGTTGTGCCGCGATCACGTCGTTGTTCAGCCGCGAGACCAACGCTCCGGTGCGCGTGCGGGTGAAGAACGCGATCGGCATCCGTTGCACGTGATCGAAAACGGCCTGCCGCAGCCGCAGGATCAGGTCCTCACCGACCCGCGACGACTGCCACCGCTCGGCCAGCGAGAACCCGGCCTCCAGCACCGCCACCCCCGCGATGGCCACCGCGAGCCAGATGATCAGCCCCAGGTCGCGGCCACCGACGATCTGGTCGACCACGCGTCCGGCCAGCACCGGCGAGGCGACCGCGAGCACGGCGGCGACCGAACTGGTGGCCAGCAGCGCGTAGACGGCACGGCGCTGCGGCCGTGCGAACCGGGCGACGCGCTTCAACGTCGCCCGGCTGACGCGACGATTTTTCTCGTCCTGCATCGCGCTTTCGAGCGCGTACCAGGCGTTGAAGTCGATGTTCATGACGACCAGTCTCGAACTTCGACCTATGACGAGGTCAAGCTGTTTTCAGGAACTCGTCGACCTCGGCCAGCGCCGCCGCGCGAACGGGCTCGGGCGACAGGAACAGGTCGTGCATGCCGGCCTCGATCTCCACGACCTTGACCGATGATCCGATCTTCGGGCCCCACTTCCTCATGCCCTCGACGTCGAGCACCGCGTCCGCCTTGGACACGTCCTCGCTCCACTGTTTGGCGTTCAACATGCTCCGGGACGAGTGCAGCACCAGCACGGGCACCCGCACGTCGAGTCCGTTGTGGACCTTCTCCTGCGCGATGAGGATCGCCCGGATCCACCCGGCGAGCACCGGGAACCCCGCGAGCGGCTTCCACTTCAGGTCGAAGTCCCACTCGCCGTTGCGCGAACTGTGGATCGCCGACCCGTAGGCGTCGCCGAGGTTCGCGCGGATCTTCACCTTCGGCGCGACCTGCCCGATCAGGCGCACCAGCTGGCGCACGAACGGCGGCTCGACGACGTCCAGCCACGGGCTGTTGAGCACCAACGCGCTGATCAGGTCGCTGGAGCGCCGTTCGTGCGCCCACAACGACGTGGTGAGTCCGCCGGTCGAGTGGCCCATCAGCACCACACGCGAATGGTCTTCACGAACCTTGGCGACGGCGGCGTCGATCTCCTCGAAGTACACCGCGATGTCGGTCGTGTAGTTCGGCAGCTCGCCGTCGCGCAACGACCGGCCGTATCCGCGCAGGTCGACGGCGTAGAAGTCGTAGCCCTGGGCCGTGTAGTGCTCGGCCACGTGCTCCTGGAAGAAGTAGTCGGCGAACCCGTGCACGTAGAGGATCGCGCCGCGGTCGTTGGCCACGGCACGCCTGCGGACCAGGGTCGCGGAGGCACCGCCACGCAGCGGCAGGACGGTGGTGTCTTCGTCGGTCACCGCGTCAGTTTGCAACCATCCGGCGCCGATTCCGTGCAGCCTTGTCCGGATCGTGTCTAACCTGGGGGTGTGACGGGGGATATTGAGCAGTCATCGAGGGTGCGCTTCGTCGGCATGAGCCCGCGCGCCTATGAACACCCTGCCGACCGAGGCGCCCTCGCGGTGCTGAGGGCGGTGCCCGCCGTGGCACCGATTCTCAAGGCGGTCGCCGGAGCCTTCTCCGAGCGGGGTGAGCGCCTGCTTCAGGTGGCTTCCTCCGTGCGGGTCGGCCCGAAGCAGTACCCGCAGCTCGACAGGATCCGCAACGAGGTGGCGGCGACGTTCGACCTCGCCGAGATCCCCGACCTCTACGTCGAGCGCAACGCGCAGGTCTACGGCTTCACCTACGGCATCGACAAGCCGTTCATCGTGATCAGCACAGGCGCGGTCGACCTGCTCGACAACGAGTCGCTGCGGTTCCTCATCGGCCACGAGATGGGCCACGTGATGTCGGGCCACGCGCTCTACAACACGCTGCTGCGCCGGCTCATCGACCTCACCACGTCGTTCGCGTGGGTGCCCGCGGGTGCGATCGCCATGCGGGCGGTCATCGCGGCGCTGCGCGAGTGGCAGCGCAAGACCGAGCTGTCGTGCGACCGGGCGGGCCTGCTCGCGTGCCAGGACCCGCAGGCCGCGTTGCGCACGCACCTCGCGATGGCGGGCGACCTCGGTGGCCAGGTCGACATCGCGTCGTTCCTCGCCCAGGCCAAGGAGTACGAGGAGGTCGAGGACATCCGCGACAGCCTCCTCAAGCTCCTGCACACCGAGCACCGTTCGCACCCGCTGGTCGTGGTACGGGCCGCCGAGCTGCAGCGCTGGTCGGCGACCGAGGAGTACCGCGAGATCCTGACCGGCACGTACCCGCGCCGCGAGGACGACCGGCCGGCGAGCAACCTCACGGACGACGTGAAGTCCGCCGCCCGCTCGTACAAGGAGTCCATGGGCAACTCCGCCGACCCGTTGATCAAGACGATCAACGACATCGGCGAGACCGTAATGGGTGCCGCGGGCAGGGCCTGGAGCAAGTTTGCTCCGAATGGAGCATCGGAGTAGCTACCATCTGGAGTCATGAGACGACTCCTGGTGCTGGTTGTGTCGGCCATGCTGGTTTCGAGCGGCACCGCTGCCGCCGGTGAGCAGGTCATCGGCGGCGAGCGGGCCTCGATCGAGGCCAGCCCGTGGGCCGTCTACCTCACCGACGACACCGGCGCGCAGTTCTGCGGAGGCACGATCGTCGCGCCGACGAAGGTGCTCACCGCGGCCCACTGCGCCCTCGGCCGTGCACCTCGTGACCTGCGCGTCGTCGCCGGCCGCGAGGACAAGCAGGACCGCGACTCCGGGGTGTCGGTGACGCCCGCGGACATCTGGATCCACAGGCAGTACGTCGCGGCCGACGAGGGTGAGGACGTCGCCGTCCTGACGCTCAAGAAGGCGCTGCCCTACGCCCCGCTGCCCATCGCGGAACTGACCGATCGGGCGCTCTACCAGCCCGGCACGCAGCTGCGGGCGCTCGGCTGGGGCCGTACCAGCGAGAACGGCAAGACGTCGCGTTTCCTCATGCAGGCCGTGCTGCCGGTGCTGCCCGACGACTACTGCGTCGAGGCGTACCCGCAGTTCGTGAAGACGGACATGTTCTGCGCGGGCTACGAGGGCGGCAAGGTCGACACCTGCCAGGGCGACTCGGGTGGCCCGATCGTCGCGGACGGCAAGCTCGTCGGCGTCACGTCGTGGGGCGAGGGTTGTGCGCGCAGGGGCAAGCCCGGCGTCTACGTCCGGCTCTCCCGCTACGCGAAGGACCTTCACCCGGTCGTGGATGCTTTGCCGACTGGAGTTGTCGACCGGTAGGCCCCTGGGTTCAGTGGGGTGCATGCGTCTGCTGGCAGCGGTTCTGGCTCTGCTCGTGATCACGGCGCCCCCTTCGCAGGCCGAGCCCAGAGTCGTCGGCGGAGTCGTGGTCGAGAACGCCGGCGAGGCGCCGTGGATGGTCGCCCTGACGACGTCGTCGGGCTACCAGTTCTGCGGAGGCGCGCTGGTCGGGTCCGGTCTGGTGGCCACGGCGGCGCACTGCGTCCACGGCCGCACGCCCAGCTCGATCACCGTGGTCGGTGGCAGGCTGGATCTGCGCACCGACGGCGGTTCCGCGTCGGTCGTAGAGAAGTACCAGATCGCCGAGGGCTACTCGACTCCCTCGCGGGGCAAGGACATCGCGCTGCTGATGCTCGCTCAGCCCATGCCGTACGAGGTGCTGCCGGTGGCCGCCACGACAGCTGTGTACGCGGCTCGCAACGTCGGCGTCGTGTACGGGTGGGGGCGGCAGGCGGAGAGCGACACGAACAAGAGTCCGTTGCTGCACAAGGCTTCCATCCCGATCATGGCGGACGAGCAGTGCGCCGGGGTGTACGCGCGGTACGACGCCGAGGCCATGTTCTGCGCCGGGTACCCGGAGGGCGGGATCGACTCGTGCATCGACGACTCCGGCGGCCCGTTCGTGGTCGAAGGCAGGCTGGCGGGCATCGTGTCGTGGGGCATCGGGTGCGCTCGCCCGAACACGCCCGGGGTCTACACGCGCGTCACGACCTACTTGAGCTGAGCGCGCACCAGATCCGCGCGGTAGCGGAACCCGGCCGCCTCCGCGCGCTCGATCGCCTTGTGGCACACCGTGTTCGCGGCTTCCGCGGCGCCGTTTTCGCGTAGCAGAGCCGCTTTGCCCGCGAGCGCGAGCACTTCCAGGAGCCGGAACTCGGCGTCGGCCGCGCGCCGGTGCACGTCGTCGTACTCGGCGATCGAACGATGCAACCCCGCGAGCACCAGGCGGGCGTTGACCTCGACGAACGGGTTGTCCTGCCCGGACATCTCGAGCGCGCGCAGAGCGTGGTCGCGGGCCTCGTCACGTCTGCCGGTGGTGGTGAACAGCTCGGCGAACTCGACCAGCACGAACATCTCGATCGGACGCAGGCCGTGCCGCCCGGCCAGTTCCAGCGCCTCGCGGAAGGCCTCCTCGGCCTCAGCGAACTTCTTCCGCGCGGTCAGCACCGTGCCGAGGTTGCCGAGCTGGTTCGCGAGCTGGCTCACGTAGTCGATCTCGCGTGCCAGCCCGATCGCTCGCCGTTGCGTCTTCTCCGCGCCGTCGAGGTTGCCGAGCTCCATCTCCAGCAACCCGAGGTTGCCGAGGCCGCCGATGAGGTTCGGCTTCAGGTCGTTCGCCAGGTACAGCTCGATCGCGGCACCGAGATGCCTGCGCGCGAGATCGAGCTCGCCGAGGCTGTGATAGGCGCCGGCGAGCATGTTGAGCGCCACGGACTCCTCCGCCTGCCGGCCGGCCGCCCGGAACTCGGCGATCGCCCGCTCGCAGTGCTCGATGGCCGAGCGGTGCTCACCGAAGCGGTAGTCGAGATACCCGAGGCACACGCGCATCGCGGCCGCGCGTTGCCCGGTCTCCCGGGCGAGGGCGGCACGGGCGATCGAGCGCAGGTCGGCGAAGGGCCCGGTGAGGGACAGGTGTGCGCGCAGCGCGGCGACCAGCGCGGCGTCCGGTTGGTCCTCGGCCAGCGCGACGAGGTTCAGCCGCTCGGCCTCGAACCACGCCTGGGCCTCGTGTTCGTCCGCGAACGGCACGGCGTCCGGCACGGGTGGCAGCAGCCGGGTGAATCCGGCGTTCAGGGCGGCGTCGGCACCGTCCGCCCTGGCGAGGTAGAAGTCGAAGACCGTGCGCCGGTCTTGCTGTGTCGCACGGGAATGCGCGTACAGGCGCAGCAGGTCGTGCAGCTGGTAGCGGTCGTTTCCGTTGCTCTGCACCAGGTTCGCCGCGACGAGCTCGTCGATGGTGTCACCCGCGAGCGCGCGCGGGATGTCCGGACCGGGCACGGCGCCGAGGAAGTCGAACGTCCGCCGCGCCCGTTCCGGCAGCTTCCGGTAGGAGAGGTCGAACGCCGCCCGCACGGCGGTGTGGTCCTCCTCGATCTCCAACGCCTCCAGCCGGTGCTCGCGCAGTTCCGCCACGTAGTCCGGCAGGTGACGGCCGGCGAGGTTCGCCCCGGCGATGCGCAGTGCCAGCGGCAGCCGCGCACACAGCTCGATCAGTTCGCTCGGGTCGCCCTCGACGCGCATCCGCTCGAGCAGCTCGCGTGCTTCCCGATCCGCCAGCACACCCAGGTTGACCTGTGGGAACATCGGCATTTCCGCGCGGCTGGTGACCAGTGCGACGCAGCCGGGCACCTCGGGGAGCAGCGGGGCGATCACGTCCTCGGTCGCGTTGTCGAGCACCACCAGCACCCGCCGATTGCGCAGCAGCTCGCGGTAGTCGTCGTCCGGGCCGCCGCCGAGCACCTTCACGAACCGGGCGAGCGCCTGCTCGACGGTCATCGACGGCCCGGTGGAGTAGCCGCGCAGGTTGACGTACAGCTGGCCGTCCGGGAACTGCTCGCGCAACCGGTGTGCCTCCCGCACGGCGAGCACGGTCTTGCCGACCCCCGGCAGGCCGGTGATCGCCCGCACCGGTGCGTCCAACAGGCGCAGTCGTGCGATTTCCTCTTTCCTGCCAACGAAATCAGGCAGGTCCGCGGGGAGCTGGCAGGGCGCGGGCGGGCGGAGGACGAGCCGGTAACCGGACGGTTCGGTGATCACGCGCTCGGTGGTGCGGAGCCGTTGGACCAGCGTGCGCAGCGCCGCTCGCGGGTGCTTCGGCGGATCGTCCGGCCAGACCTCGGCGACCAGTCGGTCGAACGACACGGGCTCACCGGGGTGCGCGGCCAGAGCGTCGCGCAGGGCCTGCAGTCGATCCGCCACGAGATCGAGTCTGCCTCAGAGCACAAGCCCCACGGACATGGTCAGGAAGACCGCCGCGCAGACCGCGTCCAGTGCCGTGGTCACGCCGGGCCGCTTGAGCTTCCCGGCCATGCGGGAGGCCGCCAGCACGATCATCAGCTCCCAGATCGCGGCGAGTCCGAGGAACAGCACGGCGAGCATCGCGAGTTGCGGTGCCGGTTCACCCGATCCGATGAACTGCGGCAGGAACGCGAGCGAGAACAGGATCATCTTCGGGTTTGTGATGTTGGTCAGGAAGCCCTGGCGGAACGGCCTGGTGCTCATGACCTCCTCCGGCTCCGCGGCTGATCGCTTGAGGAGGCCCCGCGTGATGGAAACCGCCAGGTAGAGCAGGTAGGCGGCACCGATCCAGCGCAGCGCCGTGAGCACCATCGGGTACTGCGCGAGCACCACGCCGAGCCCCGAGATCACCAGCGCGACCTGCACCGCGGCGGCCGAGTGGATGCCCGCCAGCGCGAGCAGTCCCGAACGCGTGCCCGACCGCAGTGACGTGCGCAGCAACAGGAACGCGTCAACACCGGGGGTCACGATGATGACCGCGCACGCGATGAGAAAGGCCGGAACCTGGCCGAAGTCGAACAACACCGTACATACCCCCGTGATTTGTGCCACTGACCGCAAAATCTCCGGCCTGACTGGACACTAACACGAGAATCTCCGGTTTTGACGCCGTCCTAGCGCGATCGCTACCGTTGGTGACCAATCGTCCACCTGGCGCAACGAGGAGTGGTCCGTGAGGGGTAAGCGGCTTGCCGTGCTGGTGGCGGTGATCGCGCTGGTCAGCGGTACTTCCTCCGCTGATGCGATCGTTGGGGGGACACCCGCGCGGGTGGCCGACACCCCGTGGGTTGTGGCAATCACCACCACGGACGGCCAGCTGATCTGCGGCGGCGCGCTGGTGGCCCCGGACAAGGTCATGACGGCCGCCCACTGCGTGACGCTGAAGGGCGTGCTGGGCAAGAACCAGCGCCCGGCCGACCAGGTGCGCGTGGTCGCCGGCCGCACCGACCTGCGCTCCCACGACGAGGGCGTCGAAGCTCAGGTCGTCGACGTGTGGCGGCACCCCGACTACCGCGAGGTCACCAAGGGCGACGACGTGGCGATCCTGACCCTGGAACGCTCGTTGCCGTATCGGACGATCGCGCTCGGCGAGGTCGGCGACGAGGGCATGGTGCTCGGCTGGGGCCGCACCGCCGAGAACACCCCGCCGTCCATGACCCTGCGCAAGGTCACCGTGCCGATCTTGTCGGACCAGGAGTGCATGCTGAAGGAGCCGGATTTCCGGCCGGGTGCGATGTTGTGCGCAGGACGAGGAAACCGTGACGCGTGCACGGGCGATTCCGGCGGCCCCCTGGTGGTGCGGGGCAGGCTGGCGGGTGTCGTCTCGTTCGGCCGAGGCTGTGCGCGGGCGGACGAACCGGGTGTCTACACCCGTCTGGCTCACTACCGGTCCGTGCTGGGCTTCTGATATCCAAGGTGCGGTGCGAACCACACCGTTTCCCGCCACTCTGCGCCGGCAGTGGGGCCTCGACCTGAGCCCCGGCCAGCTCTACGCCATCCTGCGTCTGCGTCAGGACGTCTTCGTAGTCGAGCAGAACTGCGTCTACGCCGACGTCGACGGCCACGACCTGGACCAGGGCACCCGGCACTTCTGGCTGGAAGCCGACGGATCACACGACCCGCTCGCGTACCTGCGCCTGGTCGAGGAGCCCGACGGCACGTTCCGCATCGGCCGCGTCGCCACGGCCCGCATGGCCCGTGGCCGCGGCTTCAGCCGGCGGTTGATGCAGGCCGCGCTGGTCGACGTGGGCACCACGCCGTGCGTGCTCGACGCGCAGACGTACGTGACGGACTTCTACGCGTCGTTCGGGTTCGTGGTGGAGGGTGCGGAGTTCATCGAGGACGGCATCCCGCACATGCGGATGGTGCGCACGCCCTGACGCGGCGCGCTCCACGCCAGCCGTGCGGCTTCTTTCCCGAGAGCGCGGCGTTCATCGAGGACGGCATGCGGATGGTCCGCACGCCTCGATGCCGCGCGCCGGCCTCACCGAGACCGAGGCTCCACACCCGCGGCCGCCGCGCACTCCCTGATCACCCGCACCGCGCGTTCGATCTCCGCCTCGGTCAGGTCGGCCCGCGCGGTCAGCCGCAGCCGGCTGATCTGGTCCGGCACCGACGGCGGCCGGAAGCACCCGACGACCACGCCGTTGGTCCGGCAGTTCTCGGCCCACTGGAACGCCTGCTCCGGCGACGGAGCCCGCACGCTCACCACGGCGGCCGTCGGCGTGCTCACCTGAAAACCGGCTTCCTTGAGCCGGTTCGACAGGTCGTGCGCCACGGCCAGCGCGCGCGAGGGACGGTCCGGCTCCTCGCGCAGGATCTTGATCGCCGCGAGGGCCGCCGCCGCGCTCGAAGGTGCGAGCCCGGTGTCGAAGATGAACGTGCGCGCGGTGTCGATCAGGTGCTTGATCACCCGGCTCGGCCCGAGCACCGCACCACCCTGCGCGCCCAGCGACTTGCTCAGCGTCAGAGTCGTGATGACGTCCGGCGCCTTGATGATGCCCGCCTCGGCGACCGCACCTCGTCCTCCGGGCCCGACGACACCGAGCCCGTGCGCGTCGTCGACCACGAGCGCGGCACCGGTGGCGCGGCAGGCCTCGTGCAGCTCGTTCAAAGGCGCGATGTCGCCGTCGACGGAGAACACCGAGTCCGTGACCACGATCGCGCGTCGCTTGCCGCGGGTCTCCAGAGCGTGCCGGACCTTGCCGACGTCGCAATGGTCCGCGACGACCACGTCCGCCTTGGACAGCCGCGTGCCGTCGATCAGCGACGCGTGGATGTGCTGGTCGGCGACGATCGCCGTGCCGGGGCCGGACAACGCCGTGACCGCGGCGAGGTTCGCCAGGTAGCCGCTGCTGAACACCAGCGCCGACTGCGAGCCGCAGAAGTTCGCGAGCTCGTACTCCAGTTCGGCGTGCAGTTCCGTCGACCCCGTGACCAGGCGTGACCCCGTGGAGCCCGCACCCCACTTCAACGTGGCGGCGGCCGCGGCACCGGCGACGCGCTTGTCCTTCGCGAGCCCGAGGTAGTCGTTGCTGGCGAGGTCGAGGTCCGTCGAGTCCGAGGTGCGCGGCCGGAGACGGCGGGTCAGACCCGCCTTGGCCCTCGCTTCAGAACGGACGTCGATCCAGTCGAACGTGGACTCACCACCACTGGAAATCGCCTCAGTTGTGCTCACGGTCACCGCCAGAGTCTCCCATCCGCCGACTAGCGTGCCGCTCGTGGACCTGTTCACCTTCACGCGCGCCGAACTCACCTCGCCGGTGCAGTTCTGCGACGGCCGCTGGGTGGTGTCGGGTTACGACGACGTGCGCGCGATCCTCGCCGATCCTGTCACCTACCTGCCCGACAACGCCCTGACCGCCGTCACGCCGGTCGCGCCGGCCGCGTTGCGCGCCCTGGTGAGGGCCCGTTTCTCGCTGCCGCCGACGCTCGCGAACAACGGTTCCGAGTCCCACGCCGGCCTGCGCAGACTCGTCGCGTCGTTCTTCACGCCGGTTCGGGTCGCCGCCGCGGAGCCTCGCATCCGTGAGCTCGTTTTGGAACGCCTGGGTGGCACGGATCTCGTGCACGACCTGGCCTGGGACACGCCCGCCATCGTGCTGATGGACCTCCTCGGCCTGGAGAACGTCGACATCCCGACGCTCAAGCGCTGGAGCACGGGTTCCCTGGAGTTCTTCTGGGGCAACATCTCCACCGAACGCCAGCTGGAGCTCGTCGACGACGTCGGCGACTTCCACCAGTGGCTGATCAAGCGTTACCACGCACGGGACGGCGAGCTCTTCGAAGCACTGGCCGACGCCGGTGTGTCCGCCGAGGACTCCGCCGGCCTCTGCTACTTCCTGCTGATCGCGGGCCAGGAGACGACGACTCAGTTGCTGTCCACGGCGTTGCGTCGTGCGCTGCAGGACCGCGCGTTGTGGGCACGTCTGGGCGTGCCGGGTGTCGCGGAGTCGTTCGTGGAGGACGTGCTGCGGACCGACACGCCCGTGGTGACCTGGCGGCGGCTGACTGCTCGTGAGGTCGTGCTGTCCGGTGTTCGCGTTCCTGCCGGTGCGGAGCTCGTGTTGTTGTTGAGCGGCAAGGAGAACGACCCCAGGCACCTCGCGTTCGGCTACGGCCGCCACTTCTGTCTCGGCGCCGGTCTGGCTCGGTTGGAGACCGCGGTGACGTTGCGGACCGTGGCGGAGCACGAGCCGTCGTTGCACCTGGTCGGTGAGGATCCGCAGTGGCTGAACCTGCTGTCGTTCCGCGCGCCGAAGTCGGTGGCCGTGAGTCGCTGACCTGAGGTTTGATGCTCGGGTGATGAATCGTCAGCTCTCGGGAACCCGCAAGAAGACGCTGCTGGAGAGGCTCGGCCCCGTGCCGGACGTCGACCCCGACCGGTACGGCGACGGCGGCCCGGTGGGCGCGCTGGAGGCGCGGGTCGCGCAGTTGCTGGGCACCGAGGCCGCGTTGTTCGTGCCGACCGGGACCATGGCGCAGCAGATCGCGCTGAAGTGCTGGGCCGACCGCACGCACAACCCGATCGTGGCGATGCATCCGCAGGCGCACCCGCTCAACCACGAGGACGACGCGCTGACCGTGCTGTCCGGTCTCCGTCCGATCAAGGTGCGCAACTCCGAGGTCGCGACCTGTCCTGAGCCGTTCGGGACGCTGCTGCTGGAGGTGCCGGACCGCGAAGCCGGGTTCATCCTGCCGACCTGGGACGAGCTGACCGAGACGGTGGACGCCGCCCGTGAACGGGACGCGGTCGTGCACCTCGACGGCGCGCGGCTGTGGGAGAGCACGTTCGGCCTGGGCAAGCCGCTGGCCGAGATCGCCGGCCTGTTCGACTCGGTCTACGTGTCGTTCTACAAGTCGCTGGAGGGAGTCTCCGGCGCGGCACTCGCGGGCAGCCAGGACTTCGTCGACCAGGCTCGGGTGTGGCGGCACCGCTACGGCGGCATGCTGTTCCAGCAGTGGCCAGCGGCGCTTTCGGCGTTGCACGGCCTCGACACCGTCCTGCCGAAGCTCGGCACGTACGTCGAGCACGCCAAGGTCGTGGCGGCGGCGATGGGCCTGCCGGAACCGCACACCCACCAGTTCGCGCTGCACCTGCCCGGCGATCCGAAGCACCTGACCGAGGTCAGCGGCAAGTTCCTCGGCAACTTCTGGCGGGACGGCACGCTCGCGAAGAACGAGGTCACGATCGCCGAGCCCGCGCTGGAGTGGACGGCGGACGAGGTCGAGGAGGCGTGGGCGCACTTCCAGAGCCTGCTCTGAGCGATGTCGCTCACCTGGCTGTTGGTCCCGCAGGTGCGAAATGCGACGATGCCGGGGCTGTGAGGGGAGTGCGAGGAAGCCGGTGCGAATCCGGCGCCGTCCCGCGACTGTGACCGGTCCTGGAGAGACCGGGAGTCAGGAACTCGACCCCCTCTTCGATCAACCGGCCACGGGCGTGGACACCCGAGGAAGGACTTCGCCGAGCATGTACCCCTTTTCGGCCGTCGTCGGACATGACGATCTCCGGCTCGCCCTGCTGCTGAACGCCGTGCACCCCGGCATCGGCGGCGTTCTCGTCCGCGGCGAGAAGGGGACCGCGAAGTCGACCATCGTGCGTGCCCTGGCCGCACTCCTCCCGGAGCTGGACGTCTCGCGGAACTGTCGCTTCGGGTGCGTTCCCGGCAGCACCGACTGCCCCGACGCGCCCCACGAAGGCAGCGAACGACGGCCAGCCAAGCTCGTCGAACTGCCGGTCGGCGCCACCGAGGACCGCCTGGTCGGCTCGCTCGACCTGGAGAAGGCCCTGACCGAGGGCGTGCGGGCGTTCCAGCCGGGTCTGCTCGCCACCGCGCACCGGGGCGTGCTCTACGTCGACGAGGTCAACCTGCTGCACGACCACCTCGTCGACCTGTTGCTCGACGCCGCCGCGATGGGCCGTGCGCACGTGGAACGCGAAGGCGTCTCGGTGTCGCACCCGTCCCAGTTCCTTCTGGTCGGCACGATGAACCCCGAGGAGGGCGAGCTCCGGCCTCAGCTGCTCGACCGGTTCGGGCTCACGGTCTCGGTCAAGGCGTCGCGGGACGTGGCCACCCGGTACGAGGTGATCAAGCGCCGGCTCGGCTACGAGAACGACCCCGGGTCGTTCACCTCCTTCTGGGCGCACCACGACGCCCAGCTCAAGCAGCAGATCATCGACGCGCGGGCCAAGCTGCCCCGTGTGTCCCTTCCGGACGGTGAGGTGCGCAGGATCGCCGCTGTCTGCGCGGCTTTCGAGGTCGACGGCATGCGCGCGGACCTCGTCGTCGCCCGCACCGCCACCGCCCACGCGGCCTGGCGGGGCGCCGACGAGGTCGAGGAGCAGGACGTCGAGGCCGCCGTGCGGCTCGCCCTGCCGCACCGGCGCCGGCGCGACCCGTTCGACGAGCCCGGCATCGAGGAGCAGCAGCTCGAGGACGCCATGCGCGAGGCAGCCGAGCACGCCGAGGAACCCGGCGACGGCCCCGACGACGACGGTCCCGGCGGCGGCGAGCTGCCCGAACCGCAGGAAGGCCCCCAGGGCAACGGGAACGCGCCCAACGACCGTCCGGCTCCGGAACCCGCTCCGGCGTTCAAGGCGAGGCTCCTGGAAGTCCCCGGCGTCGGAGAAGGCGCGCCGGGCAAGCGTTCCAGGGCCCGCGCCCGCACCGGCAGGATCGTCCGTTCGTCCAAAGTGGACGGCAGTGGCCTGCACCTCGTCGACACGCTCCTGAACGCCGCGCCGCACCAGCACGAACGCGGCCGCACCAGCCCCGGTCTCATCCTCGCCGCGTCAGACCTGCGCAAGGCGGTGCGAGAGGGCAAGGAGTCCAACCTCATCCTGTTCGTGGTCGACGCCTCGGGCTCGATGGCCGCACGCCAGCGCATGTCTGCGGTGAGCGGCGCGGTCGTCTCGCTGCTCCGCGACGCCTACCAGCGCCGCGACAAGGTCGGCGTGATCACGTTCCGCGGCAGCAGCGCCGAAGTCGCTTTGCCCCCAACGACTTCCGTGGACGCCGCCGCGACCCGTCTCAAGAAGATGCGCACCGGTGGCCGGACCCCGCTGGCCGACGGCATCCTCAAGACCCACAAGATCCTCGAGATCGAACGGCTCAGGGAACCGCAGAAGCGCCCGCTGGTGGTGCTGCTGACCGACGGCCGAGCCACGTCGTCCGGACTCGGCGGCGATCCGACCAAGGACGCGCTCAAAGCGGCCGGGCTGCTCGAACAGACCGCGGTGGTCGTCGTCGACTGCGAACAGGGCCACATCCGCCTGGGGCTCGCCCAGAAGATCGCCGAGGCCCTGAAGGGCGCCTGCGTCCGCCTCGACCAGCTCAGCGCCGACCACCTCGCCGGCGTAGTCCGCGCCGCGTAAGGAGAAACCCAAGTGCCACAGGGACAGCCCACCGAGGTGCCGAAGGACGGCCTGACGACGCGGCAGCGTCGCAACCGGCCGCTGCTCATGCTGCACACCGGTGAGATGAAGGGGAAGTCGACGTCGGCGTTCGGCATGGCGTTGCGCGGCTGGAACCAGGGCTGGGACATCGGCGTGTTCCAGTTCGTGAAGTCCGCCAAGTGGAAGGTCGGCGAGGAGTCCGCGTTCAAGGCGCTCGGCAGGCTGCACGACGAGACCGGCGAGGGCGGCGCCGTCGAGTGGCACAAGATGGGCGAGGGCTGGTCCTGGACCCGCAAGCAGGGCACCGAGGACGACCACGCCGCGGCCGCGAAGGAAGGCTGGGAGGAGATCGCCCGCCGCCTTCGTTCGGAACGGCACGGCTTCTACGTCCTCGACGAGTTCACCTACCCGCTGCACTGGGGCTGGATCGACGTGGACGAGGTGGTGGACGCGCTGGCCAACCGTCCCGGCCACCAGCACGTCGTGATCACCGGTCGGTACGCGCCCGAGAAGTTGATCGCCGCCGCCGACCTCGTGGTGGAGATGACCAAGGTCAAGCACCCGATGGACGCCGGGCAGAAGGGCCAGCGGGGGATCGAGTGGTGAACAGGCTGGTCGTCGCGGCCCCGGCCTCGGGCAGCGGCAAGACCACGGTCGCGACGGGCCTCATGGCCGCGCTGCGCCGCGCCGGGTCGCGGGTCGCGCCGTTCAAGGTCGGCCCCGACTACATCGACCCCGGCTACCACTCGCTGGCCACCAACCGGCCGGGCCGCAACCTCGACCCGGTCCTCGTCGGAGAACAGCGGATCCCGGGTCTGTTCGCGCACGGGTCCAAGGGCTGCGACATCGCGGTCGTCGAAGGCGTCATGGGCCTGTTCGACGGTCGCGTCGACACCGCGGGCGTCGGCTCGACCGCGCACGTCGCCAAGCTGATCAACGCCCCGGTGCTGTTCGTGGTGGACGCGCGAGGCCAAAGCCGGTCACTGGCGGCGCTGCTGCACGGCTTCCGCGGCTACGACCCGACGGTCCGGCTCGGCGGCGTGATCCTCAACCAGGTCGGTTCGGAACGCCACGAGCAGGTCCTCAGATCCGCGTGCGACGAGGTCGGTCTGGACGTGCTCGGCGTGTTGCCGAGAGATCCCCAGTTCTCTTTGCCCTCAAGGCATCTGGGCCTCGTCACGGCTGCGGAGCACGGCTCGGAGGCGGTGCGGGCCGTGGACGCGATCGCCGCCGCGGTCGCCCAGCACGTCGACCTCGACGCGGTGCGGAGACTCGCGTCGTCGGTGCCCGCGATGGCCGTCGCGGCGTGGGAACCGAAGGTCGAACCGGTCGCGGACGAGCCGCTGGTCGCGGTCGCGGGCGGAGCGGCTTTCACGTTCGGCTACGCGGAACACGTCGAGGTGCTCAGAGCGGCGGGCGCGGCGGTGGCCGTCGTCGATCCGCTCAACGACGAAGATCTTCCGGAGGGCACCGCGGGCCTCGTGCTGCCCGGCGGTTTCCCGGAGCAGCACGCGGAAGCTTTGTCAGCCAACGCAAAGTTGCGCGGGGCCGTCGCGCGGTTCGCTCGATCGGGTGCGCCTGTGCACGCCGAGTGCGGAGGCCTGCTGTACCTCGCGAGATCGCTCGACGGGCACCCGATGTGCGGCGTGCTCGACGCCGAGGGGGTCATGACCTCGAAGCTGACCTTGGGCTACCGGGACGCCGTCGCGGCGGCGAGCTCACCGCTGCACCCGCCCGGCAGCCGCGTGACCGGCCACGAGTTCCACCGGACGCAGCTGTCCACACCGCACTCGACCCCGCCCGCGTGGCACTGGCGCGGCGTCGACTCCCGGCCCGTCGCAGAGGGTTTCGTGGCCGGGGGAGTGCACGCGTCGTACCTCCACACGCACCCCGCCGGTGATCCGGAAGCCGTAGCCCGGTTCGTGCGGGCCTGCCACCCGTTCGTGGCCGGAGTGGCAGACGGTACGGTCTTCGCTCAAGCCAAAGTCCGAACCCCTGTGGAGCTGTCGTGACGACGACCGGTCGGGTTTCCTTCGTCGGTGCCGGTCCGGGTGCCGCCGACCTCATCACTCTCCGAGGCGCGCGCCGCATCGCGGAAGCCGACGTCGTCATCTGGGCTCCCGCGGCGGTGGACGCCGAGTGCGTCCGCGAGCACGCCCGCGCCGACGCCGAGCTCGTCGACTTCTCGCGCGTCACGCCCGAGGAGATCACGGACCTCTACCGCCGTGCGGCCGCGTCACGCCAGACGGTCGTCCGTCTGCACGCGGGCGACGCCGCGACCGGTGGTGGTGTGCAGGAGCAGCACGACCTGTGCGTGCGTCTCGGCCTCGACGTCGAGGTCGTGCCGGGCGTGTCCGTGGTCGCCGCCGCGGCCGCCAAGATCGGCCGCGAGATCACGCTGACCGAGGCGTCGTCGACCGTGCTGATCTCGCCGGAGAGCAGCGAGCTGGTCGTCGAGTTCGCTGCGTTGCAGACCACGATGGCCGCCACGGTCTCGGGCGCGCGCACCGGTCAGTTCGTCGAGAAGCTGCTGGAGGGCGGCTACTCCGAGCAGACCCCGGTCGTCGTCGCGTACAAGGTGAGCCAGGCCGACGAGCTGGTCGTGCACACCACGGTCGGCGACCTCGAGTCGGTCGTGAAGAAGCACAAGCTGTACCGGCCGACGCTGTTCCTCGTCGGTGCCGCGGTGAAGGCGCCGACGCGCCGTGTCTCCACGTCTGCGACGACGTCGGTGGACGAGCCGATTCGCGCCGCCCGCCCGACGCGGTGGTCGCGCCGTGCCGCCACGCGCATCTCGACGCGCACCGACGAGCCTGTGCCCGGCGCCGCCGTGACCGAGCCGAATCCGGCGTGGACGGCGGTCGAGGAAATACAGCAGTCGGTGCGCAAGCCGGCCGAGGAGCCTGCTCCCAAGCCGAAGCTGACCGTCGTCGCGGCGGAGAAGCCGAAGCCGCCGACGGTCCGTGCCTCGACGGCGACCGCGAAGAAGAAGCCGGTTGCCCGTAAGCCCAAGCGGTCCGCCAACTGATGTCGCTCGAGAAGCTGCGAGAGGCAGCCGGTCGCCCCGTCGAGATCGTTGACGCGGCGGACGGGCTGCGTCCCGCGCTGAACGTGTGCCGCGCCCGCTCCGCCGTGATCGTCGAGCTGACCGACGGCATCGGTCCCGCCGAGATCGCCGCTGGCCTCGCGGGCTGGCGCCGCACGCTGACGGTGTCGGACTCCGGCGAGCTGACCACTGTGGACCCGCGCGACGCGGTGACTCGTCGCTGGACGGCGCCCGACGCGGTGTTGTGCTTGGCGGACAACGAGCTTCTCCAGTCGAACGACGGCTGGGCGCTGCCGGACGACTCGTTCGCCAGCCGCACGCACGTCCTCGGAGCCGAGGTCCGCGCGTTCGTGCTGGCCCGGCTCGCCCCGCGTCCCGGCGTGCTGGTGTGGGACGTTCTGGCCGGTTCCGGCGCGGTGGCCGTGGAGTGCGCGCGGCTGGGTGCCGCGGTGCTCGCGGTCGAGCCGGATCCCGTGCAGTGCGTGCGCATCATCGCGAACGCCGCGGCGCACGGCGTCGATGTCCGTGTCGAAGAAGCCGAACTGGACACGGCGTCGTTGCCCCGTCCGGACGCGGTGTTCGTCGGCCGCGGCCGGCTGCCCGAGGTCAAGGCGTGCGCGGCCGTCAGCGCACGGCGCGTGGTCGTCGTGACCGAGAGCGTGGACGAGATCGTGCCCGCCCGTGACGCGTTGCAGGCCGCCGGATACGAGGTGGAGGGCGTGCACTGGACCGCCTCCCGCCTGCTCGACTCGGGTTTCGCTCCGGCGGTCCCGGTGACCGTGCTGTGGGGAAGCAAGAAGTGATCGGTGTGTTCGCCGGTCCGGCTCAGCGCGGTGACGCCGCTGACCTCGCCGGTCTGCTGGGCGCGGACGCGGTCGTGCCGGACGGTTCGGTCAAGCCCGCCGTGCGGCAGCTGTGGTCGCGGCTCGGGGCCGCGGTTCTGTTCCTGGACGCGGGTTCCGCGGTCCGGTTGATCGCGCCTTTGTTGCGGGACAGGCGATCCGACCCCGCCGTCGTGTGCGTGGACGCGCATTTCGTGGTGGCACTGGCCGGTGACGCCGACGTGTTCGCCCGCCACGTCGCCGACCTGCTCAACCGCACCGCCGTCGTGACCGGCGGACCGTCGGTCGACTCGGTGCTGGACGAGCTCGTCGAGCAGCTCGACGCGACCGCGGACGGCGACGTCGAGGCCTGCACCGCCGCCCTCGAGGCGGGCGAGAAGGTCGTGCTGCGCAACCCGCTGGGCTTCCCGTTGCCCGCGCTGCCGCCCAACGTGATCGCGGCGGGTGAGGACGCCAGCTGGATGATCGTCATCGACGACCGGGCTGCCGGGACCAAGGCCAACGTGCTGCGGATCATCCCGCGCACGCTCGTCGTCGGTGTGGGCTCGACGCGCGGTGCGTCGGCCACGAGCGTGGGCGCGGCGTTGTCTGAATTGGACGCGCAGGGCGGCCTGGATCTGCGTGCCATCAAGGCATTTGCGACCGCGGACGCCAAAGCGGACGAGCCCGGCATCGTGGATGCCGTGGAGGACTGGGGTTTCTGGCACGGCGACACGGCCGAGCTGCTGACGTTCCCGACCGAGGAGCTGGCCGGGATCGGGGTGCCGAACCCGAGCTCCGTGGTGCGCAACTCGATGGGCACGGCGAGCGTGGCGGAGGCGGCGGCGTTGCGGGGCGCGCAGACCCTCGGGCACGGCGCGCCGATCGAGATGGCGGCCGAGAAGTTCAAGCGGGACAACGTGACCGTGGCCGCGGCACGGGTGCTGCCGCGTGGCCGGCTGGCGTTGGTCGGCCTCGGTCCGGGTGCCGCCGAGGAACGCACGCCGCGTGCGGAGGCGGAGATCCGGCGGGCTTCGATCGTGGTCGGAACGCCCGAGGCGATCGACGCGGTCTCGCCCATTCTGCGGTCCGGCACGGAGGTCCGTCACGAGGGTGCGGGTGACTTGGCCGCGCACGGTGCGGCGGTCGCGTTCATCGCTTTCGGAACCGGACCAACGCTGGACAATCCGGTCGAAGCCGACGTAATTGTTGTTCCCGGAGTGTGGGAACGCTGATGTTTTTCCTTCTTTCGTAGGGTCTCTGTTCAAGTTTTCTTGATTAGCGTCGCCATGCACACGGCCCTCCCCTGCCTTGGGCCCGAAGCACTGGAGACCGACATGAGATCGCGTCGTCTCGTCGCTGTCGCCTGCACCGCCGGCGTCGTCCTGTCCCTGCTGACCGTCAACGCCCAGGCCGCGGCTCCCCAAGAAGGTCTGCGGCTGCTGACCGTCAAGGATTCGCTGACCGCCACGCACACCTGGTACGAGCAGACCTTCGACGGAAAACCCGTGCTGGGCGCCTACTACGTTGAGCACGTCGACAAGGCGACTGGCGTGAAGACCGTGGACGACGGCCGTCTCGCCGTTGGTTCGGTCGACGTCACGCCCGCCGTCACCGCGGAGGACGCGAAGACCAAGTCCGCCGGTGCGCCTCAAGGGGCAGAGCTGAAGGTGTTGCCGGGAGCGGGTCTCGTCTACGAGGTGACCTCGGGCGAGGGCAAGGAGCTCAAGCGCACGCTGGTGCACGCGGAGACCGGTGCCGTCGTGAAGACCGAGAGCCTGGTCAAGTTCGCCGAGGGCACCGGCAAGGTGTTCAGCCCGAACCCCGTGGTGTCGCAGCAGAACGAGAGCCTCAAGGACAACAACGACGCCGACTCGGCCGTTCCCGCCGCCGCCTACAAGTCGGTCACCTTGTCCGATCTGGACGGTTCCGGCTACCTCAAGGGCAAGTACGCGCAGCTGACCGGTGCGAAGAGCAAGCTGGCGTACAACAAGAACAACAAGTTCGAGTACACGCGCCACAACCCCTTCTTCGAGCAGGTCAACGTCTACTGGGGCGTGACGGAGGCGCAGAAGTACATCCAGAGCCTCGGCTTCACCAACATCAACAACGAGGCTCAGAAGATCACCACCCTCGGCGAGACCGCCGACAACTCGTACTACACCCCGAGCAAGGACCTGATCACGTTCGGCACCGGCGGCGTGGACGACGCCGAGGACCTCGAGGTGGTGTGGCACGAGCTCGGCCACGCGATCCAGGACGCCCAGGTCCCGGGCTTCGGCTCGTCCGACGAGGGCGGCGCGATCGGTGAGGGCTTCGGTGACTGGTGGGCGATGATCATGGCCTCGCGCGACTCGAAGGACACGGCGACCACCCCGTACGCGTGCGTCATGGACTGGGACTCGACGTCATACACGACCACGACGCCGCACTGCATTCGTCGTACGGACACCAACAAGACGATCGCGGACAAGACCGGCGAAGTGCACGACGACGGCGAGATCTGGTCGCGTGCGCTGTTCGACATCTACAAGAAGTTCGGCCGGGAGAAGTCGGCGAAGATCGTGCTGGAGGCGCAGTTCTCCTACTCGCCGTCGACCAGCTTCACGGCGGCTGCGAACGCCACGGTGGCGACGGCCCAGAAGCTCTACGGTGACGCGGACGCCGCTGCGGTCACGTCGGCGTTCAAAGCGCGCGGAATCATCAAGTAGTCAACTGTGAAGTCGGACATGTACGACTAATGGCGGTTATGCCGCCGAATCTCCGCCCGTGACGCTGTGTGTGCCGCCGCTCGACACCGTGCACACACAGCGTCATCGGGAAGGACTGGCAACATGGCGAAAACCCTGCGTCGCCTGATTGTGTCCGTCGTGGTCACCGCTCTCGCGAGCATCTTCTTCACCGCACCGGCAGCGAACGCCGGCGATGTGTCGCCAATGATCGTCGGCGGTACGCGCGCAAGCACCTCGACGTACCCGTGGGTCGTCTTCCTCGCCTCCTCCTCTGGCGGCCAGTTCTGCGGTGGCACGCTGGTGAAGGCCAACAAGGTCGTCACCGCCGGGCACTGCGTGAAGGGCCGCACGCCCGCCAGCACGCGCGTCGTCCACGGCCGTGACGACAAGCAGAGCACCGCGGGCACCACCGCGAACGTCACCAAGATCTGGGTTCACCCGAGCTACACCACCGCGACCGCTGGCTACGACGTCGCCGTGCTGACGCTGGACCGCAACATCAACTCGGCCACCCTGCCGCTCGCCACCCCGGCCGACACCGCCCTGTACGCGGCGGGCAACTCCGCGCTGATCCTCGGCTGGGGCACCACGTCCTCCGGCGGCTCGGCCTCCCGGTACCTGCTGAAGGCCAACGTGCCGCTGACCTCGGACGCGACCTGCAAGACCGCGTACCCGCAGTACAGCAACACCTCGATGGTGTGCGCCGGCTTCCCGCAGGGTGGCGTGGACACCTGTCAGGGCGACTCCGGTGGCCCGCTGGTGTTCGGTGGCAAGCTCATCGGTGACACCTCGTGGGGTCGCGGATGTGCGGGTGCGGGCTACCCCGGCGTGTACGGCCGGATCGCGCCCTATTACTCGGCCATCACCGCCCAGCTCTAGTTCCGGTACGACTGCGCACCGAGTCCACAATGGACTCGGTGCGCAGTCGTATGCTGCCTTCATGGCTGATCTGGAAGCTGTGCCGGAGGACTGGTCGAGCGCGCTGGTCGTCGTCGCTCACCCCGATGACATGGAGTACGGCGGTGCGGGCGCCATCGCGCGTTGGACCGCCCAGGGCAAGAACATCGCGTACTTGCTCGCGAGCCGTGGCGAGGCGGGCATCGACACGATGGAGCCGTCGATCTGCGGGCCGGTGCGGGTCGAGGAGCAGATCGCGTCCTGCGCGGCGGTGGGTGTCTCGGTCGTCGAGTTCCTGGACCACCCGGACGGAGTCATCGAGTACGGCGTGCCGTTGCGGCGCGACATCGCGGCGGCGATCCGGCGGCACAGGCCCGAGTTCGTGATCGTCAGCAACTTCCGCGACACCTGGCCCAGTGGCGGGTGGAACCAGGCGGACCACATCGCGGTCGGCCGTGCAGCCGTGGACGCCGTGCGCGATGCCGGCAACCGGTGGGTGTTCCAGGACCTGGGCCTTGAGCCGTGGAATGGCGTCAAGTACGTGGCGGCGGCGTCCTCACCGTTGGCAACGCACGCCGTGGACATCACCGACTCGTTCGACGCTTCGGTGGCATCCCTACGCGAGCACAAGGCGTATCTGGCTGCGCTGGGTGGGGACATGGCCGAGCCGGAGCCGTTCCTGCGCCGTTCGGCGGAGGCCGTGGGGCAGCGGTTCGGCGGCGTTCTCGCTACCTCTTTCGAGCTGCTGAGCCTGTGACCATGTTCCCTTCGGCTGGACACGGCGTGTCCGGTGTGGATGCTTCTACTCATGCCGTTTGAACAGCACTACCTGGCCGGGCTCGATCTCCGGGGCCGGCGCGTCCTCGTGGTCGGCGGAGGCACGGTCGCCCAGCGCCGCCTGCCTCGCCTGATCGCGTCCGGCGCCGCCGTCGAACTCGTGTCGCCGTCCGTCACGCCCGCCGTCCAGGGCATGGTCGACGCGGGGGAGCTGACGTGGCACCAGCGCCGCTTCCAGCCTGGTGACGTCGAAGGCGCGTGGTACGTGGTGGCCTGCACGTCCAACGTCGAGGTCAACACGCAGATCGGCGATGAGGCTTCGTCGTCGCGTGTGTTCTGCGTGCGCGCGGACATCGCCGTCGAGGGCACGGCCGTCACTCCGGCCGTAGGCACGCACGATGGCCTCGTACTCGGTGTGCTGGCGGGCGGCGAGCACCGTCGCTCGGCTTCCGTTCGCGACGGACTGGTAGCGGCCTTGCGCGACGGTCGAATCGCGGATCAGACTTCCAAGCCGTCCGGCGTCGCCCTGGTGGGTGGCGGCCCCGGCGATCCCGAGCTGATCACCGTGAAGGGCAAGCGTTTGCTGGCCCACGCGGACGTGGTCGTCGCTGATCGGCTGGCTCCGCGGGAGCTGCTGGAGGAACTGCCGGCGCACGTAGAGGTCGTAGACGCCGCGAAGATTCCCTACGGCCGTGCCGCCACGCAGGAGTTCATCAACCAGACGCTGATCGACCGCGCCAAGGAGGGCAAGTTCGTCGTCCGGCTGAAGGGCGGCGATCCGTACGTCTTCGGGCGCGGCTTCGAGGAACTGCTGGCATGCGCCGAGGCCGGCATCTCCGTGACCGTGGTGCCAGGCGTGACGTCAGCGTTCGGTGTGCCCGCATTGGCCGGTGTGCCAGTGACGCACCGAGGCGTGGCGCACGAGGTAGTGGTGGTGTCCGGTCACGTGGCCCCGGACGACCCGCGCTCTCTCGTGGACTGGCCCGCGATCGCACGCCTGCAGGGCACCGTCGTGCTGATGATGGCCGTAGAACGCGCCGGTGCCTTCGCTTCCGCTCTCATGGAGGGCCGTCCCGCTTCCACCCCGGTGGCCGTGATCCAGGAAGGCGCCACAGCTTCCCAGCGCGTCTACCGGTCCACTTTGGACTCCCTGGGCGCCGACGTGAAGCGCTGGGAGGTCCGCCCGCCGGCGATCATCGTCGTGGGCCCGGTAGCGAACATTGCTTCCGCAAATAGTTAGATAAGTTTCTTTACAAAAACCGCCCGGCCGGTGGACTCTGCATTCACGCCGCCCCAGTCCACCGGTTCTTGCGGAGGCATGCATGAAACGCGCCCTGTCAGTGGCGGCAGGTATCTTGCTCATGATGTCCGGTTTGTTCGCTTCGTCACCCGCGAGCGCCGCCCCCCAACAGGTCTTCTGGACCTTCTACGGCTGGTACGACAACACGCCGCCCGGTGGCGACATCGCCTACCCGAAGATCCACGAGACGGCCGGCGGCAAGGGAACCTGGACCGACCCGATCACGTTCGCCACGTCCAGCAAGGAAGCCAAGCCGGGCACGAAGATCTATTTCCCGCGCGTGAAGAAGTACTTCATCATGGAGGACTCCTGCTCCTCCTGTGAGCAGGACTGGAACGGCAACGGCCCCAACGGCGGCCCGAAGCTGTGGCACTTCGACGCCTGGGTGGGCGGCAAGGGCGGCAACGCCATGAACGCCATCGACTGCGAAGACGCCCTGACCAACTACCACGACGACGGCAAGCCCGTGATGGAAGAAACCATCCTGAACCCGCCGTCCAACCTCACCGTCGACTCCACGCCGATCTTCAACACCCAGACCGGCGAGTGCTACGGCGGCGCCAAGCCCAAGACCACCAACGGCGAGTACAAGAACGTGTCGACCGGCAAGTGCCTGCAGGGTGGTTCGTCCGGGTCGCAGTTGACGACGGCTACTTGTACCGGTGCTGCCAACCAGCAGTTCAAGTTCCACGGTGCGTTCATGGAGCAGGGTTCGCCGCAGCAGTGCACCACGTTGTCCTCGGGCAAGGTGCTGCTGAAGAAGTGTGACGGCGGCCCGGCTCAGCAGTGGTCCATCAACCCGAACAAGACGATCTCGGACATGCAGTACAACACCAAGTGCTACCGGGACGCTTCGGGCAAGGTCACTGCGGCGTCGTGCTCCGGTGACGTGGCCAAGTGGGACTTCAAGGCAGCTGCCAAGAAGTGAGCACGTAGCGGCTTCAGGCTGACCAGGCCGACCGTGGTGCGGAGCGTGATCGCGACGTACCACGGGGCCAGCAGTCCGAACCTGTCCGCGATGAACCCGCCCAGCAGCGCGCCGACAGGCTGAACACCCCAGGTGATCAGGGTCTGCGCGCTGCTGACGCGGCCCAGCAGTTCCGTGGGTACGGCTCGTTGCCTCAGTGCCGCCGTGGCCACGCCCCAGACCGCGGTGCAGAACGAGCTCACCACCGCAAACGCCGCCACCGTCTTCAGGTCGTGCGCCACGGTGGCAATCCCCAGCCACGCCAACGGAATCAGCACCACCGTGGTCGGGACCGCGTGGCGCCACCTGGCAAGGATCCTCTCGGCAAGCAGCCCGCCCGCGACCCCGCCACACGCCAGCGTCGCGAGGAACGCACCGAACCCCGCGTTCGTCAGGCCTAGTCGGTGATTCGCGAACAACACCAGCGTCGCCATGGTCATCGCGATGCACAGGTTCGTTGTCGCGGACACGACCGTGACCACCCGCAACGCCTTGTGCCTCGCCAGCCACCGCAGCCCTTCCACAACTCGCTGCTTGGCTTTTCTTGGCTGCCGTTCCGTGCGCATCGTGGTGACCAGCACTGCCGCAATCGCGAACGTCAGTGCGTTGACCCAAAACGGGGCCGGTACCGCTATGGCGAACAGTAGGCCGCCCAGTGGTGGGCCCGCGAACTGCAGGGCTACCGCTTGTGAGGCGAAGAGTCTGCCGTTTGCCCTTTCCAGCAGGTGGTTCTCCACGGTCGCCTTGATCAGCGGCTGCCCTACGGCCCTTGGCACGGTCTCCGCGGTGCCGATCAGGAATGCCATGCCGTACAGGAATGCGATGTGCGTGCTGTGGAAGGTGGCCAGGACGGTCATGAGTGCGCACTGGATCCACAGGGCTGTGAGGAGAAGGCGTCGGCTGTCGTAGCGATCGGTGGCTGCGCCGGCGGGCAGTGCTGTGAGCAGCCAGGGGAGGGCGCCGAAGAAGCTGACTCCTGCGATCAGTTTTGGGTCTTGGGTTTGTGTTGCGGCTAGTAGGGGGAGTGCGGCGAGGAAGATGCCGTCGCCTAGTGCTGAGATTGCGCTGCTGGTCCACAGCAGGTACCAGTTCCGCCCCATGCCGCAGCTTATGTGTTCGGGCGCGCCGGTTCCGTTGGTCGTCCCCCGGTTGCGTTGGCGGGTGCCGGTTTGTTGTTCGTAGGTGGGCGTGTTCCGTAGTGATCCGGCGGCTGCTTCCTGGGAGGCCCCGCCCCCAGGCCCCCGCCAATCTGATCAAAGACCCACCAGCGCCGCACGCGGGTTGATGGCACGCCTGTTGCTTGGGGCGGCTGCCTGTTGCGTTGTTGGTTGCGGTGACGGGACCCACCCCACCGGATTTGTATGCCTTAAGAACTGCTCGGCTTCGCCATCGCTTGGGGGCTCGGCTTCGCCATCGCCGTTACTTGCTCCGCAGATGACGAACGCCCGGCCAGGAGTCCCGGCCGGGCGTTGCTCAACGCGTGAGTCAGCTGTTGACGACGTTCACGAGGTGGTCGACGGCCTCCGCGACTGCAACCTCTACGCGGTCACCGGACTTGCGGTCCTTGACCTCGACGACACCGTTGGCCAGCCCGCGCCCGATCACCAGGATCGTGGGAATACCGACGAGCTCGGCGTCCGCGAACTTCACGCCCGGGCTCGCCTTGCGGTCGTCCAGCAGGACCTTGAGGCCCTTGGCACTGAGCTGCGCCGCGAAGTCCTCGCCCGCCGCGGTGAGCGTTTCGTCCTTGCCCGCGATGACGATGTGCACGTCGGCGGGCGCGACGTTCCTAGGCCAGATCAGGCCGCGCTCGTCGTGCGACTGCTCGGCGATCGCCGCCACGAGACGCGAGACGCCGATGCCGTACGAACCCATCGTGATGCGGACCGGCTTGGAGTCCGGGCCGAGCGCGTCCAGCGAGAACGCGTTGGCGTACTTGCGGCCCAGCTGGAAGATGTGGCCGATCTCGATGCCGCGCGCGGCGACGAGCACGCCCTGGCCGTCGGGGGACGGGTCGCCCTCGCGGACCTCGGCTACGTCGATTACGCCGTCGGGCGTGAAGTCGCGGCCCGCCACGAGGTCGACCACGTGGTGGTCGGCTTTGTCAGCGCCGGTCACCCACGCGGTGCCGGTGACCACGCGGGGGTCGGCCAGGAAGCGGACGCCGTTCGCCTGCAGCGCGCCCGGTCCGATGTAACCCTTGACCAGGAACGTGTTCTTGGCGAAGTCGGCTTCTTCCAGCATCGCGACCTCGGCGGGCTCGAGGGCCGCCTCGAGGCGCTTGAAGTCCACCTCGCGGTCGCCGGGGACGGCCACGGCGAGCAGCTCCCAGTCCTTGCCGGGGTGCTTGAGCTTCACCAGGACGTTCTTCAGCGTGTCCGCCGCGGTGAACTTGCGGTCGGTGTTGGCGTTGAGGAAGTCGACCAGCGACTCGATGGTGGGCGTGTTCGGCGTGTGGTGCACGGCCGCGGCGGGCTTGTCGTCGATCGACTGGGCGGGCGGGGGCGGGGTGGTGACGGCCTCGACGTTCGCCGCGTAGCCGGATTCGGTGCTGCGGACGAAGGTGTCCTCACCGGTCTCGGCGACGGCCAGGAACTCCTCGGACGCCGAGCCGCCCATCGCGCCGGACGTCGCCGACACGACCACGTACTCCAGGCCGAGCCGGTCGAAGATGCGGATGTAGGCGTCGCGGTGGTCCTGGTAGGACTTGCTCAGGCCCTCGTCGGTCAGGTCGAACGAGTACGAGTCCTTCATCAGGAACTCGCGGCCGCGCAGGATGCCCGCACGGGGACGCGCCTCGTCGCGGTACTTGGTCTGGATCTGGTACAGCGTGACCGGGTAGTCCTTGTACGAGCTGTACTCGCCCTTCACGGTGAGCGTGAACAGCTCCTCGTGGGTGGGGCCGAGCAGGTAGTCGGCGCCCTTGCGGTCCTTGAGCCGGAAGATGTTGGGCCCGTACTCCTCCCACCGGTTGGTCGCCTCGTAGGGCTCCTTGGGCAGCAGGGCGGGGAACTGGATCTCCTGCGCGCCGAACGCGTCCATCTCCTCGCGGACGACGGCCTCGATGTTGCGCAGGACGCGCAGACCCAGCGGCAGCCAGGAGTACCCGCCCGGAGCGACGCGGCGGACGTAGCCGGCGCGCACCAGCAGCTTGTGGCTGGGCACTTCGGCGTCGGCCGGGTCCTCGCGAAGCGTGCGGAGGAACAGCGACGACATCCTGGTGATCACGGTGGGTACTCCTCGTTCGGGCTGTTGGAGCAGCCTACTGGTTGGGCTGCCGACGGATTTGAGCGGTACAGATCTGGCTGTCATGGGTCATGACCTGGGCAAACCAAAATTGTCAGACCCCATGAGTAGCGTCCCTCCCATGGCCATGAGCATCGACATGATCACCTTCGACACGGGCGACGCCCGCAAGCTCGCCGAGTTCTGGGCGGCCGCGCTGGACACGACGATCCAGAACGACTGGGGCGAGTTCATCGTCCTCGCGCCGCCCTCCGAGACCGGTCCGGCCGTGGCCTTCCAGCAGGTGCCGGACGCCACGCCGGGCAAGAACCGCGTGCACTTCGACACGCACGTGCCCGACCGCAAGGCCGAGGTCGCCAGGCTGACGGAGCTGGGCGCCACCGAGGTGGCCGTGCACAGCATCCCCGGCCTCGTCTGGTCGGTCCTCGCCGACCCGGACGGCAACCAGTTCTGCATCGGCCAGGCAGGCGAGTCGCTCTAGTGGTGTGGCCTGGCGGGACACCGCGAGGTGCCCTGCTGGGCGCGAAACAAGACCGGCGAGACACACCACTGGTCGTGCACCGGGCCGGGACAGCGGCTGATCACCGCCACCTCGGCCCACCACCAACCGCTCTGGAGCCGCCCTTGACCACTTGACCAGCACCCGGCTCGGCACAACGCGACAGCACCGGACCCAGCAGCCCACGCCAGGCGCACGCACAGGCCACCGCACCTCGGCAGACCAGGCGCGACCACGTCCGGACCGCGCACCCGAGCCGAACCCCGGCACGACCCGGCCACCGCCGCCGGCCCTGCACGGCTGCACCCAGGCCGCGGCCGAGCCGGCCCCACGCCGCACGGCGTGACCTTCTGAGCCTTCGTGACGTTGCGCATTCCCGCGAGCCCTCAGAACCAACGCCCCAGCGTCGCGCCGGCGCGTCCTCCCGAGCCCTCATGGCACAGCGCACCCCATGAGCCTTCGGGACTTCAGCGCCACTGGGTCGTCCAGCGTGTCCTCTCGAGCCCTCATGGCATAGCGCATCCCATGGGCCCTCGGGACCTCAGCGCCACCGGGTCGGCCAGCGTGTCCTCCCGAGCCCTCATGGCACAGCGCATCCCATGGGCCCTCGGGATCTCAGCGCCACCGGGCCGTCCAGCCTGTGCTCCCGGACCCTCACAGGTCAGCGCAGCCTTGAGCCTTCGGGTCGACAACGCCGACGGGGTCTCCGCGCTGGCGTTCAGCTCAGCAGCGCCGGCCGAACGCCGCGTTGACCCGAAGCGTTCTTCTCAGGCGTAGACAGCGGAGAACGGCGCGATCTCGTGAGGAGCCGGGACCTGGGCGAGTGACTCGCCCAGTACCACCTCCGTCTGGCCGAACGACTGGGCGAAGTCCTCTTCGGACAGATGTTCGCCGGTGTCGTCGGCAGCCTCGGCGGCGGCGCACAACGCCGTCACCGCAGGGAAGTCCGCTCTGGTGAGCGGGCGCCACACGAGTTCCACGAAACCGAAGCTACGGGGAGGTGATGGACCCAACAACCGAATAACGCGTTGCCACGAACCGGCGGCCGACGCCATCCTACGGGCGATGACGACACCAGAGATCACCCCGCTGCACGAGGACGTGACGTTCCACGGACCGCTGTCCGAAGAACGGGCCGCCCGCCTGATCCGCGGGTTGCAGCCGCTCGACGGAAGCCACGTGATCGACGTCGGGTGCGGGTGGGCGGAGTTCCTGCTCCGCACGCTCGAAGCCGCGCCCACCGCCACCGGCACGGGTGTCGACCGGGACGCCACGGCGATCGCTCATGCGCAAGCCAATGCGGAAGCCCGGGGCCTCGCGACGAGGGTCAGCCTGCACGTGACTGATGTCCAGCAGTGGCAACCCGAGAAGCCGGCCGACGTCGTGATCGTCAACGGCGCCACTCAGGTGTGGGGCGGAGACCCGTTGCGGCACACGGAGAACGCGCTCGTGGCGGCGAGGAAGCTGCTCAACCCGGGAGGGCGGCTGTTGCTGGGTGAGGGCTTCTGGGAGCGTGAGCCGACCGACGAGCAGCTCGGCGCGATGCCGGTCCCGCGTGACCAGTACCGCACGCTCGCCGGCCTGGTGGATTTCGCGCACGAGCACGGGTACCGGCTGATCGCGGCGGAACAGGCGAGCCTCGACGAGTGGGACGTGTTCGAGAACGGGCACGCGCTGGCGTGGGAACGCTGGCTGCGCGACAACCCGGACTCGGAGCACGCCGGCGACATCAGGGCGAAGGCTGACCGGCAGCGCGGGTGGCGCCTGCGCGGGTGGCGCGCCACCATGGGCCTCGCGTACCTGACGCTGCAGGCACCGTAGAGAACACGACCGGGCTCGAACCGGCGTCCCCCCGACTCGCTGCCGGGCGCTCTACCACTGAGCTACGTGTTCTCGCACAGACTCCTCAGTCGAGGGCGTCCTGTCCACCGATTACCTCGGTCTGCGCCAACGCGTGCGCGCGCCGCAACGCCATGGCCCACAACGGATCGGACACGGCGATGCCGTGCACGAGTTCCGGAGTCGGCCGGCCGGGTGCGATCGCGCGGCGCGTGCGGGGGACCGTCCAGCCGGACTTCTCGGGCTCCACGCGGTGCTCACGGCACGCTGCTTCCACCTCGGCGCGTGAGCATCCAACGGTGCCGTCGAGCACTTCCCATGGCAACGGCAGGCGTGACCACACCGAGATGTCCGGGTGCGGGCCACCGCCCGGGTTCCGGTGCCACTCGGCCAGGTCGGCGGGCATCACGCGCATGACCTTGCCAGGCCACGCGTCGTCGATCAGCGACGTCAGGCCGGCGGCGTGCAGGCAGGCGATCCAGCCGGTGCGGGCGGCGTTGTAGGTGTCGGCGAGGGTGTTCCAGGTCGACGAGTCGACGCCGTGCTGCACGGTCATGGTCGCCTTGTCGATCGACGACGACTGCCACAGCGCGGCCAGGGACGTCGCGACCGCCCTGGTCGCCGCGGACCACCGGCCGAGCAACGAGCCGAGTTGCTCGGGGCGCAGGCGCTGCAGGACGTCCGGGGTCGGGCAGGCCAGCGCGATCATCGGCCAGTCGGTGCCGCCGCGGGCGGTGCAGCGTGCGAAGAGCACGTGCGCCACCAGGTCGAACGGGTTCACGCGGGACCCCAGGACGAACTCGCGGCGCAGCTTGCGGAGTGCGGTGAAGTAGGCGATGAAGCAGGCCGCGTCCGGGTCGGCGAGGAACTGGTCGCGGTCGATCGCGCCGGCGAATCCGGCCGCCGCGAACAGCGTCGTGCCGCGTCTCTTCCGCGCGCGCTCCATTCGCGACGCCTTGGCGGAGAGGCGGCGCAGCATGCGGAACCGGCGGTTGTACTGGCGCTTCGGCAGGTCGATGCCCGCCGACGCGCGGGCCTCGCGGTTCAGCCGGTCGGTGAGGAAGTCGGTGCGCGCCGGGTCCCAGTTGATCTCGGAGCCGACCACTGCGGCGAACTCCAGGACCGAGATCGGATCGTCCACGTCGACTACACCTCCGTCCACACCGAACAGGAAGCGGGTAGCGGCGACCTGGCGTGCGGCACCCACCGGGCGGTCGAAGTCGTCACTCATCCAGGAGAAGCCATGCCAGCGCCAAGTGTGCGTCGTCGCATCGAGGACGATCTCGCGCTCGTGATCCGTCAGCGACGGAAGCGCGTCCAGCACGAGGGTGGCCACGTCCTCCGGGCGCGGCCGTGCGTCGAGCGAGTCGTACAGGCGGTCCAAGGCGTCCACGTCGTCCAGAGCACCACGCAGGTCCAGCGGTTTTCCGCCGTTGCCCTACGCTTGCGAACCGTGCTGGTGCTGCTTCCCCCGTCGGAGACCAAGGCGATCGGCGGCGAGGGTGCGCCGCTCGATCTCGACGCGTTGTCGTTCCCGGAGCTCAACCCCGTGCGGGACAAGCTCGTGTCCGCGCTGGAGGACCTGGCGAACGACGTTCCGGCGAGCCTGAAGGCGCTCGACATCTCCGAGCGTCAGCTGGACGAGATCGAGCGCAACGCGGCGCTGCGCACGTCGGAGACCACGCCCGCGCTGCTGCGCTACACCGGCGTCCTCTACGACAACCTGGCCTTCGGCACCCTCAAGAAGGCCGAGAAGGAACGTGCCTACCAGCGGCTGGCGGTCGCGTCGGCGCTGTTCGGGGCGATCCGCGGCGGCGACCCGGTGCCCGCGTACCGGTTGTCCGGCGGCAGCACGCTCCCGTCGCACGGCAGCCTGCGCACGGTGTGGAAGCCGGTGCTGGAGCCGGTCTTCAAGGACGCGGACGAGTTCGTCGTCGACCTGCGTTCGGGCGCGTACTCGAGCCTCGCGAGGATCCCGCACGCCGTCGTGGTCCGGGTGATCACGAGCGAGGGCAAGATCGTCAGCCACTTCAACAAGGCGCACAAGGGCCTGCTCGCCCGCGCCATCGTGACCACCAGCACCGAGCCGGGCGACCTGAAAGGCCTGGTCAAGGTCGCGCGGAAGGCCGGGCTCAAGATCGTGCCGACCGGCGAGAAGACCGCGGACCTGATCACGGATTAATTCGGTTGCGGGCCCGTGAGCGACCGGGCAAGCTTCACCGCAGCCGAAGTTCGGCGTGAGGAACGAGGAGGTGCGACATGTCAGAGCCTGTCTTCGGACGTGGCCGCAGGACCCGTCCCTCCGCCCTTCGCGCCTGATCAGCACCGTCTGATCGCAGAGCGCCAGTGGGGCGGTCACCTTCATCATCCAGGAGACCCCACCGTGCGCGAGCACGATCTTTACGAACGCTACGAGTCTGCTTTCGATGGCGCCGACGAAACCATGCGGCGCAAGGGAAAGCGCACCAACAAGAACGCCGCCGACGCGGAGCCCACGCGTCGCGGCCGCATGACCGAAGAAGAGAAACTTCGGGTCGCACGACTGCGCGAGGACCAGCTCAGCACGGCGGACACTCCTGAGGACGGCGACCGCTGGTCCACCTGGGGCGACGCCGACCAGGGCCCCAAGCCGCACCCCGGCTGGCTCATCACCGAGCTGGCCGCGGTGGACCGAGAGCTGGGCATCGTGAAGACCGGCAAGGAGGCGGACGTCTTCCTGCTGGAACGCGCGATGGGCGAGAAGGCGTGCCTGCTCGCCGCCAAGCGCTACCGCAGCAACGACCACCGGATGTTCCACCGCGACGCGGGATATCTGGAAGGCCGGCGGATGAAGAAGTCCCGCGAGCTGCGGGCCATCCAGAACCGCACCGCGTTCGGGCGCAACCTGATCGCGGAGCAGTGGGCGGTCGCGGAGTTCCGCGCGCTCGCCCAGCTGTGGCAGCTCGGCGCACCAGTGCCGTACCCGGTGCAGCGCAGCGGCACCGAGCTGTTGCTGGAGTTCATCGGTGACGACGAGGGCAACGCGGCGCCGCGGCTCGCGCAGACCCGTCCCGGCGAGGACGAGCTGCTCGACCTGTGGCGTCAGCTGGTCGGCACGTTGATGACGCTCGCAGAGGCGGGCCTCACCCACGGCGACCTGTCGTCGTACAACCTGATGGTCCACGAGGGCAAGCTGATCATGATCGACCTGCCGCAGGTGGTCGACCTCGTCGCGAACCCTCGCGGCGCGGAGTTCCTCGACCGCGACGTCCGCAACATCACCGGCTGGTTCGCCTCGCGCGGCCTCCCGCCGGAGATCGCCGACCCGTCCGCGCTGGTGGCGACGCTGCTGGACGTGGCCGGTATGGCGTGACCCACGTTGCGCGTCCGGCCGTGTCCAACGACACTGCCGGGCGCGCAAGGTGTGGTCATTGATCAGCTAGACTGTGCTGTACACCGATGAAGGCTTGACGGCCGTTGACCGGTGTTTCCACCCACTCATCAGCGGCGTGACCATCACGCCGGGCCCGTCCTTGTGATCGGCACCGCGGTAGCGCGCGGGGCAGCCTCGAGACGTGCCATGTCCCGGAGGTTTGTTTTGCCATCAATGTCCGAAGGTCGTTCCGAGCGCTCCAACAGCCGCAGGGCACCGCGGCGCCGCTCGGGTCGCCAGGGCAACTCCTCGCGTCCGCAGCAGCGGGTCGAGGAGCCGATCGTCGCCGAGGTCTTCGAGAGCACGCTGCCGGAAGGCCCGCTGCCCTCGTTCGCCGAGCTCGGCTTGGCTGACGCGCTGATCAAGTCGCTCGTCGCCAACGAAATCACCGAGCCGTTCCCGATCCAGGCGGCCACCCTTCCCGACTCCATGGCAGGCCGCGACATCCTCGGCCGCGGTCAGACCGGCTCCGGCAAGACGCTGGCGTTCGGTCTCGCGATGCTGACCCGTCTCGCGGGCGGCCGCACCCTGCCGAACAAGCCGCGCGGCTTGATCCTCGTCCCGACCCGCGAGCTCGCGATGCAGGTGGAGACGGCGCTCATGCCGCACGCCCGCTCGCTGGGCCTGTGGTGCCGCGTCATCGTCGGCGGCACGTCGTTCCCGCGTCAGATCGAGCACCTGCGCCGCGGCGTCGACCTGCTGATCGCCACGCCGGGCCGGCTGTCCGACCACGTCCGTCAGGGCACCTGCGACCTCGGCTCGGTCGAGATCACCGCGCTGGACGAGGCCGACCAGATGGCGGACATGGGCTTCATGCCCCAGGTCCGCGCGATCCTCGACCTCACCCCGCAGGACGGGCAGCGCCTGCTGTTCTCCGCGACGCTCGACGGCGACGTGGACAAGCTGGTCCGCCAGTACCTGCACAGCCCGGTGACGCACTCGGTGGCCCCGGCCACCGCGAGCGTCACGACGATGGACCACCACCTGCTGTTCGTGTCCGCTGAGGACAAGCAGAACGTGGTGACCGAGGTGGCCGCGCGCGAGGGCCGCACGATCATGTTCGTGCGCACCAAGCACCACGTCGACCGCCTCGCCAAGAAGCTCCGCTCCGTCGGTGTCCACGCGGGAGCCCTGCACGGCGGCAAGGCGCAGAGCGCCCGCACCCGCGTGCTCGGCGAGTTCCGCGAGGGCACCACGCCGGTCCTGATCGCGACCGACGTGGCCGCGCGCGGCATCCACGTGGACGACGTCTCGCTCGTCGTGCACGTCGACCCGCCGGCCGACCCGAAGGACTACCTGCACCGCGCCGGTCGTACGGCTCGCGCCGGCCAGTCCGGCACGGTCGTCACGCTGGTCACGCACGACCAGCGTCGCGCCGTCCAGGGCATGGCCGCTCGCGCGGGCATCCGTCCGGAGAGCACGAAGGTGCGCCCCGGCGACGACGACCTGATCCGCATCACGGGTGCTCGCATCCCGAGCGGTGAGCCGATCATCGAACGGGAGAAGCCGGCCCGTCGCAGTGGCGGTGGCGGTCGCCGGTTCGGTGCCCCGGCCGCCGGTGGTCGTGGCGAGTACCGCGGCGGCTCCGGTCGTCGTTCGGAAGGCGGCGAGTTCCGCAGCGGCCCGCGTCGGCCGGACCGCTCCGAGGGCGGCCGTTCGTTCGGCCGGCCGGCGGGTGGCACCGGTCGTCCGCGCCGGGCAGCTCCGCAGCACTGATACAGCGCCCAAGCACGGTTGAAGGCCGCCTCTCCCGCGTCGGGGGAGGCGGCCTTCGCCGTCTGCGGCGGATCAGCCCGCCCGGCGGTCCATGAACGGCATCAGGTCCAGCGCGGGCTCGGCGAACCAGGCCGCTGCCCGTTCCTGCTTCTCCGACCGCACCGCACGGGGCAGTTGGTCGGCCACGACATCGCGAACCAGGCCGTGGCGGAAGCCGTACTCGATCTCGCCCGTCTCGCTGTTGCGGCCCTGACGGCGCAGGAAGTCCCGTTGTTCCAACAGTTCCAGCGCCTTGGACACGTCGCCGAGGTCATGCTGACCGGTCGCCGCCACCGCACCGGGGGAGACGAGGTCGCCCACGACGGCGGCGTCGCCCAGAACCGATTTCACCGGGAACGGCAACGAGTCCAGCTGAGCCGTGATCACGCTGCGCACCGGCGGCGGAACCGGCAGCGCGCCATCGTTGTGCACGCACGGCATCCGCGGGTCGGCCACCATCCTGGCGTACTCGGTGGCGAACAACGGGTTGCCGCCGACGCACGAGACCAGCGCCTGCCACAGTTCCGCGGACAGCTCGCGGGTTCCCAGCAGCGAGTTCAACAGGCTGCGGGTTCCGTTGTGCGACAACGGTTCCAGGCTGATGGTGGTGGCGTTGCGCTTGCCGCCGAACCAGGACGGACGGCGCTGCAGCAACTCAGGCCGCGCGGTCGCGATCACGAGCAACGGCACCGAGCCTGCGTGTTCGCTCAGCTCCTCAACGAAGTCGAGCACGACGTCGTTGGCCCAGTGCACGTCCTCCAGGAAGACGACCAGCGGACCGGAGTCGGCGATCTCCTCCAGGAAACGCCGCCAGGCCGGGAAGTCAGCGGAGACGTCAGGAGAGCCCGAGGCCAGGCCCGCCAGGCTCGAGTGCAGCCGATCCGCGAGGTCGCCGGCGCCGACCAGTGAGGTGAGCGCGTCGTGCAGGGCCTCGGGGGAGGAGAAGCCCTGCACGACGTCGGAGAGCGGGCCGTAGCCGTGGTCGTCGCCGAACGCCGTGGCGGTGCCGCGCAAAGCGGTGGCACACGAAGGAGTCAGCTCGTTCACCAGGCGGGTCTTGCCCACGCCCGCCTCGCCGAGCACCGTCACGAAGTGCGGCCGGCGACGGTCCCGGACCTCGTCCAGAAGTCCTTGCAGCACAAAGAGTTCACGTTCGCGTTCGACGAGCGGCACCGAAGCCTGAGTGCGGCGGGTCGCGCCACGTGGACAGACGCACGAGACCGCTTGCCAGCCACCGGTGGGGGCCGGGTCGGCGGCCCACGTCACGGAAGGGCCGGCGTCACGGGTCGTGGTGCAGGCACGGACGGCGCCCAGCGGTGCGAGCGCCATGAGCTGGCGGCACTGGTCGAGCAGCACGCCCGAGGCTGAAGGAGTGCCGGAACCAGGCAGGCGGACCAGAGCGTCGCCCGTGGTCACGCCGACCTGCACGTCTGCGACGGAGCTCAACCGGTCGCGGATCGCCAACGCTGCACGCACGGCGCGGTCGGCGTCGTCCTCCGACGTGCGCGGCACACCGAACAGAGCCAGGAACACGGAGCCGACGTTGCCTCCGACGACGCCACCGAGACGCGAAACCTCAGCGCGCACAACAGCAGCGACTTCCTGGTGCACCTCATCGACGTCCTCGGGATCGCCGTCCCCGGCCGCGAGACCGAGCTGGGCGGACACCATCACGACGCTGACGAGCTTGCGCTCCACGATCGTCACGTCCGCCGCGGCGGGCTCCACCACAGGCGGCGTGATCACCACAGGAGCCGGGGCGGGAACGGGAAGAGCGGGAGAAGACTGACCGACGGCGAGCAGGTGCCTGCGTTGCACCGACGGCGGCAGGTCCAGTGCGGGGGCGTGGTCGAGAATGGCGCGCTCCAGCTCCTGGAGCTCGCGTCCCGGCTCGAGACCGAGTTCCTCCACCAACGCCGCCCTCGTGCGGCGGTAGACGCTCAGGGCGTCCACCTGCCGGCCACACCGGTACAGAGCGAGCATCAGCTGCCCGTTGAGTCGTTCGCGATACGGCTCGACCTCGATCAACGACTCCAGTTCGCCGATGATCTCGTAGTGCCTTCCGCAGGCGAGCTCCGATTCGAAGCAGTCCTCCTGCGTCGCCAGCCGCCAGTCCTTGATGGCGGTCAGCTCCGGCCAGTTGATGCCGGTCTCCGCAAGATCCGCGAGCACCGGGCCGCGCCACAAGCTCAGTGCCTTGCGGAGCACCTTCGCGGCTGCGGGCCAGTTGCCCGAGGACAGTTCACCTCGACCCTGTTCAGTGAGCTGCTGGAAGCGCGACAGGTCGAGGGAGTCGGGGTCCACGCGCAGCAGGTATCCCGGCGCGTGGGTCAGCAGCAGTGCGGATCCGTCTGGGCCCGATCCTTCCGGGCCGGATCCCTCAGGGCTGCCGTGTGGGGTGAGAACACCACGCAGTCCGGAGACCGCGTTCTGGAGCATCTTGCGCGCGGTGGGCGGGACGTCCCGCGGCCACAGCGCCTGGAGCAGCTTGCTCGTTGCCACGACGCGGTTGGCGTGCAGCAGGAGGAAACCCAGAGCCGCGCGCTGCTTGACGCCGCCCAGTGGCACGGGCATGTCGTCGTCGAGGACTTCCAGTGAGCCCAGCAGGTGGAATCGCATGGTTCTGGCCTCCATTAGATGGTTATCCGGACGGAGGGGGAGAGATCAGCCCCAAGGGGTGTCGTCGTCCCACGGGGTGTCGTCGTTCGGGATGGCGGGGAGCGTGATGGCCTTTCCCCACGGCGCGTCGTCGTCGGAGGTGGTGATGCCACGACCCCACGGGGTGTCGTCGCTCGCGATGACAGCGCCCGATGTGGTCCCGCCCGGGCCCGTCTTGCCCCAGGGGGTGTCGTCGGCCTGCGCGGTGCCGGAGAAGAGGGAAAGTGCCAGGGCCGCGGGGACGGCGGAGAGAACCAGAGCGGCTGCGGTCGTCTTGCGGATCATGTCGGCCTCCTCATACTTGGTCGGACCTTGGCTTCGAGTTGTGCTTCAGACACCTTCGAGTGGTGTCTGAGAACGAAGTTAGAAGTGCCGCCCATCGCGGCTCTATCGCGCACCCACCGCGTATCAATCGGCCGTGATGGCGGGACTGAAGTGGCCAATTGAGACGCCTCAACAGCTGATCCGCCACTCAGCAAACTGGTGTTACTACGCAGGGTGGTGGCTTATCCGCGGAATTAGGTGCGGTGTACCGCAATGGTTGGGTGCGGTTAGCGATCCGAACGAACGGCTTGTGCCGCTCGGAGTAACCCCGATCAGTCGTTCAGGCTGCTTGGCACCATGACGTACGATCGTCGTGAAGCCGCCACCGACACCTGTGAATTCTCGGGCACACGTACTGCTTGATCTGCCCTCTTGTTCCCGTTTGGATCATCTCCAAATGAGATGCCTATTGAGATCGGGCGCATTATGGTGGATCGTGCACTGATGCACAAGAAGGATCTTGACAGTTTTCCCTGCCAGGTCTAACTTTAGAGATCATCACCATCCGAGTGACCGTCTGTAGCTGATGCTAACGGGAGGTCAAACGTAAGATATGAAACATTTTCATACTGTTAACCCGATCTTGAGGTGACGCCCTGGGAGTGCCTTTTTTCGCGTCTTCGGCCGGATTGCGCGACGTGTGTGACGCCGCATCCGTAAATGCAATTCCGTCACGGAAAATCCGTAGCGGTAATCGTCCGGAGCGTGAGGTGTCGGGGCTTTGCGAGAGATAAAGGCGCGAGGGGTCGTCCGTCATGAGCTCCGCCCCCGATGAGAAGCTGATTTTCAAGCTGCTCGGCCCGATCGAGGTCATCGGCCCCGAGGAGCAGGTTCAGGTACCCCCAGGACGTCAGCAGACGATCCTGGGCGCTCTGCTGCTCGAAGCCAACCGCGTGGTCAGCATGGATCAGCTGATCGACCTCGTCTGGGAGCACACCCCGCCGTCGACCGCACGGGCGCAGATCCAGATCTGCGTGTCCGCGCTCCGGCGGGAGTTCGCGAGGGTCGGCGTCGACGCCCAGATCGAGACCCGTCAGCCCGGCTACCTGCTGCGCGTCGCCGGTGACAAGATCGACACCTTCCTCTTCGAACGCCGCGTGGCCGACTCCGACGCCGCCGTCCGCCAGGGACGCATGGAGGAGGCCTCGGCTGTTCTGCGTCAGGCATTGGCGTTGTGGCGGGGCCCCGCGCTCGGCGGCGCCGCGGCCACCTTGCAGAACAAAGCATTACGTCTGGACGAGAAACGCCTGTCGGTGCTCGAGAACTGCATCGACATCGAGTTGTTGCTGGGCCGCCATCACGCTCTCATCGGTGAATTGCAGAGCATGGTGACCGAACACCCGCTGCGGGAACGCCCGCGCGGCCAGCTCATGCTCGCGCTCTACCGTTCCGGCCGTCAGTCCGAGGCTCTCGACGTCTATCGCACCGGCCGTGACCTCTTCATCGAGCACCTCGGCCTCGAGCCGAGCGACCAGTTGCGCAAACTCGAGACCGCGATCCTGACCGACGACGAGGTACTGCGCCTCGACCAGGAGAAGGCAGTCCCGGTCACCGTGCAGAACGTCGTGTCACCGCACCAGCTTCCGGCCACCATCTCGGACTTCATCGGCCGCCAGGACGTCGTGGCACGCGCCGAGACCGTGCTGTCCGGCGACCACATGACGATGCCCGTGGTGAACATCTCGGGAAAAGCGGGTATCGGTAAGAGCGCTCTCGCGGTCCACGTCGCGCACCGGGTCGCCACCGAGAAGTACCCGGACGGCCAGCTCTACTGCGACCTGCGCGGCACGCAGGCCCTACCGGCGACCCCGGCCGAGGTGCTCGGCCGGTTCCTGTCCGCTCTGGGCGCCGTGGGTTCGACGTTGCCCGATGGTGTGGACGAGCGCGCGGACATGTACCGCAGCATGCTCGCCAACCGCCGTGTGCTGGTCGTTCTCGACGACGCGGGCAGCGAGTCGCAGGTGCACCAACTGCTTCCGGGCTCACCGACGTGCGGCGTGGTCGTCACGAGCAGGACCCGGTTGACCGGTCTCGCCGGATCTCATTTGGTCGACGTCGACTTCATGGACTCCGACGACGCGCTCGAGCTCCTGGGCCGCATCATCGGCACGCAACGCCTGGAGAGCGAACCCGTTGCGGCATCAGCATTGGTGGATGTCGTCGGAGGTCTGCCCCTGGCGTTGCGCATCATCGGAGCACGACTCGCGGCTCGCACGCACTGGACGCTGGCCTCGATGGTCGGACGTCTCGCCGACGAACGCCACCGCCTCGACGAGCTGGTGCACGGCGACATGGTCGTGCGCGCCAGCCTCTCGCTCACCTACGACGGCCTGGAGCCCGACACGTGCCGGGTGATGCGGCTGATGTCGTTGCTGGAGGCGGAAAGCCTGCCGGTCTGGACGGCCTCCGCGCTCACCGACGACGAGCGCCACCGCGGCTTCGACCTGCTGGAGCGCCTCGTCGACGCCCAGCTGCTGGACGTGGTCGGCAGCGACGTGACGGGCCTGCCCCGCTACCGCTTCCACGACCTGATTCGCTTGTTCGCCAAGGAACAGCTCGCCGTGCACGAGTCCCCGGCGACCCAGCTCGCCGCCGTCGAACGCGTGGCCGGCGGCTGGCTGGCGATGGCCGAGCAGGCCCACCAACGCCTCTACGGCGGCGACTTCACGGTCCTGCACGGCAACGGCCGGCGCTGGCAGCCGCACGCCCCGTACCTGGACCAGGTGCTGCAGGACCCGTTGGGGTGGCTGGAAAGCGAGCGCCCCAACATCTGCGCGGCCGTGCTGCAGGCGGCCGACGCGGGCCTGGACGAGCTGTGCTGGGACCTCGCGATGACGCTGGTGACGTTGTTCGAGACCCGCAGCTACCTCGACGACTGGCAGCAGACCCACGAACGCGCCCTGGACGCCGTGCGCAAGGCGGGCAACAAGCGCGGCACCGCGGCCCTGCTGTGTTCGCTGGGTTCGTTGCACCACAGCCAGCGCCGCATGGAATCCGCGCGCGCCGCCCTGGAACCGGCGCTGGAGCTCTTCACCGAGCTCGACGACTCCCACGGCCTGGCCCTGGTGCGCCGGAACCTGGGCCTGCTGGAGTACAACGAGGGACGCCCCGAGGTCGCGACCCGCATCTTCGAGCAGTCGCTGGCGGGCTTCAAACGCGTCGGCGACGTCGTGGGCCAGGCCTACGTGGTGTCTCAACTCGCGCAGCTGTCGCTGGACCGCGGCGAACACGAGCTGGCGGTGGGCCAGCTGCGCGGCGCTCTGGGGATGTGCCGGGAGATCTCGAGCCCGCGTGTCGAGGCCCAGGTCCTGTACCGGCTCGGCGGCGCCATGCTGGTGCAGGGCCGCTACGAGCAGGCGCAGCAGCTCATCACGTCGGTGCTCGGCATGGTGCAACGCTCCGGCGACACCGTCGGCGAGAGCTACGCGCTGCACTCGCTCGGGCTGATCCACGGGCGGATGCGGATGTTCGCGGAGGCCGGCCGGCTGCTACGGCGCGCGATCCGGTTGTGCGAGGAGAACCTCGACCGGGTGGGGGCGGCGCGGATCCGGCTCGACCTGGCGCAGCTGGTGTCGCAGCGGGGCGAGACGTTCCACGCGATCGCCATCGTGGAGCAGGCGATGATGACGTTCCAGGAGCTGCGGCTGGCGCTCTGGGAGAGCAAGGCGCTGGCGGTGCTGGAGAAGATCACTGCCGAGAACCCGCTGCCGGCCGCCGTCACGTTGAACGGCGGCGCGCGCTAGGGCTGATGTCCGGGCAGGGTGCAGGCAGACGCTGCCCAGTCGCGGCCGCCCCGGGCCAGTCGCCGTTCGGGCTGTCGTGCGGGCGTGAGCCGCTTCTGCACGGCGCCAGTGCTTAGCGTGTGCGGCCGGAAGGCTCCCGCCGCCGTCCCCTTCGGCTGGCGGCGTGCGATGCCGCGACTACGTGGTCGGAACCAGCGAGTCGATCATCTTCTGCAGCTCGGCCTCCTTGGGCATCGGCGGGTTCGTGCCGCCTCCGCCACCCTCCAGGTCGCCGTTCACCACCAGCACGTGCAGCTTGCTGCTGCCGTTGAGCATCACGACCTTGACGACGCCCTTGCTCGCCAGGCACTTGTTGGCGGTCTGGGTGACGGTGGCGTCGACCTGCACGCCCTCGATGGTGACCTTGTTGCCGTCCTTCTGGGTGTGCTGGATCTTCACCGCCTTGGGCTGGGTGAGCGCGACCTGGGGCTCGCCACCGGAGGCGTAGAACTGCGTCGCCACGGCCTTGGTGAAGTCGGTGGCGGTCTGGTTGATGTCGCCCTTGGGCAGCAGCGTGCCGCCGTTGGTGCCCTTGGTGTACGCCTTGCTCTCGCAGCTGTAGTCGCCGTACGTGGTGACGCCGGACAGCGAGATCCCGGGGAACTTGTCGACGGAGATCCTCGCGTCGGCCACGACGTCCCAGTTCTTCGGGACCTCGTAGTTGTAGCCGAGCGTCGTCTCGACGCACTGCATGTCGTCGTTCTTGCACTTGCCGCTGGTGGGCTGCGAGGAGGCGCTGGTCGGCGTGGACGGGGTGTTCTGCGCGTTCGGGTCGCCCGAGTCGCGCGAGAGCAGGAACCACGTCAGGCCACCGCCGGCGAGCAGCACCAGCACGACGGTGGCGAGGACCAGCCAGAGCGTCTTCTTGCTCTTCGGCGGTTCGCTGTCGAAGCCGCCGTAGACGCCGAGACCGCCGTACTGGCCGTAGCCCTGCTGCGGGAAGCCGCCCTGGTCGGTGTAGCCGCCCTGCTGCGGGAAACCGCCCGTCTGCGGGTAGCCGCCGGTCGGGTAGCCGCCGCCGGGGTAGTCACCCTGCTGCTGGCCCCAGCCCTGCTGCTGGTCGTTCCAGCCGCCCTGTCCGCCGCCACCTGGGTAAGTCACGCGCCAAACGGTACCTGGTGGGTCTGACAGGGATTTAATTCATCATGCGTTGACTTCCAGGGCGAGCCGGGCGTAGCGTGCCCGTTAAATTCAACGTGTGATGAACAAGTGGAGGCCCGTGATGCGCACCGCGCTGGTCACCGCCGTCGCAGGCACGGTGGTGGCGTTTCTCCTGGGACTGCTGACGTTCGGCGTGCAGGCGACCGTGCACCCGCACGACGTCCCGCTCGCCGTGGTGGCGCCTCCGCCGATCGCGGAACGCGTCAAGGCCGCCGACTCGGCCGAGGTCGACATCAGGGTCGTGTCCGCCGCCGAAGCTCAGACCCTGCTGGCGGACAAGGACGTCTACGGCGTCCTGGAAATCTCACCCGGTCAGGCGACGATCCGGCTCAACCCGGCGGTCAACCCGTCCGGCACGCAGGTCGCGCAGCAGGTGCTGACCGGCGTCGCGCAGGGTGCCGGGTTGCCGGTCAAGGTCGAGACGCGGGCCGTCACCGCCGCCGAACGCACGGCGCCGCTCGCCGCGAGCGCGCTGCTGTGGGTCGGCGGCATGATCGCCGGGCTGCTGTTCGTGGTGCTGAAGGGCCGGCGCTTCAGGTGGCTGGCGGCGTTGACCACCGCGGTCCTCGTGGAGGGTTCGGTGGTCGGACTGCTGGCGTGGTGGGGCGTCACGTTCACCGCGGAGGCGCTGACCTTCATGCTCGCCGTGGCGGTCTCGTTCGCGCTGCTGCAGGCGGGGCTGTTCAAGCACCTCGGCATCCGCGCGATGGGCGTGCTCGGTGTGCTCTACCTGATGGCGCCCGCGGTGGCGGGTCAGGTGCCGGAGCTGCTCAACCCGGCTTACAGGGCAGTCCTCTGGTCGTGGACGCCGTTCAGGTTCTCCACGGAAGGCCTGCGCAGCCTCATGTACGACGGCTCCATCAGCACCGAGTGGTGGGTGTTCGGCGGGATCGCGCTCGTCGGTCTCGTGCTGCTTGCCATGAAGAAGACCGAACTAGCCGGCGAGGAAGCTCAGCCGGACCGTGCGGACGGGGTTGTCGACGTTGGTGTCCACGAGGCAGACGGACTGCCACGTGCCGAGCACCAGCACACCGCCTAGCACCGGGATCGTCGCGTAGGGCGGCACCAGCGCGGGCATCACGTGGTCACGGCCGTGGCCAGGGGTGCCGTGCCGGTGCCGCCACTTCACGTCGCGGGGCAGGATTCGTTCCAGCGCGGTCAGCAGATCGTCGTCGCTGCCCGCGCCCGTCTCGATGATGGCGACGCCGGCGGTCGCGTGCGGCACCCACACGTGCAACAGGCCGTCACCGTTCTCACTGCTGAGGAACCTCTCGCACTCTCGCGTCAGGTCGTGCACGACCTCTTCGGCACCGGTGCGGATTTCGATCTCCTCGCTGCGCATGGCTTCAGATCTTACGAACCACCCGTGCCGGGTTGCCGACCGCGAGCACGTGATCAGGCAGATCACGCGTCACGACACTGCCGGCGCCGACCACCGTGTTGCTGCCGATCGTCACGCCGGGACACACGATCACGCCGCCGCCGAACCACACACGATCCCCGATGACGATCGGCGCGGTCGTCTCCCAGCCCTCGATCCGCGCGTCGTGGTCCTCGATCGGGTGCAACGCCGTCAACAGCTGCACGCGCGGGCCCATCATCACGTTGTCGCCGATGGTGACCGGGCCGCAGTCGAGGATGATGCCGTCGTAGTTCATGAAGCTGTTCGAGCCGATGCGCGTGTTGTAGCCGTACTCGATCTGCAGGCGCGGCAGGAACGTCGTGTTCTCGCCGATCTCCGCGAGGAAGCCCTTCAGGATCGCGTACTGGCCGTCGAGGTCTTCCGGGTCGTGCGCGTTGAACCGGGCCATCTCCCGCCAGGCTCGCCGGCGGTCCGCGTCCAGCTCGGGGTCCACCGCCAGGTAGGGCTCGCCGTTGATCATCTTCTCGCGGTTGGTTCCCATGGGACGTCAGTATTGTCACGGCATGCGCGTGCTCTTCGCCAGCATGGCCGCGGTCGGCCACACCTATCCGTTGATCCCGTTGGCGCTCGCACTGCGCGACGCCGGGCACGAGGTCCACTTCGCGGTGGGCGACGAAATGCACCCCGAGCTGACCAGGCTGGGGCTGCGGCCGTTCCGCCCCGGCCTGGTGTTCGGCGAGATCTACGCCGAGGACATCGCGCCCGAGCTGGAACGGGTGCTGCCGGACCTCGTGATCAGCGGGTGGGCCGTGCCTCAGGTGTACAGGGAGGCGCGCAGAAGGGCGTTCCCGGTGCTGTGGCACGGGTTCGGGCGGATGTTCGACGAGGGGATCGGGCTCGCGCGGCCGGAGGGTGGACGGCACCTCGACATCTGCCCGCCCTCGTTGCAGGACAAGGGTTTCACCGCGGACCGGATCCTGCTGCGACCGGTGGCGCATCAGAGCCCGGGCGAGGTTCCGGCACGCACGCACGAGAAGCTGATCTACGTCACGTTCGGGACCGTGTTCGGCAGCGAGGACCTGCTCGCGAAGGCGGTGGCGGGGCTCGGGTCGCTCGACGCCCAGGTGGTGGTCGCCGGACCGGGCAGGTGGCTGCCGCAGGCCGAGGTGATCAGGCAGGCGGACGTCGTCGTGCACCACGGCGGCAGCGGCACGATGCTCGCCGCTCTGGCCGAGGGGGTCCCACAGGTCGTGCTGCCGCAAGGAGCAGACCAGTTCGGCAACGCCAAAGCGCTCGTAGAGAGCGGTGCGGGCGTGCGGCTGGACGCGGTGAGTGCCGAGGCGGTCGCGGAGAGCGCACGACTGGTGCTCGTGGACGGCAGCCACCGGGAAGCCGCAGGTCAGATCGCGGAAGAGATACGTCACATGCCTTCGCCGCAGGAAGTTGCGGACAGTCTGGCGGACGTTGTGTAACACTGTTTTTTATGAAGGCAAGCCGCCTGCGCTTCGGGATGAACCTGTGGCCGCCGTTCCTGTTCGCCGGGATCCGCGTGCAAGAGATCTCGCCGGACTACCGGTACGCGCGGGTCAAGATGCGTCTGCGCCCGTGGAACCGCAACTTCTTCGGCACCCACTTCGGCGGCTCGCTGTTCGCGATGACCGACCCGTTCTGGGTGTTGCTGCTGTTCAACCAGCTCAAGGGTCAGCACGTGGTGTGGGACCGGGCCGGCGAGATCGAGTTCGTCGAACCCGGCCGCGGCACGGTGTACGCGGAGTTCCGGCTCACCGACGAGCACGTCGGGCAGGTGCTGGACCGGACGGCGTCCGGCGAGAAGGCCTTGATCTGGTTCGAGACCGATGTCGTCGGGCAGGATGGAACCGTGATCGCACGGGTGAAGAAGCAGGTCTACGCGCGCCGCAAGCGCGACAAGCAGCTCGCGCATGCGTGAGGCCTTCGGGGCGGTTTTCGACGTCGAGCCGGGTTACCTGAACACGGCCTCGATCGGCGTGCCCCCGCGGCACGTCGCCGACGCGGTCGCGGCAGCCCACGAACGGTGGCGGCGCGGCCAGGACACCTCGTCCGACTTCGGCACGGCGGTCGAGACGTCGCGTGAGGCGTTCGGCCGGGTGGTCGGGGTGCCCGCGACGTCGGTCGCGTGCGGCGCCACGGTCTCGCAGTTCGTGTCACTGGTCGCGCGGGCGTTGCCGAAGGGGTCGAAGATCTTCGTCCAGCCGGGCGAGTTCACCAGTGTCACGCTGCCGTTCGTCGCGGCCGGGCACGAGATGGTGTCCACAGTGGACGAATGTGATCTCGTCGCGGTGAGCGTGGTCCAGTCGGCGGACGGCGCGGTCGCGGACCTGGAGGCGTTGAAGGCATCCGGCAAACCGGTGGTGCTGGACGTCTCGCAGGCCGCCGGGTGGATGCCGCTGTCGTTGGCGTGGGCCGATTTCGTGGTCGGCGTCGCGTACAAGTGGCTGATGGCACCGAAGGGCGCGGCCTGGATGGCGGTGCGGCCGGACCGGATGGACTTCCTCGAACCGGTGGCGGCGAACTGGTACAGCACCGGGGAGAACTACGGGACCGAGCTGGTGCTCCGTTCGGACGCGCGGCGGTTCGACCTCGCGCCGGCGTGGTTCGCCCATGTAGGTGCCGCCGTGGCGCTGCCGTGGGTGGCGTCGCTGGACCTCGCAGCCGTGCGCGCGCACAACGCGAACCTGACGGATCACCTGCTGACCGGACTGGGGCTCGAACCCAACGGCTCGGCCATCGTCTCAGTAGACGTACCCCACGTTTCGGGTGTCGTCTCCTCTGTTCGCGCAGCTCGCACACGGTTCGCATGTCACCTCTACAACACGGTCGAGGACGTGGATCGGGTGCTCAAAGCGCTTGGCTGACCGCCGTCCGTTACCGTGGGTCCTTGTGTCGGAACCACGCCAGTCACCTGAAGAGGTGACCCAGAACATGCCTCGCTTTCCACCGAGGCCGACCGACACCGCGCCGCTCTACCCGGCCGACGAGCTGATGAAGCTCCAGTCGATCATGGACAACCGCCAGGGACAGCTGCCACCACAGCCTCCTCGGAAGAGGACGTGGGTGGGCAAGGCTCTGGCGCTCGTCGGCGTCGCGGTGGTGTCGGGGTTCGTGTGGTGGGTGTTGCAGCCAACCGAGCGAATCGACCAGCCGGTCGCGCAGCCGCAGAAGACCGCGGGGGAGTTCGAGTTCAGCACCGTGCCCGAACTCCCGGAGCCGGTGAAGGACAGCGACTGCGCCGCCCACGCGACGAGCCAGACGCAGGCGTTCTTCAAGACCACGCCGTGCCTCCAGCTCACGCGCGCCTTCTACACCGCCAAGCTGCAGGACGGGCGCACCGTCTACTCGTCGGTGTCCGTGGTGAAGATGAAGACCGCGGCCGAGGCGAAGGCGTTGCGCGAGCTGACCCAGAAGGACGGCACCGGCAACGTCAAGGACCTGGTGCTGGACAAGGCGATCAGCGTGCCGCCGCTGACCACGCTGGCCAACGGCGGCTATGCCTCCGAGCAGCGCGACCAGCTCGTCGTGATCGTCGAGTCGGACTCCCCGAACCGCGGAACCGACGCGCTCGCGCACAACAAGGAGATGAAGAAGGTCTCCGCCGACGCGATCAGGCTCGCGTCCTCGTTCGGCAATTAGCCCGAAGCGACACCCGGCATCGTGATGGATGCCGGGTTCGTGCCGGCCGCCTTGCGCCACCGGGTCGCCCGCACCGCCGCCGTCGTCAGCGCGTCCAGCGCCGAAGTCCGCAGCGTCGCCTCGTCCGTGCGCTCCAGAACCCCGTGCCACGCGGCGCAGGTGTCCTGCTCGACAGCGATGAGCGCGGCCAGCGCGGAAGGCCCGTCGGAGACCGGGGCGGGCGGCAGGTAGGCGGCCGCCGGCGGGTTCGGCGTCGCGCCCTTGTCCCGCAGCCACCGCTCGGTCGTGTCGCGGCGTGCCCGGTGCGCGTTCGCACCCTCCGCGACGGCGGCGGCCTGGTTGCCCAGGAACGCCGACACCAGGCCGTAGGTCCACAACGCCGCGTGCTCGGTCCCGAGCGCGGTCTGAACGGCGTCCACGGTCATGCGAGCACCTCCCTCAGCGACGCGCAGCCCGCGGCCACCGAACCGACGAGACCGGCGCGGTAGGTGGGCAGCGTGGAGACGACGGCCGAGGCGTCGCGCACGGCCTCGTCGAGCGCGGTCCGCAAGGCCGCCTGGGGGTCCGGCGGCGTGGGCGGGGCGGTGGGAGCGGGCGGGGCCGTCGAGGACAGCGGCGGGCGTTCGCGGTCGACCTCGGCCTGCAGCAGGCGGGCGTGCGTGTCACGGGCCTTGGCGATCTCCGCGGCCCCCGGAACCGCCGCGAGCGTCTGGGCCAACGCGGCGTCCGCGCGAGCCTGGGCCGCGAGTGCCGACAACGGGTCCGGCGGCGGTGGCGGCGGGGGTTCTGTGGTGCACGCAACGGCGAGCGGTGCGGCAGCCACCGCGAACAGCACGCGGCGGCGGCTGACCGATTCGGAGATCACGCGAACCCATCTTGCCAGCAGCCCTGCGGCGCGGTGGGAGGCGGGCAAAGGAGATAGTCTGGGCGTCCACGGCCGCCGAAACACCGTCGGCCGGGGTTTTCATGCGTTCGAACTGAAGGAGACACCACGTGTCCAGCCCGCCGCGCGGAGAGCTTGCCGCGCAGCTAGCACCCGTTGTGCGGGAGGCGCTCGAAGCCGCCGGCTTCGACCTCGACGCACTCGACGTGAATCAGGCTGGGCGCCGCCGTCTGGTCAAGGTCGTGGTGGACGGCGAGGACGGCATCGGGCTCGACGAGGTCGCCGAGGCGAGCCGTGTGGTCTCCGCCACGCTCGACGAGCACGACCACATCATCAACGGGCCGTACACCCTCGAGGTCACCTCGCCGGGTGTCGACCGCCCGCTCACCCGCCCGCGCCACTGGAAGCGCGCGCACCTGCGTCTCGTGAAGATCAAGCAGCCCGAGAAGGCCGAGTGGTTCGGCCGGGTCGGCGAGTGCGACGAGACAGGTGTCGAGTTGCTGCACAAGGACGAGCTGCGACGCGTGGAGTACCGCCACATCGAACGCGCGGTCATGGAGATCGAGTTCAAGCAGCCGCCGGTCGAGGAACTGGCTCGGCTCACTCGGAAAGCACCGAAGGAGGAGCCGAGGTGAACGTCGACATCGCCGCCCTGAGGGCGATCGAACGTGAAAAGGACATCCCCTTCGAGACGGTCCTGGAGGCGATCGAGTCAGCACTGCTGACCGCCTACAAGCACACCGAAGGACATGCCACGCACTCGCGCGTGGAGATCGACCGCAAGACCGGCGTCGTGCGCGTGCTCGCGCAGGACCTGGGCCCGGACGGCGCGGTGCAGGAGGAGTGGGACGACACTCCGGAAGGCTTCGGCCGCATCGCCGCCACCACGGCGCGGCAGGTCATCCTGCAGCGCCTGCGCGACGCCGAGCACGAGCGCACCTTCGGCGAGTTCGCCGCCAAGGAGGGCGAGATCATCGCCGGTGTCGTGCAGCGCGACGCCCGCGCGAACGCCCGCGGCATGGTCGTCGTGCAGGTCGGTGACACCGAGGGAGTGCTGCCGCCGGCCGAGCAGGTGCCGGGCGAGCAGTACAACCACGGCGAGCGCATCAAGTGCTACGTCGTGAGCGTGTCCCGCGGTGCGCGCGGACCGCAGATCGCTCTCTCGCGCACGCACCCGAACCTCGTGCGGCGGCTGTTCGCCCTCGAGGTCCCGGAGATCGCGGACGGCACCGTGGAGATCCCCGCGGTGGCACGTGAGGCAGGTCACCGTTCGAAGATCGCGGTCAAGTCGACGGTCTCCGGCGTGAACGCCAAGGGTGCCTGCATCGGCCCGATGGGTGCCCGTGTGCGCAACGTCATGCACGAGCTCGGTGGCGAGAAGATCGACATCATCGACTACTCGGACGACCCGGCCACTTTCGTCGGGAATGCTTTGTCCCCGGCCAAGGTTGTGTCCGTACGGGTGCTCGACGAGCGCGCCAAGACGGCTCGCGTCGTGGTGCCGGACTTCCAGCTGTCGCTGGCGATCGGCAAGGAGGGGCAGAACGCCCGTCTGGCCGCCCGCCTGACCGGCTGGCGCATCGACATCCGCAGTGACGCGGAGGCTCCGGCCGCCGGAGCGGTCACATCCAGTTCGGCCGAATGAGCTCCAGGGGATAGACTCATCAACGGTTCAACGTCGGGTTCGGTCACCCAACACATCGGCCCTGTTCGTACGTGCATTGGATGCCGCGCCAGGACGTTGCCCTCTGAGCTGCTGCGTGTGGTCGCGGTGGACGGTTCGGTGGTTCCGGACCTCCGCAGGCGACTTCCTGGTCGGGGTGCTTGGTTGCATTTCGATCTCGAATGTCTCCGCAACGCCGAGCGGCGACGGGCGTTCTCGCGGGCCTTCCGGGTCCAGGGAGCACTCGACGTCGCTTCGTTGCGCGAGCACATCGAGCAGTACGGGAAAATGATCGAGGGACAGCCTCTCGATCCGCAGGAAACAAGGAAGCAGGTCGACCCGTCATGAGTCAGCCGTGAAGCTGAAGACATGAACGCGCGACGTTAAGACGAGGTCGATGGGACTTGCCCGCCGACCTCACAACAGAGGAGTGCAGTGGCAGGCAAGGCCCGCGTGCACGAGCTCGCGAAAGAGCTCGGTGTTACGAGCAAGGAAGTTCTGAACAAGCTCGCCGAACAAGGCGAATACGTGAAGTCGGCGTCCTCCACCGTCGAGGCCCCCGTGGCCCGGCGGCTTCGTGATGCCTACGAAGCCAAGTCTTCGAAGCCGGCTCCCAAGCCGTCCGCTCCGAAGCCCAAGGCACCCGCACCCGCTGCTGCCGCAGCGCCCGCCGCCCCGGCGGAGTCCAAGCCGGCAGCATCCGACACCGCGGCCACCGCGCCGAAGGCCATGCCCGGCCCGAAGCCCGCGGCCCCGCGCCCTCCGGCGCCCAAGCCCGCCGCGGCAGCTCCTGCCGCGCAGGCTCCGGCTCCCGCGGCGCCCGCACCCGAGCAGCCCCAGGCTCCGGCCGCCGCCGCACCGGCACCCGCCGCGTCGGCTCCGGCCGCTCCCAAGGCTGCCCCGGCTCCCGCCACCAAGCCGGGTGGCGGTCCGCGTCCGGGCCCGCGCCCGGCTCCGCAGGAGAAGGCTCCGCAGCAGCCCCAGCAGCCGCAGGCTCCGGCCGCGTCCGCTGGTTCTCAGCAGTCCCCGTCCGTGGTGCCGCCGCGCACGCAGTCTCCCAAGCCTGCGGGCCCGCGTGCCCCGCGTCCGGGCAACAACCCCTTCGGCGTCGGCGGGGGCAACCCTCCCGGCCCGCGTCCCGGACCTCGTCCCGGCCCGCGTCCGGAGCAGGGCGAGCGCCCTTCCGGCCCGAAGCCCGGTGACCCGCGTCCGGCCAACCCCCGTCCGAGCGGTGCGCCCGGTCAGGGTGGTCAGCGTCCGGCCGCCGCTCAGGGTGGCGGTCGTCCCGGCCCCGGCCAGGGCGGTCCTCGTCCCGGCGGTCCCGGTCAGGGCGGTCCTCGCCCCAACCCGGGCAACATGCCTCCGCGCCCGAACCCCGGCATGATGCCGGGTCGCCCGGCCGGTGGCGGCGGTGGCGGTCGCCCCGGTCCTGGTGGCGGCGGTGGCCGTCCCGGTGGCGGTGGCGGTGGCGGCGGTCGTCCCGGTGGGGGCGGCGGCGGTGGCGGCTTCCGCGGCGGCGGTGGCGGTGGCGGCGGTGGCGGCTTCCGTCCCGGTGGTGGCGGTGGCGGTGGCTTCCGTCCCGGTGGCGGCGGTGGCGGCGGCGGTGGCTTCCGTCCCGGCGGTGGCGGCGGCGCAGGCGGCGGTGCCCCTGCCGGTGGTGGCGGCGGTTTCCGCGGTCGTCCCGGTGGCGGTGGCGGCGCAGGTCGCGGCGGTACCGCTGGTGCCTTCGGTCGTCCGGGTGGTCCGGCGCGTCGTGGACGCAAGTCCAAGCGGCAGAAGCGCCAGGAGTACATGGACAACATGCAGGCGCCTTCGGTCGGTGGCGTCCGCCTGCCCAAGGGCCAGGGCGAGACGATCCGCCTTCCGCGCGGTGCCTCGCTGACCGACTTCGCCGACAAGATCAACGCCAACCCGGCGTCGCTCGTGCAGGTGCTGTTCCACCTGGGCGAGATGGTCACGGCGACCCAGTCGGTGTCCGACGAGATCCTGGAGCTGCTCGGCTCCGAGATGAACTACGTCGTGCAGGTCGTGTCCCCCGAGGAGGAGGACCGCGAGCTGCTCGAGACGTTCGACATCACCTACGGCGAGGACGCCGGCGACGAGGAGGACCTGCAGATTCGCCCGCCGGTCGTCACCGTCATGGGTCACGTCGACCACGGTAAGACCCGACTGCTCGACACCATCCGCAAGGCGAAGGTGCACGAGGGTGAAGCCGGTGGCATCACCCAGCACATCGGCGCCTACCAGGTGGAGACCGAGCTCGAGGGCAACCCGCGTCTCATCACCTTCATCGACACCCCCGGTCACGAGGCGTTCACCGCCATGCGTGCCCGTGGTGCGAACGCGACCGACATCGCGGTCATCGTCGTCGCCGCCGACGACGGCGTGATGCCGCAGACGGTCGAGGCCATCAACCACGCGCAGGCCGCTCAGGCGCCGATCGTGGTCGCGGTCAACAAGATCGACAAGGAAGGCGCCAACCCGGCCAAGATCCGTCAGCAACTGACGGAATACGGCCTGGTCGCCGAGGAGTACGGCGGCGACACGATGTTCGTCGACATCTCCGCGAAGCAGGGCATCAACATCGACAGCCTCCTCGAGGCCATCCTGTTGACCGCCGACGCTTCGCTGGACCTCCGGGCCAACCCGGACATGGAGGCCCAGGGTGTCGCGATCGAGGCGCACCTCGACCGCGGTCGCGGTCCGGTCGCCACCGTGCTGGTCCAGCGAGGCACGCTCCGCGTCGGCGACTCGATCGTCGCGGGCGACGCCTACGGCCGCGTCCGCCGCATGGTGGACGAGCACGGCGACGACGTCCACGACGCGACCCCGTCGCGTCCGGTGCAGGTCATCGGCCTCACGTCGGTGCCGCGCGCTGGTGACTCGTTCCTGGTCGTCGACGAGGACCGCGTTGCTCGCCAGATCGCCGAGCGTCGTCAGGCCCGCACTCGCAACGCTGCCAACGCCGCGAAGCGCAAGCGCGTCAGCCTCGAGGACCTGGACGCAGCACTCAAGGAAACCAGCCAGCTCACCTTGATCATCAAGGGTGACAACTCGGGTACCGTCGAGGCCCTCGAGGACGCGCTCATGAAGATCGAGGTCGGCGACGACGTCGAGCTTCGTGTGGTCCACCGCGGTGTCGGTGGCATCACCGAAGGCGACATCAACCTCGCCGTGGCCTCCTCCGCCATCGTCCTGGGCTTCAACGTCCGGGCCGAGGGCAAGGCGACCGAGCTCGCGAACCGCGAGGGCATCGACGTCCGCTACTACACGGTCATCTACCAGGCGATCGACGAGATCGAGGCGGCCCTCAAGGGTCTCCTCAAGCCGGAGTACGAAGAGGTCCAGCTCGGCCGCGCCGAGATCCGCGACGTCTTCAAGTCCTCCAAGGTCGGCACGATCGCGGGTTGCATGGTCCTGTCGGGCGAGATTCGCCGCAACGCCAGGGCGCGCCTGCTCCGTGACGGCAAGGTGATCGCGGAGAACCTCCCGATCAGCTCGCTCAAGCGGTTCAAGGACGACGCCACCGAGGTTCGCGAAGGTTTCGAGTGTGGTCTCACGCTCGGCAACTACAGCGACCTCAAGCTGGAAGACATCATCGAGACCTACGAAATGCGCGAGAAGCCGCGCGCATAGTGGCTTGATGGGGGTGCGGGGCCATTTAACCGGTGGCTCCGCACCCTTTTCTTCTGGAGGATCTTGCCCATGTACGTGGGGGCTCTGGAACTGGACGTGCTCTTGGGCGACGTCCACTCGTTGAAGGAGAAGCGCTCGGTGGTCCGGCCCGTCGTGGCCGAGCTGCGCAAGCGCTTCGAGGTCGCTGTCTCCGAGGCCGGTCATCTCGACCTGCATCGGCGCAGCTTGATCGGGGTCGCGGCGGTCGCCGCCGACCTGGAGCACGTCAGGGACGTGCTGGCCAGTTGTGAAAGGCTGGTCGCCGGACGTCCCGAACTGGAACTGCTCTCCGCCCGCACACGTTTCGTCGGGCCGGAGGACGACTAGGAAGGGGAGGCTCGTGGCCGACACGGCACGTGCCCGCAAGCTCGCGAAGCGGATCTCGCAGATCGTGGCTTCGGCTCTGGAGCACGAGGTCAAGGACCCGCGTCTGGCTCGCGTCACGATCACCGACACCAAGGTGACCGGCGATCTGCACGACGCGACCGTGTACTACACGGTTCTCGGGGAGCGCCTGGACACCGAGCCCGACTACGCCGGGGCGGCTGCCGCTCTGGAAAAGGCCAAGGGCGTGCTGCGCTCGATGGTCGGGCAGCAGACCGGGGTCCGGTTCACGCCGACGCTGACGTTCATGACCGACACCGTGCCGGACACGGCCCGGAAGATGGACGAGCTGCTGGCTCAGGCTCAGGCCGCCGACGCCGAGGTGGCCCGGCTCGCCGCCGGTGCTTCTCCGGCTGGAGAAGCGGATCCTTACAAGGCGCCTCGCGAGGACGACGAGGACTGAGTTCGTTTGCCCGGGGACCTTTCGCACGCGGAAGGTCCCCGCAGGCTGTCTATGGGATGGAAACTGTCTTGTCCGAGGGTGCCCTGCAGCACATTGAGACGGTGAACAGCTAACGTCTCCCTGTGGCAGACGACCTGAGCACCACCATTGCCGAGGCCGCGCGGTTGCTGGCCGGCGCCCGTGATGTGACCCTTCTCAGTCACATCAACCCCGACGCGGACACGCTCGGGAGTGCCCTGGCGGTGGGACTCGCGCTGCACCGGCGCGGAGTAGCGGTGCGCGTGGCGTTCGGTGAGCCCTCGACGGTGCCGGAGTCGTTGAAGGCGCTGGACACGGCCGGGCTGCTGGTGCACCGCGACGAGGTGCCCGCAGCGCCGGAGTTCCTCGTGGTCATGGACACCGGAAGCCTGCAGCGCCTCGGACCGCTGGCCGATCGCGTCGCCGCCTGCACGGGTCCGGTCATCGTCATCGACCACCACGTGTCGAACACGCGGTACGGGACGTTGCACTGCATCGACGAGCACGCGGAAGCCACGGCGCTGATCGCTTTGAAGTTGCTCGACGAGATGGACGTGGACCTCGACGAGCCGATCGCGCGGTGCATTTACGCCGGGCTCGTGACGGACACCGGAGGCTTTCGCAAGGCAGGGCCTGCCGCACACGTGACGGCGGCGCGGTTGCTGGAGACCGGAGTGGACGCGTACAGCGTCACACGGCCGTTGATGGACGCACATCCGTTCGCGTACTTGGGCATGTTGTCGCGTGTGCTGGCTCGGGCTGAGTTGGACGCGCGTGCTGCTCACGGCTTGGGGCTGGTGCACGCGGTGGTGGGCATGGACGACGCGCGCGATGTGCGGAGCGAGGAGGTGGAGAGCGTGATCGACGTGGTGCGCTCTGCCTCCGAGGCCGAGGTCGCCGCCGTCCTGAAGGAGTTGCGACCCGGGTTCTGGTCGGTCTCGTTGCGGGCCGTGAGCCGGGTCGACGTGCGTGAGGTGGCGCAGGTGCTCGGGGGCGGTGGGCATCGGCTGGCGGCCGGGTTCACGTTCGACGGGTCCGCCGACCAGGTCGTCGCCGCGCTCAAGGGCGCGCTGGAGCAGGTGGAGTCATGACGAGGACAGGAAGCCCGCGGCTGCTGCGGGAGATCAACGACCGCGCGGCCATCGAGACCTTGCTGCGCAGCGGGGCGATGACGCGCGCCGAGCTGGAGGAGGTCATCGGCCTCTCCAAGCCCGCGACCGCACAACTGCTCGCCCGGCTAGAAGAAGACGGCATGGTCGTCCGCACCGGCCTGCGCGGCGGCGGCCGAGGCCCGCGCGCACAGATGTGGGCGGTCAACGGCGGCGTCGGGCACGTGGCGGCGGTGGCGCTGACGCCGGACCTGATCGACGTGGCCATCGCGGACATCACGGGTTCGCTGCTGTCCGAGCACAGCGCGCCGATGCCCAAGACCGAGACGCTCGCCGCCTTCCGCGAGACCGTCCAGAAGGCAGCGGCCCTGGCGGGCCTGCGGCTGGACGCGCTGTCCCACGTCGTCGTGGGCACGCCCGGCGCCGTAGACCCGGCCACCGGCCACCTGGGCTTCGCACCGCACCTGCCCGGCCTGGTCGACGTCGACCTGCCCGCGACCCTGCGCGAACAGCTGGGCACGTCGGTGTCGATCGAGAACGACATCAACCTCGCCGCGCTGGAGGAGATGAGCTCTGGCAAGGCAGTGGGCGTCCGCAACTTCGTCCTGTTCTGGCCGGCCGACGAGATCGGCTCGGCCGTGGTCGTCAACGGCGTGCTGCTGCGCGGCGTCACGGGCGGCGCGGGCGAGATCGACTCGATGCAGATCCCCGGCGGCCGCTACGGCGACCAGGTGGACAGCGACGCCATCGTGAACCTGGCGTCGTCGCACGGCATCTCGGCCTCCTCCGGCCTGGAGGCGGTAGCCCACGCCCTGACCGCGGGCACCGAAGGCCGCGCGTTTCTGTCGGACCTGGCTCGTAGGATCGCTTTGGGCCTGGCGAACGTCGTGTGCGTGCTCGACCCGGAACTGGTGCTGCTGTCAGGCGGCGTCGCCCAGGCGGGCGGCGAGACGTTGTGCGAGCTGGTGTCGGTGGAACTGCTGAAGCTGGTGGTCCCGCGCACCCCGGTGCAGCTCGCACAGATCACCGCGAACCCGGTGCGCTCGGGAGCCCTGCACTCGGCGCTGGCGGTGGCGCGAGAACGCGTGTTCGGCCTGCCGCAGCGCGCTTAGGTCACACGGTCGGGTGAACGTGGCCCGGGAAGTGTCCTGAAACGCTGGTTCGGTCGCCTCGCGTATGAGGAAGCGCGTGGGGGAGCAGACCGGGGCGTGCGGCTTAGCTGTGGTGTGGCCGTGGTGTGGTCGCCGTCCTGATGGGCTCCGGGCTGGTGTGCCGTGGCCGTCGCCGTGGAGGTGCGGTGGAGGGCAGCGGTCGCTGGCGTGGCGTGGTCACTGGGCCGCGGCAGGAGCCCGCGTGGGCCACGTGCGCCAGGTTGAGCCGCTGCGCGGGCGTGGTTGTCGGTGGGTGGCGCGGCATCGGTAGCAGGGACATGGTGCTGCGGCCGGGTTGGCCGGTCGCCGCCGGCGGGACGAACGGTGCCCGGCAACCCGCGGCAGGGTTGAGTTGCCCATGCTCGCGCGGGCTTGTCGCGTGTCGTCGACGGTGCTGGCCATGGGGGTGCTGGCCAGGTGCGACTGGTCGTGATCGTTTGTGGTGGGCAGGGGTTGCTGCGGCCGGCCTGGGTGCCTGTCACGTGGGCCTGCAGGGTCGGCTGAGTGGTGTTCGGTGACGCGCAAAAGGGTTGCGGCGCCGCGGGCTCGCTGCGTCGACGTCGAGGCCATCGCTCGGGCTGCCTCCACCGGGGTCGAGCGTCGCGAACCGGCGCGCGAGGTTGCGTGCGCTGAGGCCGTCGCCGATGGGGCGTGGGCTGCGTCGATGAGGCGGATTTGGCGCGGACGCTGGTGGGTCTCGCGGGATGGACGGGTGGCCGTCGTCACCGGCGGAAAGTTGCGCTGACCACCTAGGTTCGACGTGTGGAGGATCGGGTTCCCGCTCGGCGGGTCATCGGGCTGGCCGTGCCTGCCCTGGGGGTGCTGGCGGCCGAGCCGTTGTACGTGCTGGTCGACACGGCGGTGGTGGGGCATCTCGGGGCGTTGCCGTTGGCCGGGCTGGCGCTTGGCGGGGTGTTGCTGACGCAGGTGTCGACGCAGCTGACGTTTCTCTCGTACGGCACCACGGCGCGTACGGCTCGGTTGCACGGGGCCGGGCGGCGGCGGGAGGCCGTTGAGGAAGGGGTTCAGGCCACCTGGCTGGCATTGGCGGCTGGGCTGCTCGTGGTGGTGCTCGGGCAGGTGTTCGCGCGGCCGTTGGCGGAGTTGCTCGCTGGTGGTGGGGCGGTGGCTGACGCGGCGGTGGAGTGGGTGCGCATCGCGTTGTTCGGGGCGCCGTTCATTCTCGTCACGATGGCCGGCAACGGGTGGATGCGCGGGGTTCAGGACACCAGGCGGCCGCTCAAGTACATCCTGATCGGCAACGGGATCAGCGCGGTGATGTGTCCGGCGCTCGTGTACGGCGCTGGGTGGGGGCTTGAGGGGTCGGCCGTCGCCAACGTGGTCGCGCAGGTGCTGGCGGCGAGCTTGTTCTTCAAAGCGCTCATCAGTGAGAAGGTGCCGCTCACGCCGCACTACCAAGCCATGCGCGCGCAGCTCGGCATGGGGCGTGACCTCGTGTTGCGCAGTTTGGCGTTCCAGGCGTGCTTCATCAGTGCGGCTTCGGTGGCGGCGCGGACGTCGGTGGCGGCCGTGGGGGCGCATCAGGTCGTGTTGCAGTTGTGGACGTTCCTGGCGCTCGTTCTCGACTCGTTGGCGATCGCGGCGCAGTCGCTGGTGGGCGCGGCGCTCGGGGCCTCGAACAAGAAGCAGGCCGAGAAGCTCGCGTGGCAGGTGACGCGGTACGGGCTGGTGTTCGGGATCGGGCTCGGGGTCGTGTTCGCCGCGCTGGCAACGGTTCTGCCGCACGCGTTCACGTCGGATGCGGGCGTCCTGAGGGAAATCCCCAACGCGTGGTGGTTTTTCGTTGCGCTGCAGCCGATCGCGGGTGTGGTGTTCGCGTTGGACGGGGTGTTGCTGGGCGCCGGCGACGTGAAGTTCATGCGGACGGCGACGCTCGGGTCGGCGGTGGTCGGGTTCCTGCCGCTGGTGTGGGCCTCGTATGCGTTCGGGTGGGGGCTCGCCGGGATCTGGACCGGGCTGTCGGCGTTCATGGTGCTGCGGCTGGTCGCGGTGGTGTGGCGGACGCGCTCGGGGGACTGGGCCGTCGAGGGCGCGGTCAGGTAGCGCGGGTGGGTGAGGCGGGGCACACGGGCAAAACGCCCGAACGGGCGCTGTGTCCGACCTCACGGCATGAAACCGTTACCAAGAAGGTTGTTTAGGCGATGTAACTAATGTCTGCCCGCCTCTGACCTGGGAGTGTGTTGTCTTGCCGTCGGTCGATCGCGCCACCCGCAACGCGTGGCTGATCTGGACCACCGCCGTTCTCGTCTACTTCGCCGCCGTCTTCCACCGCAGCACGCTCGGCGTGGCCGGGCTGGAAGCGAGTGAGCGGTTCGGGCTCGGACCCGCGCAGCTCGGTGTGTTCACCGTGCTGCAGATCGGTGTCTACGCCCTCATGCAGATCCCGACCGGTCTGCTCGTGGACCGCTTCGGTCCGCGCAAGATCCTCACCGTCGCCGCCCTGCTCATGGGCACCGGCCAGGTGCTCTTCGCCGTCGCCGACTCGTACGCGCTGGGACTGACTGCCCGCGCCGTGCTGGGCATGGGTGACGCGATGACGTTCATCAGCGTGATCCGGATCGTCGCGGCGCACTTCCCGCCGCGCCAGTACTCGCTCGTGGTCGCGGTCACGGCCGCGTTGGGCGGTGTGGGCAACCTCGTCGCCACCGTGCCGCTGACGCTCGCGCTCGGCTCGATCGGGTGGACCTGGGCGTTCCTCGTCGCGGGTGGCGTCACCGCGCTGTACTCGGTCGTGGCGTTCATCAGGATCAAGGACGTGCCGCGCGACTTCACCGCGCCGAAGCCGGAACCCGTGCCGTTCACCAAGATCTGGCCCAAGGTGCGGCAGGCGTGGAGCGTGCCCGGCACCCGGCTCGGGTTCTGGTCGCACTTCAGCACCATGTCGACGCCGGCCGTGCTCGGGCTGCTGTGGGGGTACCCGTACCTCGTGCAGGCGCAGGGCATGTCGGCCAAGGCGGCGTCGTCCACGCTCGGACTGCTGGTCATCGGCGCGATCGTGTCGAGTCCGATCGTCGGCGCGCTCTTCTCTCGCAACCCCGAGTGGCGCATGCCGATCGCGGGCTGGTTCCTGGCGTTCGCGTTCACCGGGTGGAGCGTGCTGCTGCTGTGGCCGGGCGGGCACGTGCCGGTGCCGGTCATCGCCGTCGTGTTCCTCGTGCTGACCGTGGGCGGCCCGATCTCCGGTGTCGCGTTCGCGCTGGCCCGCGACTACAACCCGTCGCACCGCCAGTCCACGGCGAGCGGCCTGGTCAACGTCGGCGGCTTCCTCGCGGTGACCGTCATGGCACTGGGCGTCGGCGTGCTGCTGGACCTCATGGAGAACGTGATGGCCCCGCAGACGGCGTTCCGGGTGGCGTTCAGCTTCTGCGTCGTTGCGCTGGTCTTCGGCGGCTGGCGGATGCTCGTGTGGTGGCGTCGCGCGCGTGCCGCGGTGTTCGAGGCCGAGGAGCGTGGTGAGACGGTGCCGGTGCAGTTGCGGCGTCGTCGCTGGGACGCCTTGCGCGTCGCTTAGGATTCCCGGCCGTGAAACCCTCTGTTGCACCGGGCCTGGTCGTCGTCGACAAGCCGGACGGCATGACCTCGCACGACGTGGTGGCGCGTGTGCGCAGGATTCTCGGCACCCGCAAGGTCGGGCACGCCGGCACGCTGGACCCGATGGCGACCGGCGTGCTCGTGCTCGGCATCGAACGCGCGACGAAGCTCCTCGGCCACCTCGCGCTCGACAGCAAGGCCTACCTCGCGACGATCGTGCTCGGCGCGTCCACCACGACGGACGACGCCGAGGGCGAAGTCCTGTCCACTGTGGACGCCTCGGACGTGGCCGACGACGCGATCGCCGCCGAGATCGCGAAGCTGTCCGGCCCGATCCAGCAGGTGCCGTCGGCCGTGTCCGCGGTCAAGATCGACGGCAAGCGCGCCTACGCACGGGTGCGTGCGGGCGAACAGGTCGATATCCCCGCACGCCCCGTGACAGTGCATCGGTTCGACGTCCTGTTCACGCGCCGTGAGGACAAGACGGTCCTGCTCGACGTGATGGTCGAGTGCTCCTCCGGCACCTACGTGCGCGCGTTGGCCCGCGACCTCGGTGCGGCGCTCGGCGTCGGAGGGCACCTGGGTGCGTTGCGGCGCACCAGGGTCGGTCCGTTCGACCTCCGCGTGGCCAGGACGCTGGAGCAGCTGGAGGAGAAGCCCGAGCTGTCGCTGGACCTCGACGCGGCGGTCACCACGGCGTTCCCGCGCCGCGAGATCGACCCGCAGGAAGCTTCGGCGCTCTCGCACGGGCAGCGGCTGCGCTCGGGCGGCATCGAGGGCACCTACGGCGTGTTCGGGCCGGACGGCCACGTCATCGCGCTGGCGAAGGACGAGGGCACCGTCTGCAAGCCCGTGGTGGTGCTGAGCCCGGCTGGCTAGGCTTCGTCCGGGGGCGCCATGACGAGTGGACGAGCGTTGTGGTTCGTCGCGTTTCATCGGCGCGACGGACGGCTTTGGCTGCGGGATCGGTGGCGGCGGTTCGCGCTGGAACCGGGCATGACCGCGGAACTGACGGACGTCGCCGGTCCCCGGCGGCGGCTGACGATCCTGTCGGACGGTGAGGCGGTGTGGTCGTGCGTCTACTGGCCGAGCCTCTGGAACATCCTGATCAAGCCCGAGCACGACTTCACCGCCGCGGATCTCGAGGACTTCGACCTCGGTCTGCTGGTGTCGAACCTGTTGCGCGAGCTCGGCCGCGACGACTCCGGCAGCGCGTGACCGGACCTGCGACTGCGGCGGCTTCGGCCGCCGTCGTAGGCTGATCACCGTGCAACGCTGGCGCGGACTAGACCACCTTCCCGGCGGCTGGGGCCGCTGCGTCGTGACCATCGGCGTGTTCGACGGTGTCCACAAAGGCCACCAGGCGCTCATCGGGCGGGCGGTGGCCCTCGCGGAGCAGCGCGGGCTGCCGGGCGTGCTGATGACCTTCGACCCCCATCCCTCCGAAGTGGTGCGGCCCGGGAGCCATCCCGCGCAGCTCACGACGCTGCGGCGCAGGGCGGAACTGGTCGAGGAGCTCGGGATCGACCACTTCGTCGTGGTGCCGTTCAGCCTCGAGACGAGCCGGATGCCCGCGGACGAGTTCGTGCACGAGGTGCTGGTCGAGAAGCTGCACGCGGCGGCTGTCGTAGTGGGTGAGAACTTCACCTTCGGGCACAAGGCGGCGGGTAACGTCGCACTGCTGCGCCAGCTCGGGCAGCGGTTCGGATTCGTGACCGAGGGGGCTGATCTGGTGTCCGCTGACGAGGTGACCTACTCGTCGACCTACGTCCGGGCGTGCATCGACGCCGGCGACGTGAAGGCCGCGGCCGAGGCTTTGGGGCGGCCGCACCGGCTCGAGGGGATCGTCGTCAAGGGCGACGGGCGCGGCAAGGACCTGGGGTTCCCGACGGCCAACCTGTCGACGCCGAAGTTCGCGGCTGTTCCGGCCGACGGCATCTACGCGTGCTGGTTCACCGACTCCAAGGGCAAGAAGCTCAAGGCTGCGGTCAGCGTGGGGACGAACCCGACGTTCTCGGGGCGGGAGCGGCGGGTCGAGGCGTTCGTGCTGGACGTCGACGAGGACTACTACGGGCAGCGGGTCGCGGTGGACTTCGTCGACCGGCTGCGCGAGATGGTCAAGTTCGACTCCGTCGAGGAGCTTCTCGAGCAGATGCACCGAGATGTAGACCGAACGAGGGAACTCCTGACCGAGTCGTGACCGTCAGATTGGGCGAAGCGGGCATGAGGGCGTCCGCAGGCTGGCAGGATGCGGGTCGGAGTGCGTGCAACGGGAGAGGCAAAGGTGGAGGACCACAAGATCGTTCAGCGCAATCTCGCGCTTCAGCGGGAGTGGTACGGGGAGCCTTTGGGTGACCGAGTGCGCCGGTTGGTCGTGGCCTTCAACGTGTCCCAGGCTCAGCTCGCCGACGTGCTGGGGATCAGCGCGCCGATGCTCAGCCAGGTGATGAGCGGCCGCCGCGCCAAGATCGGCAACCCGTCCGTGCTCGCGCGGATGATCATGCTGGAGCGCAAGGTGCTCACGCCGGACGTGGCGACCGGCGCTCCGGAGGCGTTGCAGCGCGCGCTCGACGACGTGCGCGAGTCCAAGCCGACGGTGTCCCGCGACTCGCTGCCGGTCAACGGAGACGAGAGCGTCGCGTACCCGGTGCTTCGCCGGGTCGCCGACCGCACCGAGCTCCAGCAGGCCGCCGATCTGCTCTCCGACGACTTCCCGGCCATCGCCGACCTGTTCCGCCGAGTGATCCGGGCCGCCGGTAGGTGAAGTGACTCGCTCTTCGGAGAGGTGTGTCCGCGGACAGCGCGGACCACGTCGCTCGCAGTGTCTTCTGGGGAGCGACCCCCAGACCCCCGAGATCGCGCGAGCGCGATGAAGTTCTTCACCGCCCTGTACCCGCCTCAGCGCGTGGTCGACGAGCTCGACGCGGTGCTCGACCGAAGCCTCGACCTGGAGTGGACGAAGCCGGAGAAGTGGCACATCACGTTGTGCTTCCACGGCGAAACCGCTGATGAGGAACGCTTCAAAGCGCTCGAGGGCCACGAGGTGCCCGAAATCCGGCTCAGGAACTTCAGCGACTTCCGCGGGAAGGTCCTGTGGGCGGGAATTCACGGAGATTTAAATGAGTTGGCACGGGCGGCGGGCGCGAACGACAATTGGTTCGCGCACCTGACGGTGGCGTACGGGTACAAGGGACAACCGATGCCGGAGTTCCTGAGCAGCCCGTGGCAGCCGTCCGAAGCAGTGCTCGTGAGCAGCGCCGATGGCGTCCACACACCCGTCGCACGGGTGGGGTTGCGCACGTCAGCGCGCCACTGAGCACCGTGCCTGATAGCCTTCGCAGTTGGGTCTGGCTGCGGTCCGTGGCGGCCAGTACCGGCTACCCCGGCCAGCAATACGGCGGGCGTGGGGCCGCACGGACCTGAACAAGTAGGAGAAGTACCTAGTGGCACTGTCCACGGATCAGAAGAAGTCCATCCTCGGCGAGTACGGGCTGCACGACAGCGACACCGGCTCCACCGAGGCGCAGGTCGCCCTGCTGAGCAAGCGCATCGCTGACCTCACGGAGCACCTCAAGCAGCACAAGCACGACCACCACTCCCGCCGTGGTCTTCTGCTGATGGTCGGCCGTCGCCGCCGTCTGCTGAACTACCTGACCAAGGTGGACATCAACCGCTACCGCGCGCTGATCCAGCGCCTCGGTCTGCGCAGGTGATACCTGCCGAGGGGGAGTGACCGGCCGGTCACTCCCCCTCGGCGCACAGCCGGGTGTATACACATCCCTGGCTGCAAAGAGGAAAAGAACAGGGCCCGCATCGCGCGAAGCAGTTTTCGCCGGTCCTCGGTAGTGGCCCCCTGGCAATGACAACCAGGGGACTTCGATCGAAGACCGGCCTCGTCAGAAACGCGTGCTGCGGTGTCCAAAAGACGAGGAGTAACAAGTAAATGACGGACATCGAGGTCCACGAGGCGACTGCCGTTATCGACAACGGCAAGTTCGGCTCGCGCACGATCCGCTTCGAGACCGGGCGCCTCGCGCGTCAGGCCGCCGGTAGCGTGGTCGCGTACCTGGACGATGAGACGATGCTGCTGAGCGCCACGACGGCGTCGAAGCACCCCAAGGACCACTTCGACTTCTTCCCCCTCACGGTGGACGTCGAGGAGCGCATGTACGCGGCGGGCCGCATCCCCGGCTCCTTCTTCCGGCGTGAGGGCCGTCCGAGCACGGACGCCATCCTCACCTGCCGCCTGATCGACCGGCCGCTGCGCCCGTCCTTCGTGGACGGTCTGCGCAACGAGATCCAGGTCGTCATCACGGTGATGAGCCTGAACCCGGCCGACCTGTACGACGTCGTGGCGATCAACGCCGCGTCCGCGTCCACGCAGCTCGCCGGCCTGCCCTTCTCCGGCCCGATCGGCGGCGTCCGCGTCGCTCTGATCGAGGGCCAGTGGGTGGCGTTCCCGACCTACGAGCAGCTCGAGAAGGCCGTGTTCGACATGGTCGTCGCGGGCCGCGTGGTCGACTCCGGCGACGTCGCGATCATGATGGTCGAGGCCGAGGCCACCGACAACGTGATCGACATGATCGCCGAGGGTGCCACCGCCCCGACCGAGGAGGTCGTGGCCGCGGGTCTCGAAGCCTCCAAGCCGTTCATCAAGGTCCTCTGCGAGGCCCAGGCGCAGCTCGCCCAGGTCGCCGCGAAGGCCACCGGCGAGTACCCGACGTTCCCGGCCTACCAGGCCGACGCGTTCGAGGCCGTCGAGCAGTCCGCTTCGGCCGAGCTGGCCCAGGCGCTGACCATCGCGGGCAAGGCCGAGCGCGAGTCCAAGCTCGACGAGGTCAAGGCCGCCACGCTCGAGAAGCTCGCGGAGCAGTTCGAGGGTCGCGAGAAGGAGATCGGCGCGGCGTTCCGCTCGCTGACCAAGAAGCTCGTGCGCCAGCGGATCCTGCGCGACAAGGTCCGCATCGACGGTCGTGGCCTCACCGACATCCGCGACCTGGGTGCCGAGGTCGCGGTCATCCCGAGGACGCACGGCTCGGCGCTGTTCGAGCGCGGCGAGACCCAGATCCTGGGTGTCACCACGCTGAACATGCTGCGCATGGAGCAGCAGATCGACTCGCTGGCTCCCGAGACGCACAAGCGCTACCTGCACCACTACAACTTCCCGCCCTACTCGACCGGTGAGACCGGCCGCGTGGGTTCGCCGAAGCGCCGCGAGATCGGCCACGGCGCGCTGGCCGAGCGGGCGATCATGCCCGTGCTGCCCAAGCGCGACGAGTTCCCGTACGCGATCCGCCAGGTGTCCGAGGCGCTGAGCTCCAACGGCTCGACGTCCATGGGCTCGGTCTGCGCCTCGACGATGTCGCTGCTCAACGCCGGCGTCCCGCTGAAGGCCCCGGTCTCCGGCATCGCCATGGGCCTCGTGTCCGACGAGGTCGACGGCGAGACCCGCTACGTGGCGCTGACCGACATCCTCGGTGCCGAGGACGCGTTCGGCGACATGGACTTCAAGGTGGCGGGCACCAAGGAGTTCGTGACGGCGCTGCAGCTCGACACGAAGCTCGACGGCATCCCGTCCGAGGTGCTGGCGGCGGCGCTGGGCCAGGCCCGCGACGCGCGCTACACCATCCTGGAGGTCATGGCCGAGGCCATCTCCGACCCGGACGAGATGAGCGCCTTCGCGCCGCGCGTGACGTCGGTCAAGATCCCGACCGACAAGATCGGCGAGGTCATCGGCCCGAAGGGCAAGATGATCAACTCGATCACCGAGCAGACCGGTGCCGACATCTCCATCGAGGACGACGGCACGATCTACGTCGGTGCGGCTGACGGCCCGTCGGCCGAGGCCGCGATCGGCATGATCAACGCGATCGCGAACCCGCAGCTGCCGAAGGTCGGCGAGCGCTTCCTGGGCACCGTGGTGAAGACCGCGGCGTTCGGCGCGTTCGTCTCGCTGCTGCCCGGCAAGGACGGCCTCGTCCACATCTCGAAGCTGGGCAACGGCAAGCGCATCGCGAAGGTGGAGGACGTCGTCAAGGTCGGCGACAAGCTCCGCGTCGAGATCGCCGACATCGACCAGCGCGGCAAGATCAGCCTGGTGGTCGTGAACGAGGACGCCGCCGAGGCGCCCGCGTCCGACGAGGCGCCCGCTGTCGAGGAAGCTGCTGCTGAGGCGGCTCCCGCGCAGTGAGTGCGACAGACAACAACGTGACGGCCGCGGGTGCATCCACCCGCGGCCGTCCGCGTACTCCCGTGTTGGGGCACCTCCAGAAGCCGGGCAGCACGCGAGTGCTCGAGATGTCCGCGGGAATCGAGGTGCGGCGCAGCATGCTGCCCTCGGGCCTGCGGGTCATCACCGAACGCATCCCGAGCGTGCGGTCCGCGTCGGTCGGTCTGTGGGTGCAGGTCGGGTCCCGTGACGAACGGCCCGAGGTGGCGGGTGCCGCGCACTACCTGGAACACCTGCTGTTCAAGGGAACGTCGCGCCGGTCAGCCGCGGCCATCGCCGAGGAGATCGACGCGGTCGGTGGCGAGCTGAACGCGTTCACCGCCAAGGAACACACCTGCTACTACGCGCACGTGCTGGACGAGGACCTGCCGCTCGCGGTGGATCTGGTGTCCGACGTGGTGTTCGAGGCGATCTGCGGTCCGCGTGACTTCGAGACCGAACGCGGTGTCGTGCTCGAGGAGATCGCGATGCGCGACGACGACCCCGAGGACCTGCTGCACGACGCGTTCATCGAGGCGATCTTCGGCGGGCACGCGCTGGGGCGTCCGGTGCTGGGCACCGAGAAGTCCATTCAGGACATGGAGAGGGACAACCTCTACTCGTTCTACAAGAAGCGCTACACGTTGCCGCGCATGGTGTTCTCCGTCGCGGGCAACATCGAGCACGCCTACGTGATGCGGCTGGTGCGCAAGGCGATCGGTGACCGGCTGTCGCGGGAGGGCAGCGCGGTGGTGCCTCGTGCGGGTCGCGCGCGCATCGCCGACGCCCGCAAGCTGGTGCTGCACACCGACGACACCGAGCAGGCGCACATGATGCTCGGCATGCGCGGCCTGGACCGCCACGACGAGCGCCGGTTCGCGTTGAACGTGCTGAACGCGGCCATCGGCGGCGGCATGAGCTCCCGGCTGTTCCAGGAGGTTCGTGAGCGGCGCGGCCTGGCGTACCAGGTGTACTCGTCCGTCGGCCTGTACGCGGACACCGGCACGTTCGCCGTCTACGCGGGCTGCCAGCCGGACCGTCTGGGGGAGACCGCGGGTGTGATCCGCGAGGTGCTCGTGGACGTCGCGCGCGGCGGGCTTTCGGACGCGGAAGTGGCGCGGGGCAAGGGACAGCTGCGCGGCGCTCTGGTTCTGGGTCTCGAGGACACCAGCTCCCGGATGTCGCGCATCGGCAAGTCCGAACTGAACTACGGCGACCACCTGAGCGTTGAAGACACGTTGGCGCGCATCGACGCCGTTTCCGCCGAGGAAGTGGCGATGCTCGCACGTGAGCTGCTGCGCAGGCCCGTCGCCGCGGCCGTGGTCGGCCCCTACGATCATGCCGACGATCTGCCGGACCAGGTACACGAGGTGATTGCATGATTCGCGTCGGAGTTCTCGGCGCGCGGGGCCGCATGGGTTCCGAGGTGGTCCGCGCGGTCGAGGCCGCGAAGGACATGGAGGTCGTGGCCGCGATCGACGCCGACGACCCGTTGTCGGCCCTGGTCGACGCCGGTGCTCAGGTCGTCGTCGACTTCACGCACCCCGACGTGGTGATGGACAACCTTTCGTTCTGCATCGCGAACGGAATCCATTGCGTGGTAGGCACTTCCGGGTTCGACAACGCCAAGCTCGCCGCGGTGGAACAGCTGCTGGCCTCGCAGCCGTCCGTCGGTGTGCTCGTGGCGCCGAACTTCGGCATCGGTGCCGTGCTGCTGATGCGCTTCTCGGAGATCGCCGCCCGCTACTACGAGTCGGCCGAGATCATCGAGCTGCACCACCCGCGCAAGGCCGACGCGCCTTCGGGCACCGCCGCCCACACCGCACGGCTGATCGCGGCGGCGCGGGAGGGCATGGACCCGATGCCCGACGCGACCACGCAGGAGGAGCCGGGCGCGCGCGGTGCCGTCGTCGACGGCGTGCGCGTCCACTCGCTGCGGATCTCCGGCATGATCGCGCACCAGGAGGTCGTGTTCGGTGGCGAGAGCGAGACGCTGACGATTCGTCAGGACTCGTTGCACCGCACCTCTTTCATGCCCGGTGTCGTGCTGGGAGTGCGGGAGATCGTCGGTCGTCCCGGACTCGCTGTAGGCCTCGACAAGTACCTCGACCTGTGAAGGTCAGGATCACCGTCGGGGTGCTGATCGCGGCCCTCGCCGTTTACTTCGTCCTGCTCACCGGTCGTGCGGTCGCTTTGCTGCAGACCGGTGAGCTGGTCGGGATCCTGCTCGGCGTCGGCGTGCTGATCCTGCCGCTGCTGGGCGTGTGGCTCGTGTACTCCAACCTGCGTTTCGGTTGGGAGACCGAGAAGATGGCCCGCGAGCTCGACGCCGACGGGCTGCTCCCGGACGCCTCGCACCTGCCGCGCCGGCCGTCCGGCCGGGTCGACCGGGACGCGGCCGACGAGTGGTTCGAAGAGCGCCGGGCCGAGGTCGAGGCGTCGCCAGAGGACTGGCGCGTCTGGTTCCGCCTCGCCTACGCCTACGACATCGCGGGCGACCGCGGTCGTGCCCGCGAGACGATGCGCAAGGCCATCGAGCTGCACTCCTAGATCAGGATTTGGGCTTCACCTCCGTCGGCGAACAACTCGCTGCCGGTCACGAAGCTCGACTGGCTCGTCGCCAGGAACAGCGCCGCCGCGGCGATCTCCTCGGGCTGTCCCATGCGGTCGAACGCCACCCGGCTCGCCTCCTGCTTCAGCACCGCCTCGACCTCCTCGGGGGTGTCCGCCAGCCCCTTGATGCCGGGGGTCTCGGTGGGGCCGGGCACCAGCGTGTTGACGCGGATGCCGCGCGGCGCCAGTTCCAGCGCCCACACCCTGCTGTACTGGCGGATGGCCGCCTTGGTCGCGGAGTAGGTGCCGAACGCTTTTGTCGCCCGGGACGCAGACGTCGAGCCGAGCGTGATGATCGACGCCTCGGAGTTGAGCAGCGGCAAGGACTTCTGCACGGTGAACGCCGTGCCGCGCACGTTGATCCGGAAGTCCGACTCGAACGCCTCCGGGGTCAGCGTCTCGATGCTCTCCATGGCCGCGGTGCCGCCGGCGTTCGCGACAACCACGTCGAGTCCCTTGCCGTGCTGGGCGATGCGGGCGAAGAGCCGGTCGAGGTCGTCCAGGTCGGACACGTCACTGCGCACCCCGACGGCTTTCGGTCCGAGCCGGGCCACCGCGGCGTCCAGTTCCGGCTGACGCCTGCCGGTGATGAAGACGTCGGCTCCTTCCGCGACGAACCGCGTGGCGATCGCGAGACCGATTCCCGACGTGCCACCGGTGACCAGCGCGGTCTTCGAATCGAGTGCACCCATCTGACTGTCCTCCAGGTTCTGTACCTATCGGTCCAAAACCTACTCAGTTATGGACCGATCGGTCAACAACCGGTATCGTCGGGATGTGGCACGACCGCGGAAGTTCGAGGAGCAAGACGTCCTGCGGGACGTTCGCGACCAGTTCTGGGCCGCGGGCTACGCGGCCACGTCGCTCGACGACCTCACGCGGGCGTCCGGGCTCGGCAAGGGCAGCCTCTACGGGGCTTTCGGGGACAAGCACAAGCTGTTCATGCGGACGCTCGACGACTACGTGACCGACTCGTGCGCCGGGCTGCGGCAGAACCTCGAGGGGTCCGAGCGCGCCGTGGACGGGCTGCGGGATTTCGTCCTGGCTGGAGCGTCGTCACTGCGCCAGGGCTGCTACCTGGCCAACAGCACCACCGAGCTCGCCGCCACCGATCCGGAGGTAGCGGCGCGGGCGCGGCAGGCGTACGAGGACATCGTGGAGCTGGTCGCGGCCGCGGTGAAACGGGCCCAGCGGGAGGGCGATCTGCCTGTAGGGGTTGAGTCGACGGCGTTCGCGCGGATGTTGCAGACCGCGCAGCAGGGGTTGGTCTACATTGGACGCAGTGGCCTGCCTGCGGAGCAGCTGGCCAGGGTCGCGCAGGACCTGGCCGACAAGTTGCTTCGCCCCTAGGGTCGCCCGGTCGGGTGAACGATGTCCTGAAACGTTGTTACCGGTCCCTCGCATATGAGGAAGCGCGCGGGGGAGCGAACCAGGACATCGGAGGATGCACGCGGGGAAGCGGATCAGACATGAGCGACCGGGCCGGGGCGTGGGTCAGGCACTGGGACGCGGATCAGGCACGAGGAAGCGCGCGGGGACGCGGCTCAGACACCAGCAGGAAGCGCGCGGACGCCGATCAGGCACCAGCAGGAAGCGCGCGAGGGAGCGAACCAGGCATGGGAGGAAGCGCACGGCCACGCGGCTCAGGCACCAGGAAGCGCGCCGGGACGCGGATCGGGCACCCAAGCGCGGGGAAGCGGATCAGGCACGAGGAGGATGCGCGCGAGGGGAGCGGATCAGGCCAAGCAGGAAGTGCCTGGAGAGGAGCGGACCAGGCCAAGCAGGAAGTGCCTGGAGAGGAGCGGTCCAGGCTTAGCATGAAGCGCGGGCGGGCAGCGGATCAGACAGCGGCGATCAGCTCGGCCGCCAGATCACCCTTCTGCACCACCAGCACGTCCTCCAGGCCCAGCCACTCCGCCATGTGCCGAAGCTCCCCGGCCAGCTCCGCAGCGACCCGGCCGCGGTCGACGCCCTCCTCCGCCCACGCGGACTGCACGCGCAGCACCCCGGCCGCCCGGTCGGCCTTGATGTCCACGCGGCCGACCAGTTCGCCGTCGAGCAGGAACGGGAACACGTAGTACCCGTGCACCCGCCGCGGCTCCGGCACGTAGATCTCGATGCGGTACCGGAAGCCGAAGATGCGCTCGGTCCGCGCCCGCTCCCAGATCAGCGGGTCGAACGGGCAGAGCAACGCCCGCCCGGTCACCCGGCGCGGGGCCTTGGCCTCGACGTGCCGGTAGGCGGCGCCGCGCCAGCCCTCGACTAACACCGGTTCCAGCACGCCGTCCTCCACCAGCGATGCCACGGCGGCCTGCGAGCGCCGCGGGTCGAGGCGGTAGTAGTCGCGCAGGTCCGGCTCGGTCGCCACGCCCAGCGCCACGGCGGACCGGGTGATCAGCTCGCGGGCACCGGACTCCGGCGTCCACTTCTGGGCGAGCACGTCGGCGGGGATTACGCGCTCGCTCAGGTCGTAGAGGCGTTCGAACGAACGGCGCGTGCCCGTCGTCAGCACGCCGACTCCGAACAGGACCTCGCACACGCGCTTGACCTCTGACCAGTCCCACCACGGGCCCTTGGCACGGCCGGAGTCGCCGACCAGGGCCTTCTCCAGGGCGCCGGCGCCGATCGGGCCCAGTTCCTTGATCGCGGCCAGGACCTCGTCCACCAGCTGCGGGGAGCGTTCGAGGATGGTCTGGTAGTTCTGCCACCAGCCGCGCTTCTTCGCGCCTGAGTGGAACAGCGGCCAGTCCGCTACCGGCACCAGCGAGGCCTCGTGGGCCCACGTCTCTACGAGCATGCGGGGCTTGCGCGACGAGTGCGTCCACGCGGCGTCGTCCAGCAGAGTGGGCTCGTAGGCGCCCAGGCGGGAGAACAGCGGCATGTAGTGGGCGCGCACGGCCACGTTCACCGAGTCGATCTGCAGCAGTTGCACGCGCGACAGCACCCGTTGCAGGTGCCTGCGGGTGGCCATCGAGGGTCGCAGGTCGGTGAAGCCCTGCGCCGCCAGGGCGATTCGACGGGCCACGTCCGCACTCATCGTCTGCACGGGACCGATGTTGCCACGCACCCCTGACAATTCTCGGACACCCCGTGGATAAGCTGCGGTTATGGCCGACGCCGGCGTGGACATCGCCACCGCTGCTGACCTCGCGGAGATCATCCGCATCCACCGGGAGACGTGGCGGCTCGCCTACTCCCAACTGCTCCCGCAGGAAGTGCTGGACACGCTCGACACGGACGAGGCGTGGGCGCTCGCCGTCCAACAGGGAGCGGTGCTCAAGGCAATGGAAGGCGACTGGACGGTCGGGTTCGTCGTGGCGAGCAAGGCTCCGGACGACGAAGTGGCCAAGGCGGACGGTTCTCTGCCGGACGACGCGGATACGACGGCCCTGCTCAGCGTCCTCGTCGAGCCGCGGTGGGGGCGGCGCGGGCACGGCACGCGGCTGGTGGCGGAAGCGACCAGGCGCCTGAAAGAAGCCGGAGCGACCAGGGGCATCGCGTGGGTGCCGGAAGCCGACAAGGCGTCGCGCAACTTCTACGAACGGCTCGGCTGGTCGGGGGACGGCACGGTGCGCACATTGGACGCGGGCGGGCGTCCATTGCGCGAAATCCGGGTTTCCGGACCACTCGCGGTCCGACTCGACGACTGAGACCTGTGTAGCCTCGGCCGGGTGTTCGGCTTGGTTGGCCTCACCTTCGGGGTCGCGCTCGGCTCGGCCCTCATCCCCTTCATCAGTGTCGAAGCCTGGGTGGTGGGCGTTGGCGTGCGCTGGCCAGGTGTCTCGTGCTTCCTCGTCGGCCTGGTGGTCGCCGTCGCCCAGGTGCTCGGCAAGCTGCTGTACTTCTACGCGGCACGAGGCGACCTGAAGCTGCCCAAGTTCATGCACCGCACCAAACGAGAGCGCACCAAGCCGTCGAAGTTCGCCCGCTGGTTCGGGCCCGGCACGCGCATGCACCGCTGGGGCGACTGGATCCACGTGAAGTGCAAGGCGCACCCGAACTGGATGGCCGGCACGCACGCGGTGAGCGCGCTGGTCGGTGTCCCGCCGTTCATGGCGACGAGCGTGCTCGCCGGGCTCGCTGGCATGTCCACGCTGATGTTCATCGTGACCGGGATGGTGGGCCGCTTCGCGAGGTTCAGCTTCCTCGCGGCCTCACCGGCGATGGTCATGGCCTGGTTCGGGTGAGAGCCGAATGATCCGGCTCTCACCCGCCGTTTCACACCCGATCATTCAAGGACGAGAACCCCGTCGGGCAGACCGGGGAGCTCGAACGAGTGCCACATCGGCCGCCAGTTCGGCAACTCCAGCATCCGCTTGAGGTCCGCGAACCCGCTGAGCCAGCCCATCCACGGCCCGTAAGGCGGGGTGGCCGGGTCGAACCCGCTCTGCACGAACGTCAGGTGCGTCCTGCCCTCCGAGCCCTTGAGCTCCCAGGACGCCACCATCCCTTCCTGGAAGTCCAGCGCGAAGTGCCCCTCGTCGAGCGCGATGATCTTCGCCGGGTGCGGGTTGTCGTCGAGGCTCCCCATCGACCACCGGCCGCCGACGTGCGGTTCGATCTCCATCCGCGCCCCGAACCACCGCGCGAACACGTCGGGGTCGGTCAGCGCGTCGAGGATGGCCGCCGGAGCTGCCGCGATGTCGAACTCGAACCGCTGCTCGGGCGAGGTGAAGTCGCAGAACCCCAGCACCGGGCGGCCCTCGACGTGTTCGACCAGGTTGCCCAGCACCAGCGGCCAGAACGTCTGGAGGATCTCCGACTTGTCGTCGCCTTGGCCCCAGGTCGGGTACGGCGACTGCGTCACCGCGACGAGCGTCTCGCCATCGCGCTGTTCCACGCCGAGCTCGACCGTGTACTCGGTGTCGTAGAGGAACCACGAGAAGCGCACCGACTTGTCGTCGAAGCCCAGCAGCTTCTGCCGGCCGCGTTCGCCGTCCGGTGTGTAGCGCCCCCAGAACTCGTACTGGCCGCCCTCCAGGTCGACGTGCGCGTGCTCGGCCAGCCACACCCGCAGGTCGTCGGCGGTGGTGAGCGCCTCGTGGACCCTGGTGGCGGATGCGGAGGTGCGGACGCGGACGGTTCCGGTGCTCATCGGTTGTCTCCCTTGGGGTAGCAGGCGAGCGCGAGGCGGAACGCGTCCCCTTCGGCGCCGCCGTATCGGGTGAAGAGGTCCTGCAGGGTGTTCTGGAGTTCGGCCAGGAACTGCTGGCGGTCCTCGGGTCGCACCCGGATCTCGCCGGACACGCCGACCGACGGCAGTTCGCTCGTGCGGTCCAGTGCCGCCACGTCGACCTGGATCTGTTCGGCGAGGTCGACCAGGTGTCCCAGCGCCAGCTCGTCACGCGACCCGATCCGGCCCACCAGCCGCGGCGACAGCCAGTACGACCGCGCCACGGCCTGGTAGAGGCCTTCCTGGACGCCGCGCACCTTCCGTTCGGCCACCTGGGTCGCGAGACCGGCCTTGACCAGCTGTTTCACGTGGTAGTGCACGCGTTGCGGCGTTTGGTCGAGCACCTCGGCGACCTCGGTGCACGAGCGCGGCGCGGCGAGTTGCCGCAGCACCTCCACGCGCTGCGGCTTGAGCAGGGTCTCGGCCTGCTCCATCCGGTCCAGATAGATCACGTCTCTCATCGCAAAAACAACTTTGAACGTTCAAAACTATTTTGTCAATCGAGCAGACAACTATGGACTGACAGATATTGAAATCTGTCAGTCCATCGGGCAAGCTGGAGGCACCGAAGAGACGAAGGGGTTCGAAATGCAGAAGCGTCAGCTCGGAGCCACCGGCCCGGTCGTGTCCGCCATCGGTCTGGGCTGCATGGGCATGTCCAACGCCTACGGCCCGGCCGACCGCGACGAGAGCATCGCGACCATCCACGCCGCCATGGACGCGGGCATCACGTTGCTCGACACCGGTGACTTCTACGGCATGGGGCACAACGAACTGCTCATCAACGAGGCCATCAAGGGCCGCCGCGACGAGGTGCAGCTCAGCGTCAAGTTCGGTGGCATGCGCGACCACACCGGCGCGTTCCTCGGGTTCGACGCGCGACCGGTCGCGGTGGCCAACTTCCTGGCGTACTCGCTGGAGCGGCTCGGCACCGACCACGTCGACGTCTACCGGCCCGCGCGGCTCGACCCGAGCGTGCCGATCGAGGACACCATCGGCGCCATCGCCGAGCAGATCGAGAAGGGCACGGTCCGCCACATCGGCCTGTCCGAGGTCGGCGCGGAGACCATCCGCAGGGCGCACGCGGTCCACCCGATCGTCGACCTGCAGATCGAGTACGGCCTGCTGGAACGCGGCGTCGAGCGGGAGATCCTGGCGACCACGCGCGAGCTCGGCATCAGCATCACCGCGTACGGCGTGCTGTCGCGCGGACTGATCTCCGCCACGCCGCCGGCCATCAGCGCCACCGACTGGCGCGGGCACACGCCGCGGTTCCAGGGCGAGAACCTCGCCCAGAACCTCGCCCTGGTCGAGAAGCTCAACGAGATCGCGACGAACAAGGGCGTCACCGTCGCGCAGCTCGCCATCGCGTGGGTCGCGGCACGCGGGGAGGACGTGGTGCCTCTCGTCGGCACGACCAAGCGTGCGAGGCTGAACGAGGCGATCGGGGCCGTCGACGTGACGTTCACCGACCGGGAGCTGCAGGAGATCGAGGCCGTTGCTCCCGCCGGGGCCGCCGCGGGCACGCGGTACGCCGCGGAGCAGATGGCCATGCTGGACAGCGAGAGGTGAGTGCGGTGGCGGAGGCGTTGACCGGCGAGGCGATCCTCGCGGCGACCGAAGAGGTGCTGCGACGGTACGGCCCTGCCAAGGCGACGGTGGTCGACGTCGCCAAGGCGCTCGGGGTCAGCCACGGCAGCGTCTACCGCCACTTCCCGACGAAGGCCGCGTTGCGCGAGGCCGTGACGCGGCGCTGGCTCGACGCCATCCACGTCGAGATGGAGTCGGTGCTCGACGAGAACGCGAGCGCGTCCGACAACCTGAGGGCCTGGCTGCAGCGCCTGTTCGACAAGAAGAGGCGCTCGCACGTCGACGAACCCGAGCTGTTCGCGACGTTCCGGGTGCTGGTGAGCGAGAGCTGCGTCATCCCCGACTACCACATCGGGCACCTGGTGGGTCAGGTCGCGCGCATCATTTCGGCGGGAGTGGAAACCCAGGAGTTCGTGACCGACGACGTGGAGAGAACGGCGAAGGCGGTGTGGGACGCGACCGACATGTTCCACCACCCGGCGCACGCCCAGGAGTGGGGGGATCCTCACATTCAGGCAGCTTTCGACGCCGTCGTCTCACTGGTCATCGCTGGACTGCGGTACAACCGAACTCCGAGTGCCGCAGGCGATGCTTGAGGGTCACGGAGGTGAGCTGTGCCGCCTGACGAGTGGATCGATCTGCTGGGAGCGCCCGAAAGGCGTCCGGACCCGGTCGACTGGGACGCGGTCAGAGCACGGGCGGGCACAGCGCTTCCCAGCGACTTCGTGCACCTCGCGGAGGCTTATCCGCCGCTGGTGGTGGGCGGTTACGTCCGGATCCTGCACCCGACGGCCCGTGCCGGGTTCATGAACTGGATGGCGCAGGCGCCCAAGCTCCTGCGGGCCCTTCGCCGCCAACCTGGACTGCGCGTGCACCCGGAAGTCCCCGGCCTGCTGCCCTGGGGCACGACGCTGAACGGCGACCACTGCCTCTGGTACACCCGCGGCGAACCGGACGAGTGGACCGTGGTGATCACGGACCTGCGGCAGAGCTGGTCGTACGACGGCAACTTCTCGAGCTTCATCAGGAAGTTCCTGACCGGCGAGATCACCTGCCCGATCTTCCCGGACGACGTCCCCGGCGGCTCCAAACCGTTCCAGGAGCCCTGACCGGGGACGTCGTTTCCCTCCCGACCCCCCGGTCAGCTCGTTGCGGCGGTCACCAGTGCGTTGCCGCTGCCCGTGCGGCCCGTGACCGTCAGCGCCGCGTCTCCCAGCGGAGCGGACGAGACGTCGAAGTCGCTGCGGGCGTTGCCGGACGTGGACACCAGGTCGATGCGCGCGAGGGTGCCCTGGCGGATGCCGACGCGGATGTTGCCCGAGCCGGTGGCCAGGTGGACCTCGCCGGCGGCCGCGTCGGCCACGGTCAGGTCGCCGCTGCCGGTGCGCACCATGACGTCGCTCTGCACGGCGCCCAGCCACACGTCGCCGGTGCCGGTGATCAACGTGGAGCTGCCGCCCACCGACGACACCTCGACGTCACCGCTGCCGGTCTTGGCCTTGAGGCCCGCCAGCATCGTGCCCAGCCGGACCGTGCCCGCGCCTGAGTTGATCTTGGCCTCGCCGGTGGCCCTGTCCGCCGACACGCTGCCCGTGCCGGTGTTCAGGTCGAGCCTGCCCGCGCCGCCGGTCACGAAGACGTCAGCCGCGCCGGTCCGTGACGTCACGTGTGACCCCACCGGTGCCGTCACGACCACGGAGAGCGGCACCGCGCGCAACGGCAGCGCCTTTGACGACTCGATGCGCAAACGGTTGCCCAGCAGCTCGACGCGGGCCTCGCGGACGGCGTCCTCGGGACCGCCGGGCCCGGCGCCCTTGTCCGGTCCGAACTGGCCGCTCACCCAGCTCAGCACGCTGGAGAGGCCTTCGGTCCACGAGTTGCCCGCGGTCGGGTCGTGCCGCACCTCCACGTGCACGCCCGGCTCGTCGGACAGGTGGACCTGCACGCGGCCGCTGAGCAGCGAGATGTCGATCTCGGCGATGCCCGCGAACTCGAAACTCTGCTGCCGCACGACGCCTGTCGGTTCGGTTTGCTCAGTCATCCCGGTCACCCCTGCACCCATCCGCGGACGCGCGACCCAGAGCCGGCGTTCCCGCTCCACCCCTTGTGCTGATGCTTGTGCTTGCCGTGGACCGACCCCTGCACGGCCTGCTGGATGAACGAGTTCAGCGACACGCCCTGAGCGGCTGCGGCAGCCTCGGCCTTCGACTTGAGTTCGTTGATCATGCGCAGGGTGATGCGGCTGATGTCACCGGTGGCGTCACCGAGCGGCACCTCCTGGTGCGGGCCGGGCTCCGGCTCCGGCTGGGCCGCCCCGGTGACGACCACCTGGACGTCCCGGCCGGCCAGCCGAACCTCCACGACCTGGCCTTCCAGGGAGGCGGTGACCTCCGCGGCCAGGTCGGAGAGCGCGTTCATGATTGCCAGTCGCGCGGCTGGCTCGAGCGCTGCGGACAACGCGGCGGCCGTTCGACGGGTGTTCTCGTCCCCCGCAGATGCGGCCGTCGCCAGGTCCTCGCGCAGTGACGCGATGTACGGCGACAGATCCATGACACCACTATGGCGTCACATCTGGTGTCGCGCAACCGTCAGTTAATGTCCCGGGTCATGCCGAGAGTGCGTTTGGTGGCCAAGACCGAGTTCATCGCACCGGACGACGTGCCGTGGTCGACCGACGCGGACGGTGGCGCGGCGCTCGTCGAGTTCGCCGGCCGGGCCTGCTACCAGTCGTGGGACCGCTCGAACCCCATGACGAACACCAACGCGACGTTCCTGCACCACCTGCTCGACGTCGGCCACCTCGCCGCGTTCGAGCACGGCAGCGCGACGCTGTACCTGACCGAGCTGCCCCGGTCGCTCACCCACGAGCTGATCCGGCACCGGCACTTCTCGTACTCGCAGCTGTCCCAGCGCACCGACCCGACCGACGTCGTCGAGCCGTCGTTGATCGCTCAGGACCCCGAGTTGCACGCGCGGTTCGTCGCGGCGACCGAGGCGAGCCTCAAGGCGTACGAGGAGCTGGTGCAGAGCCTCGAGAAGACCGTCAACGGGCGGCGTGCGCGGGAGGTCGCACGGTCGGTGCTCCCCAACGCGACCGGCACCGAGATCGTCGTGACGGGCAACTACCGGTCGTGGCGGCACTTCATCGCGATGCGCGCGACCGAGCACATCAACGTCGAACTGCGTCAGCTGGCGGTCGCGTGCCTGCGCGAGCTGACGAAGGCGGCGCCCAACGCGTTCGCGGACTTCGTCGTCTCGACACTCCCGGACGGCACAGAAGTTGCCTCCAGCCCACTGGTGGTTGAAGGCTGACGCCCATGAAGCGGCTCATCGTGGACGTCCGCCCTGGCGAGTACACCGTCACGCGCCTGGCAGCAGACGCTCCGGTCCCCTCAGGGCTGCTCGACCTCACCGGCGTGCTGGTGTCGGTGACCAGGACCCCGGCCGAGATGTCGATCATCGCGCCCTCGTCGTTCGACCTGGCGGCGGACAACGCCGAGAAGGGCTGGCGGCTGCTCACCGTGCGCGGGCCGCTGGAGTTCACCCTGACCGGCATCATGGCCGCGCTGGCCGGGGAGCTGGCCGCGGCCGGGGTGTCGTTGTTCGCGCTGTCCACTTACGACACGGACCACCTGCTCGTGAAGCACACGGACCTCGGTCGCGCGGTGCTGGCGTTGCGTGCCGCAGGTCACGAACTGGTTGTAGCGCCGGAAGTCTAGGAACCGATCCCCCGGTTGGACGGTCTGAAGTACCGTCAACGCCTCGGTTCCCGGGTCTAGGAGCGCACGTTGCACGGACAGGCTGTCGAACCACGCGTCATCGCCGGCAGGTATGCCCTGGTGGCCGAGCTGGGCCGTGGTGGCATGGGCATCGTGTGGCGTGCCCAGGACCGCCACATCGGACGCTTCGTCGCGATCAAGGAACTGCACCTGCCCGACGGCATCGCGCACGAGGAACGCCGTGTGCTCGAAGAGCGCGCTCTGCGTGAGGCGCGCACCGCGGGCAAGCTCAACGATCCCGCCGTCGTGACGGTCTACGACGCGATCAACGAGAACGGCCTGACGTACATCATCATGGAGCTGGTCGAGGCGGCGACGCTGTCGACGTTGATCAGCACCCACGGCCCGATGCCGCCGAACCAGGTCGTGTCGATCGCGCTGCAGGCGTTGTCCGCGCTGGAGACCGCGCACCAGGCCGGGATCGTGCACCGCGACGTCAAGCCCGGCAACCTGATGGTCCGCCCGGACGGCAAGCTCAAGCTCACCGACTTCGGCATCGCCCAGGCCGTCGACGACCCGCGCCTCACGACCAGCGGCAGCCTGATCGGCTCGCCCGCCTACATGGCGCCGGAACGCATCCACGGCCACGAGGCAGGCCCCGCGTCCGACCTGTGGGCTCTCGGCGCGACCCTCTGCTACGCCGTCGAGGGCTGGAGCCCGTTCGAGCGCTCCTCCACGGCCTCGACGCTGCACGCGATCATGAGCGAGACGCCGCGGCTGACCCGTGCGACGGGCGTGCTCAGCGCCGTGATCACCGGTCTGCTGATCGCCGACCCGAACGCGCGGCTGTCCGGCCCGCAGGCCCGCGCCATGCTCGGCAGCATCGGCAACCAGCCGACGCCGCCCACCGGAATTCCGCCGGCCGCGACCCAGCAGTACCAGCAGACGCCCGCCGTCGACCCGGCGAAGAAGAAGCGCAACCGCATCCTCACGATCGCCGGCGCGGTTCTCGTTGCCGCGTTGGCGTTCACCGGCGGCATCTACGCGCACAGCTGGTTCACGTCGCCTGGTGGAGGCAGCAGCGTCGCGCTGACCTACGGCGAGGAGGGCGAGATCCCGGTCTTCGGCCTCTCCGAGAACGTGTGCGGCAACGGCCAGGTCGCGCCCACCAAGCAGCTCGACTCGGACACCCGCGAGGAGTGCGACAAGCCGCACGACTTCGAGGTGTTCGACGTGACCGAGACGCTGCCGGTGCAGTCGAACCTGCCCGACGCCACCTACCCCGGTGCCGACGTGCTGAAGACGTTCGGCGTCTCCCGCTGCGAGCTCACGCTGAAATCGCAGTGGATCAAGGACGGCGCCAAGCTCAAGCTCAGCACGCTGGTCCCCACCGAGACGGCGTGGAAGAAGGACAAGAACGACAACGCGCAGCGCCGCATCTACTGCGTTGCGAGCAAAAAGGACGGCAGTCAGCTGAATACGACCATCAGCGCGAAGAAGGACAACTAGTCTCCCCCGCGTGAAGAGGATCGTTTCCGCCCTGCTGGTTCTCGGCTGTGCGGCCGCCCTGTCCGCGTGCACCAGCAACGAGAGCAAGTTCGTCTCCGAGCTCAAGGCCGCCGGTTTCAGCAACCCCGGCGCGCCCAGCACGGAGACGGAGAAGAAGTCCAAGAAGGTCGGCAAGCGCACGGTCAAGTCCTCGCAGAGCACCATCGAGGTGATGGTGCGGGTGAAGGGCTGCGACCTGGAGATGGCCAAGATCTCCGGCCAGTCCGGCTACTGGCTGGACGAGCTGCACGTCAAGGGACAGGAACCGGACTGGCCCGGGTATCCGGAGAACCTGACCCGCGACCAGGTGGTCAAGCTGCTGGCCGACAGCTCGGCCAAGCCGGACGGCTTCAAGGACTGCTACAAGCCGAACGAGGCCTGAGCCGCGTCTGTGGTGGAATGGCGGGGTGAGTGTTGCCCGTGATGAGCGCAAGGCCCTTGTCGACCTGATGACCGAGCTCGGCCCGGACGCGCCCACGTTGTGCGGCACCTGGACGAACAGGGACCTGGCCGCGCACCTCGCGATCCGCGAGCGGCGCCCGGACACCGCGCCGGGCATCCTGCTCAAGCCGTTCGCGAAGTGGTCGGAGAAGGTGCAGGACGACTACGCGCACAAGGCGTGGGGCGAGCTCCTGGACCTGGTGCGCACGCCGCCGTTCTGGATCCAGCCGCTCGACTCGTACATCAACACCACCGAGTACTTCGTGCACCACGAGGACGTGCGGCGGGCCCAGGCCGGCTGGGAACCGCGGCCCTACGACGGCAAGCGCGAGCACGTGCTGTGGAAGTTCCTGCCGTTCACCGCGAAGTTCACCTACCGGTCGTCGCCCGTCGGCGTGACGCTCGTGCGGCCCGACGGCGCGCACTACGTGGCCAAGCCGGGGGCGAACGGCGTGGTGATCACGGGTGAGGTGGCCGAGCTGGTGATGCTCGCGTTCGGGCGTGACCAGGTCCGCGTGGAATACAGCGGGGACGCCGACGCGGTCGAACGGGTGCGGTCGTTGAACCGAAGTGTCTGATCTCGGGTAGTTTCTGCGCATGCCTGCAAGCCCGTACGCAGGGCCGGACCGCCCGTTCGGCCGCGTTCTCACCGCCATGGTCACGCCGTTCGACTCCCGCGGCGAGGTCGACCTCGCCAAGGCGCAGGAACTGGCGAAACACCTGGTGGACCTGGGCAACGACGGCCTGGTCGTCAACGGCACGACCGGGGAGAGCCCGACCACGACCGACCGCGAGAAGGCCGCGCTGATCACGGCCGTCGTGGAGGCCGTGGGGGACCGTGCGCACGTGGTGGCGGGCGCGGGCACCTATGACACCGCGCACAGCATCCACCTGGTGCAGCAGGCCTCGAAGGCGGGCGCGCACGGCGTTCTGGTCGTGACCCCGTACTACTCGCGGCCGCCGCAGGAGGGTCTGCTGGCGCACTTCACCGCGGTCGCGGACGCTTCCGAGCTGCCGGTGATGCTCTACGACATCCCGCCGCGCGCGGTCGTGCCGATCGAGGTCGACACGATCCTGCGCCTGGCGGAACACCCGCGGATCCTGGCCGTGAAGGACGCCAAGGGCGACCTGCACGCGGGCAGCCGGGTGATCGCCTCGACCGATCTCGCCTACTACTCGGGCGACGACCCGCTGAACCTGCCGTGGCTGTCCGTCGGCGCCGTCGGGTTCGTGAGCGTCATCGGTCACCTCGCCGCAGACCGCCTGCGGGATCTCATTGATGCGTATGAAGCCGGAGACGTGGTCCGGGCAAAAGAAATCCACGAGTCGCTGCTGCCGCTGCTGCGACCATTCCGCCGGGTTCCCGGCGTGACGTACACGAAGGCCGCACTGCGCCTGCGCGGGCTCGACGTGGGTGACCCCCGTCTGCCGCTCGTGCCGGCCGCGGCCGAAGACATCGAGGCCATCGCGGCCGAACTGGGAGTCAACGCGTGACCCACTCGACCGAACTGCCGCCCCCACTGCCGGAAGGCGGCCTCCGCGTCGTCGCTCTCGGCGGAATTGGCGAGGTCGGCCGCAACATGACCGTCTTCGAGCACGCCGGCCGGCTGCTCGTGGTCGACTGCGGCGTTCTTTTCCCCGAAGACGACCAACCGGGCGTCGACCTGATCCTGCCGGACTTCCGCGCCATCGAGGACCGGCTCGACGACATCGACGCCATCGTCCTGACGCACGGCCACGAGGACCACATCGGCGCCGTGCCGTTCCTGCTGAAGCTGCGCCCCGACGTGCCTGTCGTGGGTTCCCGCTTCACGCTGGCGCTGCTCGCCGCCAAATGCCGCGAGCACCGGCAGAACCCGCGCCTGGTGGAGGTGAAGGAGGGCCAGCGCGCGACCTACGGGCCGTTCGAGCTGGAGTTCTTCGCCGTCAACCACTCCATCCCGGACGCTCTCGCGGTCGCCATCCGCACCGCGGCCGGCCTGGTGCTGCACACCGGTGACATCAAGCTGGACCAGCTGCCTCTGGACGGCCGGCTCACCGACCTGGCGGGCTTCTCCCGTCTCGGTGACGAGGGCGTGGACCTGTTCCTGGTCGACTCGACCAACGCCGAGGTGCCCGGTTTCGTGGTGCCGGAGCGCGAGATCGGCCCGGTGCTGGAGAACGTGATCCGCAAGGCCCGTCAGCGGGTCATCGTCGCGTGCTTCGCCTCGCACGTGCACCGCGTGCAGCAGGTGCTCGACGTCGCCGTGCAGTACAAGCGCAAGGTCGCGTTCGTGGGCCGCTCGATGGTCCGCAACATGGGCATCGCGGCCGAACTGGGCTTCCTGAACGTGCCGGACGGGTTGTTCGTCGACCTCGACGTCGCGATGCGGATGGAGGAGGACGAGGTCCTCTTCGTGTCGACGGGGTCGCAGGGCGAGCCGCTGTCAGCGTTGTCGCGCATGGCCCGCGGCGAGCACCGCCAGATCTCGGTCCGCGAGGGCGACACGGTGATCCTGGCGTCGTCGCTGATCCCCGGCAACGAGAACGCGGTCTTCAACGTCGTCAACGGCCTGGTCAAGCTCGGCGCCACCGTCGTGCACCAGGGCAACGCCAAGGTCCACGTCTCCGGGCACTCACCGGCCGGCGAGCTCTTGTTCCTGTACAACGCAGTCCGGCCGTCCAACGTCATGCCGGTGCATGGCGAGTGGAGGCACCTCCGGGCCAACGCGGCTCTCGCGGTCGCCACCGGTGTCGCCGAGGACCACGTCGTGATCGCCGAGGACGGCGTCGTCGTGGACATGGTGGACGGTAAGGCGGCGGTGTCCGGACGCGTTGTGGTGGGCCACGTCTACGTCGACGGCCTGTCGGTCGGCGACGTCGGTGAGTCCACCCTGTCCGACCGGCTGGTGCTGGGGGAGGGCGGGTTCATCTCGATCTCCGTCGCCATCGACACCGCGACCGGGCGGGCCGTGTCCTCGCCGACGATCTCCGGGCGCGGGTTCTCGGACGACCCCAAGGCGCTGGACCAGGTCGTGCCGCTGGTGGAGATGGAGCTGGCGCGCACCGAGGCCGAGGGCATCACGGACACGCACCGGGTCGCTCAGGCCGTGCGCCGTGTGGTGGGGCGCTGGGTCGCGGAGACCTACCGCCGCCGGCCGATGATCGTGCCCACGGTCATTCCCGTCTGAGTTCTGGTCAGCCGTGCCGGATCGCGCAGATCGGCACGGCTGACACCTTCTCGTCGAGCGGGAAGACGCGCGGACCTGTGTGGAAGACGATGCCGGCGACGAACCTGTCGCCGAGCTCGTCGCGCAACCAGGTGAGGTGCTTGGCGAGTTCCTTGCGCGGCGCCCGGTCACGTTGACCTCGCAGGCGATCACGCGGCCGTCGTCGAACTCGATCAGCAGGTCCACTTCGCGTGACCCGTTGGCGTTGCGCAGGTGGTGCAGCGTCGCTCCTCGTTCGCAGAGCTGGGGTTCTGCCCGCAACTGGGCCGCGACGAACGTGTCGAGCAGCCGGCCGGTAGAACTCCCGCACGGTCCGCCCGGACAGGACGAGCTGCCACTCGTCGATCAAGACCTGCTCTTCGAGGTTCAGCAGCGCCGCGTCAAGGTCCGCTTCGTCCGGCGCCGCCCCCTCGGCCTCGCCCACGTTCTGTGACCCGGCTGTGATCTGTGTCCCCCTCGTTCGATAAGGTCTAGTCCCAGACCATGGACGAGGGGGTTCGCCTCATGGCCGACGATGTTTTCGTACCACCGGGCAAAGACGACGTCTTTCTGCCGCCCATCTTCACCTGGCACGATCCGTTCGGACTGCCGATCGACCTCGCGGTGACCAAGGCGCACGTGCTGCTGGTCCTGTCGATCGTGATCATCCTGACGTTCTTCCTGGTCACCACCAGGAACCTCAAGCTGGTGCCGTCGCGCTGGCAGTTCGCCGCCGAGTCGGTCTACGACTTCGGCCGCAACACGATCGCGCGGGAGCAGATCGGCGCCAAGGAGTTCGCGCCGTACGTGCCGTTGATCCTCAGCATCTTCTGCTTCGCGCTGGTGAACAACCTCTACGGGCTGATCCCGTTCGTGCAGTTCCCGACGTTCACGCACACCGGCTTCCCGTTCGCCGTGGTGCTGATCATCTACCCGCTCTACCACTTCGTGGGCATCAGGAAGTTCGGGCTCAGGGGCTACCTGCGCAACCAGTTCATCATCCCGGACGTTCCGAAGCCGGTCCTGTGGGGACTGCTGATCCCCACCGAGGTCATCCTGAAGTTCTTCTTCGACCCGCTGAACCTCATGATCCGGGTGTTCGCGGCGATGTTCGCGGGCCACCTGCTGGTGCTGGTGTTCACGCTCGGCGGCGAGTTCCTGTTGCTGCACGGCCCGATCTGGTTGAAGCCGGCGTCGCTGCTGGGCTTCGGGCTCGCGATCGGGCTGATCTTCCTCGAGGCGCTGGTGCAGGTGCTGCAGGCCTACATCTTCGCGCTGCTGTCAGCGCACTTCATCGGCCGCGCGCTCGCTGAACAGCACTAGGGACGCTGGCACACCAGGTGCAGCGACTCCTCGGGCATGGCGCCGGGGTAGGACGGTGTGAAGACCGGACGGCTCCGGCGCACGACCCGCAGGCCGACGTCGCCGAGGTGGGACTCGAAGTTCTCCTCCGAGAACGACGACACCTCGATCTCCTGGCCCATCCACGGCAGCGAGACCTGCTCGGCGTCGACCGCCACGGTGGCCAGGAAGAAGTGACCGCCGGGGCGCAGCCACGCGGAGACGCGGCCGAGGGTCTGGATGATCTCGGCCTGCGGCATCTGCAGAAGTGAGAAGACGGCGCAGATGACGTCCCACGAACCGTCGGGCGACTCGAAGTCGCGGATGTCGATCTTGTGGAACGTCGCGTCGGGTACCTGGGCGGTGGCGATGTCGACCATCACCGGGGAGACGTCGAGGCCGGTGACCTTCATGCCGGCCTTGGCCAGCGTGCGGGCCACGGGAACGCCCGTGCCGCAACCGATGTCGAGCACGCGCGAGCCCGAGGGCTGCGTCGCGGCGAACCAGGCGAGGGTGCCGTGCAGTGCGGGCTGGTGCGACCAAGCGCGTTGGTACTCCAGCCCCAGCGTGTCGAAGACATCGGCCGCGTTCATGTCCGCCCCCTCATTTCGGCCCAATCCACCTGATGTGAAGTGTGGAGAAGGTCTCTGCACGGTCTCTGGATGGTTTCTGGACGGAAACTGACGGTAGGTTGCTAGGTGACTGCGGACAGCGACGAAGTGAGACAAAGGGTGCAGAACGAGTTGCGCGTCAGCCTGCTGGGCGCGCTCGCGGCGACGGTGGACGGTCAGGAGCTCACCCTGGGTCCGCCGCGGCAGAGAGCTGTGCTCGCGGTGCTCGCCTTGCGCGCCAACCACGTCGTGTCCCGCAGCGAGCTGATCGACGCCGTCTGGGGAGACGAGCCGCCCGCGAGTGCCGACAACGGCATCCACACCTACGTGGCGGGTCTGCGGCGCCTGTTCGAGCCGGACAGGGCCTCGCGCGCGCCGAGTTCCGTGCTGCTCTCCACGGACGCTGGATACATGCTGAGGCTCCCGTCCGACAGTTCCGACGCCGCCACGTTCCGCACTCATCTGGACGACGCGGGCCGTCTGCGCGCACAACCCGCGGCAGCCATCGCGGCGTTCGACGCGGCTCTGGGCTTGTGGCGCGGCATCGCTCTGGACGGCGTGCCCGGCCCGTTCGCCGCTGTCGAACGCGCGCGCCTCGCCGAGTTACGACTCACGGCCGTGGAGCAGCGCGCCGCGTTGATGCTCTCCGTCGGGCGTGAAGCGGAAGTGGCGGCGGAGCTGACGACGTTGGTCAGTGCGCATCCGCTGCGCGAGAGGTTGCACGGCCTGCTGATGTCCGCTCTCTATCGCGGAGGCAGGCAGGCGGAGGCATTGGCCGTCTACACCGACTTGCGCCGGTTGCTCATCGAAGAGCTCGGCATCGAGCCCGGCCCCGAGCTCCGCCAGCTCCACGAGCAACTGCTCGTCGGCCGCCACGACCCGCAGCCCGAGCCCGCGGCACCCGTCCTGGTGCCCGTCCAGCTGCCGCACGAGATCCGCGACTTCACCGGCCGTGCCAAGGAGCTCGCGAAGCTCGCCGAAGTCGTTCCGCACGACCACTCGCCCGTTCTGGTCGCCATCACCGGCACCGGCGGCGTCGGCAAGACCGCGCTCGCCGTCCGGTTCGCGCACCAGGTGGCGTCCCGGTTCCCCGACGGGCAGCTGCACGTCGACCTGCGCGGGTTCGACGCGTCGTCGCCGCCCGTGCAGCCCGCCGCCGCGCTGCACCAGCTGCTGCAGAGCCTCGGCGTTCCGGCCGAACGCATCCCGGACGACCTGCCCGCGAAGTCCGCGCTGTACCGGAGTGTGCTGGCCGGCAAACGGGTTCTGGTGCTGCTCGACAACGCGCGGCTGGCCGAGCAGGTGCGCCCGCTGCTGCCGGGCCGGTCGTCGTCGATGGTGCTGGTGACGTCCCGCAACCACCTCGGCGGCCTGGTGGCTCGCGACGGCGCGCACTCGGTGACGCTGTCGACCCTGACCCGCGACGAGGCGCTGGCGTTGCTGACCTCCGCGGTGGGGCCGGACCGCGTCGCCGCCGAACCCGCCGCTGCCGCCAAGCTCGTCGAGCTGTGCGGCCATCTGCCGCTGGCGGTGCGGATCGCGGCCGAACGCGTCGTCACCCGCCCGCACCTGACGCTGGCCGATCTGGCCGACGACCTGGCCGACGAACGCGACCGCCTCAACGTCCTGGCGACCGGCGACGACGAGGACACGGCCGTGCGCGCGGCCTTCTCGTGGTCGTACCTGGCCCTCAAGCCCGACGCGGCGAGGATGTTCCGGCTCATCGGACTGCATCCGGGCGCCGAGATCAGCCTGAACGCCGTCGCCGCGCTGACCGGCGTGCCCGTGTCCCGGGCTCGAGTCCTGGTGGACGTGCTGGCCGGCGGCCACATGCTGGAGGAGGTCGCCCGCGGCCGCTTCCGCCTGCACGACCTGCTTCGCTTGTACGCCACGGAGCTGAGCGCCACCGAGGAGTCCTCGGACGGGCGCGCGGAGGCCGTGAAACGCCTGCTGCGGTGGTACTTCGACACCGCGAACGCCGCCGGCACGGTCATCGCGCCCCCGGACCACCCGTCGTTCCTGCTGCCGCCACTGTCCACTCAGGACTTCGCTTCGCACGACGAGGCCTTCACCTGGTGCCGCACGGAGTCCTCGAACCTGCTGGCCGTCTCGCGCCTGGCCGAGGAGGAACACTCGCCCACGGCCTGGCAGATTCCCGTCGCGCTGTGGAACTACTTCATCGTCTCCAGCGCCCTGGACGAGTGGACCCGCACCTACCGCGTCGCCGAACGCACCGCGGCCCGCGACGGAAACCAGGCCGCCCGCGCCTGGGCGATCCACGGCCAGGGTCTGGCGGCTTTCCGCGGCCAGCGCTTCGCCGACGCCCTCGAGCTCTTCGACCGCGCTCTGTCGATCCGCCGCGACATCGACGACCACGTCGGCGCCGCGTGGAGCCTCACCGGCCTGGGCATGGCGTACGGCGGCCTGCGCCAGTTCGACCTGGCCGTGGACCGCTTCGGCGAGGCCCTCGACCGCCACGCCGAGGTGGGGTCGTGGTTCGGCGAGGGCGGCACCCGGTTGTTCCTGAGCGACATCCTCCGTTCGGCGGGCCAGTACGACGCGTCGCTGGCGGCCGCGCAACGGGCGTTCGAGCTGATGGACTCGCACGACGCCGTGCACGGCAAGGCGATGGCGCTCGTCGCGATCGGCTGGGCGCAGCACAAGCTGGGTGACCGCGTCCTCGCACGCGACTCGTTCCGGCACGCGCTGGCGTTCCTGCGGGTGCTCGGTGACCGCAAGAGCCTCGCGGAGGCGTTGCACGGCCTGGGGGAGGCGAGCGCGGGTCAGCCCGATGTCGCGCGCACGCACCTGCTGGAAGCATTGACGATCTACGAGGACTACGACCACCCGCTCACGCCGGAAGTGCGGGCGCGGTTGCACGAGCTGGCCTAGAAACCGCTCAGGGTGATCCCTGATGTGCGTGGCCTGATGCGTAGGCAAGCTACATGTCATGCAGAAGCGCGCTCGAACCTTGTTGGTGTGGCTGCACGTCGTCACGTCCGTCGGCTGGCTCAGCCAGGCCGTCGCGTTGCTGGCGCTGGTGCTCTACGGCATGAAGACGAGCGACGTCAACGCCTTCAAGATGGCGAGGGTCCTCGACCACCAGGTGCTCGCGATCATGGCCAACACCAGCGCGTTCACCGGCATGGCACTGTGCGCCACGACGCCGTGGGGGTGGTTCCGGCACTGGTGGGTGCTCGCGAAGTTCGGGATCACGGTCAGTCAGCTCTACATCGGCATCTTCATCCTGAGCGACAACCTCCAGGCCGCGACGGAAGGCCGCGTCACCGGGTGGATGCCGGTCGGCACCGGGCTGATGGTCGGCGCCATCGCGTTCCAGACGTGGCTCAGCGTCGCCAAGCCGTGGGGTCGCACGCCGTGGGCGGACCCGAAGATCAAACTGCCCACGGCGAACGTGACCACCTTCGCGCTGGCGCTGGCGATCCCGGCGGCGGACTTCGCGATCAGCCTCTACACGGGCAGGCCCATGCCGTTCCTCATGCTGATCACGGTCGTCGCCTGCTCGATCAGGCGGGCCGCCAGGGGGAGGATCCGGTCGTCGGACGGGTCGGGTCGTGGAACTTCGGCACGTCCGGCTCGTCGAGACGCAGCGGCACCAAACCCTCGGTGATCGCGCTCATGATCCGCTCGTGCGCGCGGCGGGCGTCGCCCATCGTGTCGGCGTTCAGGTCGGACAGTTCGACCGGCTTGCCGAAGTGGACCTTGAACGTAGGGCGCTTGCGGACTGAGGACAGCCACGACGTCAGGTACGGCAGGAAGTCCCGCCAGCCGGAAACGTGCAGGTTGCCCCAGTACACCGCCTCGTGCGCGCCCCACTGGCTGATCGGGATCACCGGGATGCCGCCGCCCAGCGCCATGCGGGCGACGCCGGTCTTGCCGCGCTCGGGCCACATGCCGGGGTCCAGCGTGATCTTGCCCTCGGGGTAGACGGCGATCGGGTCGCCGCCCTTCTGCAACGCCTCGACCGCGCGGTGCATGGCCTCGCCGACGTTCGCCGACGCACGGTCGACGCGCAGGTGACCGCAGGCCTTCAACGCGGGCCCCATGATCGGCGCGTCGAGCAACCCGCCCGCGAGCATGAAGCGCGGGTTGATGCCCAGCTTGCGGCACGCCGCGATGAGCACGAACGGGTCGAGGTTGCCGATGTGGTTGGAGGCCAGCAGCAACGGCTTGCCGAGCAGCTCTGGTGGAACGTCGCCGGACACTTCGAGCTTGCCGGTCAGCGCGACGAAGCCCCGGTCGATCGCCATGAGCACGCGCCAGAAGAGCGGTGTGGACACGCGGGGCAGCGTACGGCGTGTCGGAACGACACCATGCCGGTTCCGGGGAACCATGAGCTTTCGCACGCGTCCCGGTTGCAAACGTGGCTGGTGAGACGCGAGGGACTACCTTATACACATGGCCGGGCGTACAGGGACTTCACGAAAGACCACGTCACGCGGCAAAGCACCAGCCAAGCCGCGGGCGCGATCCACCGCGTCCAGAAAGCCCGCTCCACGCAGGAGCGGTGGCGCCATCAGCGCCGTGTGGGGCGCATTGGGCCGTGGTGTCGGCAGCCTGGTGCGGACGGTCAGCCGTACTAAAGACCTCGATCCCGAACATCGCCGGGACGGCGTCGGGCTGTTGCTGATCGCGCTCGCGTTCATCACCGGTGCCGGTGTGTGGTGGCAGGCGGGCGGTCCGGTCGGGCAGTGGGTCGACGTCGCGGTGCGCAGCTCCGTCGGGTTCCCCGCGGTGATCGTGCCGGTCGTGCTGCTCGGCATCGGCGTGACGCTGATGCGCACCGACCCGAAACCCGACGCGCGGCCGCGACTGATCATCGGCTCGTTGCTGCTGATGATCGGCGTGCTCGGCATGTTCCACCTCATCGGCGGCCTGCCGATGGACCCGGTCGACCGCCGCACCGCCGGTGGCGCCCTCGGTTACCTCGCCGGCGGGTTCCTGGCGCAGGGCCTCACGCCGTGGGTCGCGGGGCCGTTGCTGTTCCTCATCTTCGGGTACGGCCTGCTGGTCGTGACGCACACGCCGATCCGCCAGGCGCCCGAACGCATCCGTTCGTTGCTGCACCCCGGCGCGTCGAAGGAAGAAGCTCCCGGCGACGAGGAGTCCGCGGAGGAGGAGCCGAAGCCGGTTCGCCTGCGCCGCCCGTCGCGCCGTCGCCAGGCCGCTGTGCCCGTGGAGGAGGAGACGCAGGCCGAACTGCCGCTGGAGGAGCCTTCCGAGCCCGCTCCCAAGCCCGTGAAGGAGCCCAAGAAGGCCGCCGCTCCGGCGATGGCCGTGCGCGCGGTGGAGGGCGAGTACCAGCTGCCGCCGCCGGACGTCCTCAAGGACGGCGACGCGCCGAAGACCCGCAGCAAGGCCAACGACCTGATGATCGAGGCCATCAGCGGCGTGCTGGACCAGTTCTCGATCGACGCCCAGGTCACCGGCTTCACCCGCGGCCCGACGGTCACGCGCTACGAGGTCGAGCTCGGTCCCGGCGTGAAGGTCGAGAAGATCACCGCGCTGACCAAGAACATCGCGTATGCCGTGGCGACGGACAACGTGCGCCTCCTGGCCCCGATCCCCGGCAAGTCCGCGGTCGGCATCGAGGTGCCGAACAGCGACCGCGAGATGGTGCGCCTGGGCGACGTGCTGCGCGCGTCGTCCACGGTCAAGGACACGCACCCGATGGTGATCGGCCTCGGCAAGGACATCGAGGGCCACATGGTCACCGCGAACCTGACGAAGATGCCGCACCTCCTGGTCGCGGGCTCCACGGGTTCCGGTAAGTCGTCCTTCGTCAACTCGATGCTCGTGTCGCTTCTGGCACGCGCGACGCCCGACGAGGTCCGGATGATCCTGATCGACCCGAAGATGGTCGAGCTGACGCCGTACGAGGGCATCCCGCACCTGATCACGCCGATCATCACCCAGCCGAAGAAGGCCGCGGCCGCGCTGGCGTGGCTCGTCGAGGAGATGGAGCAGCGCTACCAGGACATGCAGGTCAACCGGGTGCGGCACGTCGACGACTTCAACCGCAAGGTGAAGTCCGGCGAGATCACCGCTCCGCCCGGTTCCGAGCGCGTCTACCGGCCGTACCCGTACATCATGGCGATCGTCGACGAGCTGGCCGACCTGATGATGACCGCGCCCCGCGACGTCGAGGACGCCATCGTCCGCATCACGCAGAAGGCGCGTGCGGCGGGCATTCACCTTGTTCTGGCGACACAGCGCCCGTCCGTCGACGTCGTCACCGGTCTGATCAAGACGAACGTGCCGTCGCGCCTGGCTTTCGCGACTTCTTCGTTGACGGACTCGCGGGTCATCCTGGACCAGCCCGGCGCCGAGAAGCTGATCGGCATGGGCGACGCCCTGTACCTGCCGATGGGCGCCTCGAAGCCGGTACGCATCCAGGGCGCGTTCGTCGGCGACGAGGAGATCTCCTCGATCGTCGAGTTCACCAAGAACCAGGCCCAGCCCGAGTACACCGACGGCGTCACGGCCCAGAAGTCGGCCGAGAAGAAGGAGATCGACGCCGACATCGGCGACGACCTCGAACTGCTGGTGCAGGCGACCGAGCTGATCGTCACCTCGCAGTTCGGCTCGACGTCGATGCTGCAGCGCAAGCTCCGCGTCGGGTTCGCGAAGGCGGGGCGCCTCATGGACCTGCTGGAGACCCGTGGTGTGGTCGGGCCGTCCGAGGGCTCGAAGGCACGTGAGGTGCTGATCAAGCCGGACGAGCTCGAGAACGTGGTCTACCTGATGCGTGGAGGCGGCCCCGCCGACGGCGACGAGGACTGACGGCTCTACACCCAGAACCACTTGTGGACGCCCCACTCCTCGAATCGGTCGAGTTCGGCGAACCCCGCTGTTCCACGAGGCGCATCGAGGCGGTGTTGGCGAAACAGCCGGGTGCTGCCGTGCGGGCCTCGACGGCGTACCCGTTGCCGCGGCTGGCGGTGCTGCAGTCCACTCGTCGAGCTAGGAGGGAGTCCACGCTGCGGCCGCGTCTCGACCTTTGATCTGTTGTGGAGCATCGTTACCCGTCCGCCGCCATCGGTTTCCTTCGGTGTCGAGAAACGTGATCGTGACCAGGACACGAGCACGCCCGTGGCGAAGCTCGTTCCACATGCGTACAACGTCTTCGTTCTCGAAGAACTCGCGTCCTCCCGCTCCGAGCACCGGATCGACCAGTGAGATTGGCTGCCGTCTGGGGGTTATCTCCTTGATCTGCACCCAGAACGGGTTCGGTGCGCCGTTCGCGATCACAAACTCGATCGCTTCGACCACAACCTCCAACACAGGTTCCTGACCGTGGTTGGCGATCTCCACGCCGAGGTGCGGGACAACGACATCGCCAACCTTGGTGGGATGCTCAATGGCGGTTGCGATGACCGTGCGGGCACGGCCGACACGACGGTCCTGCTCATCGCGCTTTCTTCTGCGGCGGTCGACTTCGAGCACCGCCAGCGCGACGGCCACGGCGGCGATGCTGCCCAACGCGCCGCCCCACTGCCCCCAGGCCGCGAACACGTCTGTCGGTGCCGGTCCTACGAACCACAAGTCAACGGTTGATGACGGCGGCGATGTCACCGTGGACACGACAGTGGTCACAGTCGACGGCTCCGCCGAGGACGGTGGCACGGGAGACGTCGAGGTGGGTTGAACGGCGTTCACAACCCAGACGGTGGTCGGCACCGCGGCAGACTAGTCCGGTGGGCTGCGCACGGCATCGCGTCGCGCCTTGGCCTCGCATTCGACCTGCTGGGCCTGCGGCCACTTCGTGCAGTGCCTCGAGGCTCTGAGTTCACGGACTTGCGCACGGCGGCGAACTGGGCCGCGGATATGGCTGTCGGTCACCCCTGGGCTCATGTGTCGTTCTTCCAAGCTGATGCAGGGGTTCCCCTCTAGCTGGGAAACCCCTGCGTCACAACGTACTCGGGAGGTCTGACAGTTCTGGGCGATCTAGTTCAGACCGGCCTTCTGGATGCTCGTGGCCGTGGACGACGCGGTGCCACCGAACTCGCGCACCGCCTTGTAGTACAGGTCGGCGGTCCACTTGCAGGGGGTGTTGCTGCCGCACTGCCTGTACATGTCGGACTTGAAGTTGTTGTCGATGCGCAGCCGGTTCGCCTCGCTGAACCGCGACTGCCGCTTGTAGTTGCGGTAGCCGAAGTCGTGCCGCTCGCACGCCGGCAGGAACTTGAAGCCGAAGGGGTTGTCCGGCGAGTACGAGCAGCCGTCGGACGACCAGTCGAGCTGGCCCGCGTAGGGCTGTTGTGCGCGCAGTGTTGTGAACTGGCTGAGGGTCTTCGAGAACAGGTAGTCGTCGGTGACTGCCGGGATGTCCACGGCCTGGGCCGGGGCACCTGTGAAGATCAGGGCCAAGGACGCGGCGGCACCCACGAATGCCGAACGCAGGGTCTTCGACATGGCGAGCTCCTCGGGTGTGAGCAGGGTCTCGCCAGTTGTAGCGGGTGATCGACTGTCCTCGGTAGACACGATCTGATGAACGTCAGGTGATCACGTGCCTGGAGATGTGACCGCAGGCGATCGCCGTGGCCACGCGAATTTCGCGGGGTAGCCCAAGGGAGTGAAGCATCTCGTTGTCCGCTACTCCGCCCAGCAGATAGCCGCCGAGGTTCTGCTGCGCCAAACGGAGGCAGATGCTCTGGGCGGCGGCGCCGACCTCGATCAGACCGAAGCGGCCGGCGCGTTCGCCGTACTTCTCGAACGACTCGTTGTCTTTTAACACAAGCACGATCGCGAGTGGCGGCACGTCGGGCGTGCCGAGGATCGAGGCCAGGTCCGAAGGGGCCGGGCCGATGTCCTGCAGAGCGTGCCGGGCGATGTCGTAGCGGACCGCGCGGTCGTTCACGAACGCGTAGCAGCGCAACGGGTTCAGCCCGCCGGCCGACGGGTGGCTCTGGTCGCCCAGTGCGCCGAGCACGAACCCGAGTTGCTTGTCCGTCAACGGTTTCGAAGCGAACTCACGGGTGCTCCGGCGAGCCTGGAACAGCTTCTGCAGCCGGTCGGACGGCTTGGGCAGCGCGACCGGTGCGGAAGGCAGTTCCAGGGGGTCGATCAGCGGTGGCTGCGGCCGGAAGTCGCGCAGCCGCTCACCGAGCCGGCGCTGATGTAGAGGCGAGAACCGGCTGGCGGCCCAGAAGTCGTTGAACACGCGGTCACCCCAGCGGATGCGGTGCGGGATTGGGGAACACGCCCGGCGAGGCGTGCGGGTAGCGCCACGCCAGCTCACGGGCGCGGCCGCCGAGGTGGGGCCAGCGGTGGTCGGAGTGCAGCGGCGCGAGGTCGGGAGACAGCACGCGGACGCAGTGCAGTCCGACCGCCGACAGTTCCGGCGTCGTCAGCTCCCGGTACGCGAGCCGGATCCCGCGCCTGTCCAGCGCGTGCACCAACTCCGTCAGTTCGGCGACGGCACCACGGCCGGCGGCGTCCGGCGGTGGGTCCATCACGATGCCGCCGAACCACGGCAGCGCGTCCCACTCGTCAGGGCGCGTCGCGTAGTAGACGGCGTGCTCGTCGAAGTCGGTGACGTCGACGACGGGCTCAGAACCGTTGCGCGCCAGCCACACCTCGATGAACACCGTGCCCTGCACCCACTCCTCGTAGGCCTTCCGCAGCGCTTCCGCCACGGTCGCCCGGCACGCGAGGCCCAGTGTCGGCCTCGCACGACCGGCGATCGGCAGCGACCCGGCGACCGCGATCACCGGATGCGGGCTGTAGGCGGGTGTGAGGTCGAACGCCTGCGCGCCGTGCGGCAGGCCGGCCTCGAACCGTTGAGGTGCAATGGAATGCAGCCAGGTGGTGGTGAACGCGTCGCGCTCGACCAGCTCCTGCGTGGCCCTCAGCAACGCGCTCGTCGTCGACGGCCCAGCCGCCAGCCCCGAGGACGTCGTCGGCAGCCCGTAGGACGCGTCGAGGCCCACGAGCCCGGCGGGCACGCGGATCGGAGAGTTGCCGGGCAAAGTCCACGCCCGCGTGTACCGGGTGTCGACGTATCCCTTGCGGTAGCGGTAGTCGCCACGCACGCGTTGCTCGACCGTGTGCAGGCTGAAGTGCTCCAACGGCCAGCACTCCCCGTCGGTCACGATCTCCAGCGGTGACCGCGCGGCAGCGTGCCGTTCCAATGCCTCCGCGATGGCCGCAACCCTCGTGGTGCCACCGGAAGTGCCACCCGTGGCGAACGGCTCCGGTACCGCGGCCCAGCCCTCGACGTCCACATCGGACAGACTGTGCGGCACGGGATGCAGCTGCGACACCACGCCCTGCCGCCACCCGACCGCGCGCTCGACCAGCGCCTCCGCGACGGTCTTCACAGCTTGCCCCGGTAGTGCTTCCAAAGCCAGTAGCCGAGTCCGAGAGCCCCGAGGAGGTAGGCCCCCAGCGCCACGTAGGTCAAGTACGAGATGCCGGCGATCGGCCCCAGCACGGCCAGCACGACGATCGGTTCGAGACACCAGAGCAGCCCCCACCCCAGCAGTCGCCGTGCGCTCGCGAACGGCTTGGGCGACTTCGAGATCACCCCGACCGCCAGCGCCCACGCCAGTGCGAGCCCGAATCCGCCGGCCCACCAGCCCCAGTGCAGGTCGAAGACCGCGCCCATGGTCAGGAACGGCAGCACGACGACGAGCAGCGGGTACAACGCGGCGGGCAGGACCAGGGCACTGCGCGGCCTCGGCAGCTCTTTCGTGTCCTGGTACAGCGCTTCCGGGATGTGCACGGCCGCGCCCACCGAGGAAACCGCGCAACAGCAACAACAACAGCAACACGTGGGCGTCGCGGCGCTGGCGGCGGCCGCACCAGGTGAGAACTGGTCAGGTAACCGGACTGCAGTGGTCAAGGTGGTCCCCCCAAGGCAACTCCACGCGCCCGACCGGAAGCGCGGGGCAGATCTCGCAGTCGGCGGCGGGCAGCACGCTCTCGCGGGTCGTCGTGAACTCGTCGAGGTTCACGGTCACGACCGCGTCGAGCAGCGCCAGCGAACCGCCCAGGATGTTCTGGATGGCCTGCAACGCAAGTGAAATCGGGAAATCCGAGGAGACAGCTCCCGGATGCGGGGGAGGCGGCGGATCCCCCCACCGCCGCCCCGCCCGCACCGCGAGGCACGCCAGGCACGCGCCGGCACCGGGCACCACGAAGGGCCCGATCGCGGCGGTGTGGTGGTACGCGAGGTCCAGCAACAGGTGCGGGACCCGAACCGAACGCGCCACCTCGACCAGGTCGACCAGCGTGCCGGTCGTCCGCACGACGAGCAGGAGGTCCGGATCGTCGTTGTGCGGCAACCGCTCCACCAGCCCGGCGGGCGCCCCACCGACGAACCGCGTGCCAACCCCCGAAGGCGGCAGTTCTGGTGAGGGCAACCCCGCCGGGCGGAGAGCGCCCAGGGTCCTCAGCTGGGCCACGTGCCGGCGGACCGGTTCCCCCAACCGGCTTTCGTCGACCGTTCGAGCCACTCCCCTCAAAACTGGCTCGAACAGTCCCGCCAGCGCCACGGCCACCGCCCTGGGCAGGTCAGGAATCAGGTACGCGAGATCAGCTCCCGCGTACACGACAAGGCCTTCGTCACGAACTTGGGCGTGCCACGCGGGATCAGCGACCAGACTCATCTTCGTCCCCTCTGGCCAGGAAGCACTCGATCTCCTGCTCGGTCGGCAGATCACCGGCCGGATCGACGAGGTTCTCGGCGATCGGCGGCAACGGCTGCTCGGCCCACGCGGGCTGGAAGTCGGCGCTGGGCAGCAACCCGTGCCGCGACGCGAACTCCTCGGCCGCGTCCCGGATCGACTCCCGCAGCGTCCCCACCACCGCGGTCTCCGCCGTGTAGGTGAGCTCGACCAGCAGCGCCCGCACGTTCTCCAGTTGGTTGTCGTCACCTGCCTTGCGGGCCAGTTCCGGCCAGAACTCGCGTTCGAACAACCGCACGAAGTCCGACGCGATGGCATCGGTCGCTGTGCGCAGGCGGGTGAAGCTGTCCATGACGTCATCGCTGGGCACCCTGAGGCCGGCGAGCCTGCCGCCCGCTTCGAGTGCCCAGCGACGCGCGTGCGGCCAGCCGTACTTCCACCGCACCAAGCCCAACCGCATAGCCCGGAGGAGGAGTCGCGGTTGGACGTCTCCCATCGGAATCAGGTGCTTGATGTCGCGCACCTTGATCCGAACCCAGTCGTCGGGCCCCTCGGTCTCGCCCATGCCGAGAACCGCGGCGACCGACTCGCCCTTTTCGCGTGCCGAGATCAGCTCGGCGATCGCCGGCAGCGAGAACCCCCGCTGCTGCAACCGCTGCACCAACGTCAACCGCTCGACGTGCGAGGCGTCGTAGTACGCCACGCGTCCCTGCCTTCTCGGCGCGTGCAGCACACCCTTCGTCTGGTACATGCGAATGGTGCTGCTGGGCAGGCCGATCCGGGCAGCGAGCTCGTCGACGGTCAGCGATTCGGACACGCCGCTGATCCTGGCGTGCCCCGGTTCGTTGAGTCAAGACTCTTCGAGTAATTACTCGAAGAGTTACAGCTCCAGGAGCATCCGGCTGTTGCCGAGCGTGTTCGGCTTCACGTAGCTGAGGTCGAGGAACTCGGCGACGCCCTCGTCCACCGATCGCATGATCTCCTCGTAGACCTCGGGGCTCACCGGCGTGCCCTCGATCTCCACGAACCCGTGCTTGCCGAAGAACCGCGTCTCGAACGTGAGCACGAAGATGCGCTTGAGCTGCAGCTCCTTGGCGGTCGCGATGAGCTGGGCCACGATCCGGTGGCCGACACCGCGGCCGAGCGCCATGGGGGAGACGGCCACGCTGCGGATCTCGGCCAGGTCCTCCCACATCACGTGCAGGGCCCCGCAGCCGAGCAGCTCGCCGTCCTCCTCGGCGACCCAGAACTCCTGGACCGCCTCGTACAGCGTGACCAGCGGTTTGGCCAGCAGCACCTTGCCCGCGTACCCGTCGATCAACGCCCTGATGGCGCGCACGTCGCTGGTGCGGGCACGCCGCACGACTACCCCACTGGTCACAACCGTCAAGTATGAGGTGGGCACGATTCCGGGCTGGCATCCTGGGCCGGTTACTCTGAGCACCGTGTCTTCTCCCACCACTCCGCGACGCGTGTCGCTGCTGACCCTGGGCTGCGCCCGCAACGAGGTCGACTCCGAGGAACTCGCCGGACGCCTCGGCGAAGGCGGCTGGGAGCTGGTGGACGAGGGCGCCGAAGCGGACGTCGTCGTCGTCAACACGTGCGGCTTCGTCGAGCAGGCCAAGAAGGACTCGGTCGACACGCTGCTCGCGGCGTCCGACACCGGGGCCAAGGTCGTGGCGGTCGGCTGCATGGCCGAGAGGTACGGCAAGGAGCTCGCGGACAGTCTCCCGGAGGCGGCCGCGGTCCTGGGCTTCGACCAGTACAACGACCTCGCCGAGCGCCTCAACGACGTGCTGCACGGCACGCCGGTCGAGTCGCACGTGCCGGTGGACCGCCGCACGCTGCTGCCCATCACGCCGGTCAAGCGCCAGGAAGCGAAGGACGGCGTTCAGGTGCCCGGCCACGGCTGGGGCCCCACCAAGGTCCAGCGCCGCAGGCTCGACGACGCCCCCGTCGCGCCGTTGAAGATCGCGAGCGGGTGCGACCGCCGGTGCAGCTTCTGCGCCATCCCGAGCTTCCGCGGCGCGTTCGTGTCGCGGCTCCCCGACGAGATCGTCTCCGAGGCCATGTGGCTGGCGGAGAACGGCGTCAAGGAGCTGTTCCTCGTCAGTGAGAACAGCACCAGCTACGGCAAGGACCTGCCGCGCGAGCAGGGTGCCCTCGAACAGCTGCTGCCGCGGCTGGCGTCCATCCCGGGCGTCGAGCGCGTGCGGGTCAGCTACCTGCAGCCCGCGGAGACCAAGCCGTCGCTGGTCGCCGCCATCGCGAAGACCGAGAAGGTCGCGAACTACTTCGACATGTCGTTCCAGCACTCCAGCGAGAACGTGCTGCGCCGCATGCGCCGGTTCGGAGACACCGACAGCTTCCTCAAGCTCGTGTGGCAGATCCGCGAGCACGCGCCCGAGGCCGGCATCCGCAGCAACTTCATCGTGGGCTTCCCCGGCGAGACCGAGGCGGACCTGCAGGAGCTCGAGCGGTTCCTGACCGAGGCGCGGCTCGACGCGGTCGGCATCTTCGGGTACTCCGACGAGGACGGCACCGAGGCCGAGAACCTCGACGGCAAGCTCGACACGGACACCATCGCGGAACGGGTCCAGCGCATCGGCAACCTCGTCGAGGAGCTGACCAGCCAGCGCGCCGAGGACCGGGTCGGCACCGAGGTCGTCGTGCTCATCGAGCACGAGGAGGACGAGGAGAGCGACTGCGTCGGCCGGGCCGAGCACCAGGCGCCCGAGGTCGACGGCGAGTGCATCGTGCTCGAGGGCGAGGACCTCAAGCGCGGCGACCTCGTGCGGTGCCGTGTCGTGGACTCCGAGGGCGTTGACCTCGTGGTCGAGGTCGTAGAGGTGCTGGGGACATGACGGAGGCCAGGAAGGTCCCGCTGCTCAACGTCGCCAACATCCTCACGATGGCGCGGATGGCACTGGTTCCGGTCTTCCTGCTCTCACTGTTCGCGGCGGGCGGCTTCGACACCACGTGGCGGCTCATCGCGTTCGGGATCTTCGCCGTCGCGAGCTTCACCGACCACATCGACGGCACGCTCGCCCGCAAGCACGGGCTGATCACCGACTTCGGCAAGATCGCCGACCCGATCGCGGACAAGGCGCTGACCGGGTCCGCTCTGGTCGGGCTGAGCATTCTCGACGTGCTGCCGTGGTGGATCACGATCGTCATCGCCGTGCGCGAGGTGGGCGTGACGCTGCTGCGGTTCTGGGTGATCCGCTACGGCGTGATCCCGGCCAGCCGCGGCGGCAAGGCCAAGACGCTGGCCCAGGTCATCGCCATCGGGCTGTTCCTGCTCCCGCAGAACGACGTGATCGCGGTCATCGCGTGGGTGATCATGGCCGCCGCGCTGGTCCTCACGATCGTCACGGGAATCGACTACGTCATCCGAGCGTTCAAGTTGAAGGCAAGGGCAGGTCGCGCCGTCGCATGACCAACGTCGTCGAGCTGCTCAAAGCGAGGCACCAAACCGTCGCCACGGCCGAGTCGCTGACCGCGGGTCTGCTGTGCGCGACGATCGTTGACACACCGGGGGCGAGTGCCGTGGTCCGCGGTGGGTTGATCGTCTACGCCACCGAGCTCAAGCACGAGCTCGCCGGCGTGGATCAGCAGTTGCTCGACGAGCACGGCGCCGTGCACCCCGACGTTGCGATCCAACTGGCCGAGGGAGCCCGGAACCGGTGCAAATCGGACTGGGGGATCGGACTCACCGGGGTCGCCGGCCCCGATCCGCAGGACGGAGTCGCTCCAGGAACGGTCCACATCGGCTTGAGCGGGCCTGGAGTGTCCACAGTGCGGACAATCACGGTGAGTGGCGACAGAAAAGCGGTGCGTTTCACAGCCGTGGAAAAAGCGCTGGTCCTGCTGTCGGAATACCTGCTGATGACCGGGGACGGGAACAAACGATGACTCGGCGTTCGTTCGCCCTTGGCGGACGTGTTCGGAAGTCACTGCCCGTTGTCGGTGTCGATCGGTAACGTAGGGACACGGCCGGCCGGAAGGAGGCGCGCGATGACCGTGCTGCTACGCGAGGCGATCGGTGATCGACTTCGCCATGCCCGCACCAACCAACGCCGCACGCTGCGCGAGGTCTCTCGGACCGCCCGCGTGAGCCTGGGGTACCTGTCCGAGGTGGAGCGCGGCCGCAAAGAGGCGTCCAGCGAGCTCCTCGCGGCCATTTGTGACGCGTTAGAACTGCCGCTGTCCGAACTGCTGCACCACGTCGCCTCCGACATCGGCGCCGTCTCGCAGACGCCGGACACGGTTCCTGACACCGTCCCGGACGGGCGATCGGATCGCGGGAAGCTGGAGGGCGGCCGCGTGCTGCCGACCACGCTTTCGGACGACCTGTCCGACCTGCGGCTGCAGCCGATGCTCAGTCACAGGCTCACGAGCAAGATCGGCGAGAAGCCCAAAGCAGTCGTCGCGGCTTGATGACCCATGTCGTTCCGACCCCGTACGCCACCAGGCGTGCGGGGTCGCCTGCATTCGGGTGAGCTGTGGTGCCCGCCACGTGACGGTCTGCAACAAGACTGCCCATTCGTACGTTCATCAGGCAACGACGCCAGCACGCTGAACGGCAGGCAACGGCTTGGCATCAGCACGTTGGGTCACCGCGTCTGGGGACGCGGGTGCGGGCAGGATTGGGCGCCGTCAGGCGTTTCACTCCAAAGTCCCGGGGGTGGGTCGGGGTCTTCCCGGATATCTCCCCAGGTTGGTGGAACCGCCGACGCACAATTGAGACGATGGATCCAACACCGGCACCGAGAAGGCAGGCGTAGGAGATGGCCAGTCCGTTCGTGAAGTTCTGGAAGTACCTCATGGCTTCGTTCTCGTCGAAGATCGACGAGCACGCTGACCCGAAGGTGCAGATCCAGCAGGCCATCGAGGAGGCGCAGCGTCAGCACCAGGCGCTTTCTCAGCAGGCGGCAGCCGTGATCGGCAACCAGCGGCAGCTGGAGATGAAGCTGAACCGGCAGCTCGGCGACGTCGAGAAGCTGCAGGCCTCCGCCCGTCAGGCGCTCGTGCTCGCCGACGAGGCGCGCTCGAAGGGCGACGAGCAGAAGGCGTCGCAGTTCGAGAACGCCGCGCAGGGCTTCGCGACCCAGCTCGTCACCGCCGAGCAGGGCATCGAAGACCTCAAGACGCTGCACGACCAGTCGCTGCAGGCCGCCGCACAGGCCAAGCAGGCGGTCGAGCGCAACTCGATGATGCTGCAGCAGAAGCTGGCGGAGCGCACCAAGCTCCTCAGCCAGCTGGAGCAGGCGAAGATGCAGGAGCAGGTCTCCGCGTCGCTGAACCAGATGAGCGAGCTCGCCGCGCCGGGCAACGTGCCGTCGCTGGAAGAGGTTCGCGACAAGATCGAGAAGCGCTACTCGACCGCGCTCGGGTCCGCCGAGCTCGCGCAGAACTCCGTGCAGGGCCGGATGCTCGAGGTGCAGGCCTCGACCACCCAGCTCGCGGGGTCGTCGCGACTGGAGCAGATCCGCGCGTCCATGCACGGTGGCGCCGCGAGCACCCCGCAGCAGGTCACCGCGGGCAACAGCGCGGCCGCGCAGATCCAGGCCGAGATCGCGCAGCGCGTCCAGCAGGAGCAGAAGACCACGCAGCAGCAGGTCCCGCCCGCCCAGCACTGATCGGGCGCGGTGCTTCCTGCAGAAGGAGTCAGCAGGTGATCATGGAGCCCTGGAGAAACCGTCCCAACAACGAGATCGTCCGCAAGGTCGTCAACGAGTTGGGTGTGTCGCTCCAGGGCCACCCGCTGGCCGAACAGGCGCGGTACCGCCTGCAGAAGTGGAACGACCCGCGCGCCAAGCTCGAACGCAAGCGCAAGCGCACCAACGCCGTGCTGACGTTCTGGCTGGCGCTCATCACGATCTTCGGCACCCTGGCGGTGTTCGGCTTCACCGGCGTGCTCGGCACGTGGGCCGCGGTCACCGGCACGATCGGTGCCGCCGTGCCCGGCCTGCTCGCCGTGCGCAGCGGGTTCAAGCTGAGCGCCCTCAAGGCGGCCAGGCAGCGGCTGGAGCTGACTCCACCGCCGGACGTGCGGCCGCCGTTGCCCGCGCACATCTCCGCCGCCCGCGTCCCGATGGAGAAGCTCCACGGGGCCGAGGACGCGATGCACGAGCTGCTGCGTCAGCTCGACTCGCCGATGCTCACGTCGATGCCGACCGAGTCCGTCCAGCACGCCCGGCAGACCGCCCAGGAGGCCTCTGCGGCCATCCGCTCGGTCTCCGCGCAGCTCCAGGCCGTCGAACGCGCCAGGAACACCGCACCGCCGCTGGAGCGCGCGCCGTTGGTCGAGGGCGTGCGCGTGCTCAGGATCCAACTGGCGGACGGCGTGGACCGCTACTGTTCGCTGGTGGCGGCCGCCGGACAGGCGCTGGCGGCGAGCACGGCGTTCCAGGATCCGCGCGAGGTGCTCGACGACGCCACCGACCACATGGCCGGCCTCGCGTCTGCGATGCGAGACGTGTCAGGCTATTCAGCGTACTGACTGTGACGCTTGGTAATCGCATGCGCCTATTCGGCGAGTCTCTCTGGGATCTTTAGGGCAATCGTGTGATTATCAGACCGTTATCTAGCCGTAGCCACTACATGGCGTGGCAGGATTCCGGGGCCGGTCTGCGGGAAGTCCGGCTGGGTTGCCGGGAGGCAGTGCGTTGGCGTTGTGGACCGTGCACGGGGACGGTCGGATCACCGACAGTGAAACCGTAGCGCCAGAAGAACGGGTGAGCTGGCCGCTCACCATCGGGTTCGGAGTGCAGCACCTGGTCGCCATGTTCGGCGCGACGGTGCTCGTACCCACCGCCACCGGTCTGCCCGTCGCCACCACTCTGCTGTTCTCCGGTCTGGGCACGCTGCTGTTCCTGGTGATCACCAAGAACCGGGTCCCGAGCTACCTGGGCTCGTCCTTCGCGTTCGTCGCGCCTCTCGTGGCCGCCCGCGAGCAGGGCATCCCCGCCCAGCTCGGTGGGGTGGTCGCCGCGGGCCTGCTGGTGATCGTCGTCGGCATCGCGGTCAAGGCGCTCGGCGTCCGGCTGCTGGAGTCGGTCATGCCGCCGGTCGTCACCGGCGCCGTCGTGATCATCATCGGCTTGAACCTCTCGCACCAGGCCACCTCGAACTTCGCCAGGCAGCCGTTGCTGGCCGCCATAACGACCGTGGTGATCCTCTTGGCCGGCGTGCTGGGTCGGGGGTTGCTCTACCGGTTCTCGATCCTGGTGGGCTTCGTGGGGGTGTGGGTGGGCGGTCTGGTGTTCGGCGCCGTCCCGTCCGCCCAGATCCAGGCGCTGCGCGACGCGGCGTGGGTGGGCCTGCCGCAGCTGCACCAGCCCGAGCTCCGGCCGTCCGTGGTGCTGCTGATGCTGCCGGTGGTGATCGTCCTCGTGGCCGAGGTCGTGGGCCACGTGAAGGCCGTCGCCGCGCTGACGGGCCGCAACCTGGACGGCAGCGCCGGTGACGCGATCATCGCCAACGGGCTGTCGACCGCGTTGTCCGGGCTCGGCGGTGGTGTCGGGACGACGACGTACTCCGAGAACATCGGTGTCATGGCCGTGACGCGCGTCTACAGCACCGCGGCGTTCGCGTTCGCCGGCGTGTTCGCCGCTGCTCTCGCGTTCTCCCCGAAGGCCATCGCGCTGTTCGGCACCATCCCGGCCGGTGTGCTGGGCGGGTGCACGTTGGTGCTCTACGGCCTGATCGTGCTCATCGGCGTGCGGATCTGGATGGACCGCGGCGTCGACCTGACGAACCCGGCGAACGCGATGGTGGGCGGCGCGGCACTGGTGGCCGGCGTCGGCGACCTGACCATCGAGATCGGCGACCTGTCGATGGGCGGCATGGTGTGGGGCTCGCTGCTCGTCGTGATCCTGCACCCGGTGATGCGCTGGCTCAGGGCTGCGCGGCGTAACTAGTCTTTACACCTTTGTGTGGTTTTCATCCCTCCACTTCGGACCGATCCTGCTTCCGGTCCACGGAGGGAGTTCCGTCATGGTCGCCGCGTACTACGTGGTGTTGTTCTCGGCCTGCGCCATCATCGCGGGAAGTCTGGTCGCGTCCCGCATCCTGCTGCTCCGCCACCGCCGATGAACTCGTTGGTGTGGCTCATGGTGCCACTGGCGATGATCGGCGTGGTGCGGGTGTGCGTCGTCCTGGTGGCGGCTGATCTCTACGACCTGTCCCTGCGTCGCGCACGCCCGTTGCCTTACGCGCCAAGGGTCTGGGTGGTGATCCCTGCCTACAACGAAGAGCTGTGCGTCGCCCAGGCCGTGCAGTCCGTTTTGGACAGTGACTACCCCGACGTGTCCGTGATCGTCGTCGACGACGGCTCCGTTGACGGCACGGTCGCCGTGCTGGAGGGCTTCGGGTCGCGCGTTCGTGTTGTCTCGCAACCGAACGCGGGCAAGGCGGAGGCGATCAACACCGGCATGCGTCTCGTCGGCGACGGTCTCGTGATGGTGCTGGACGCGGACTCGGCGTTGTCCACGACCGCGGTCTCGCGGATGGTCGCGCACTTCGCGGACCCGGTGGTGCTCGCCGCCGCGGCCAACGTGAAGATCCGCGACCAGCGCGGCGTGCTGGGGTGGGTGCAGCGGCTGGAGTACGCGGTGGTGCACCGGTTGAAGCAGGGGTACACGGTGTTCAACTGCGAGTACGTGATCGGCGGCGTCGGTTCGATGTTCCGCACCTCGGTCGTGCGCGCATGCGGTTACTTCGACACCGACACGATGACCGAGGACATCGACTTCTCGATGAAGATCCTTTCGGTGCGCGGCAACTTCGACTGGCGCATCATCTTCGCGGCCGACGCCATCGCCTACACCCAGGCCGTGCCGTCACTGCACGGCCTGCTGCGGCAACGGTTCCGCTGGAAATTCGGGCGCCTGCAAGCGTTCTACAAACACCGCTCGCTCTTCTTCGGCACGTCCTGCTCGCGCCTTCTCTCGTGGCTGCACCTGCCCTACACGGCGGCAGGGGAGGTGCTCGTGCTGTTCGAGCCCGTCTTCATCTACGTCGTCGTCAGCGCAACGTTCCAAACCGGCTGGTTCACCGGCGTCCTCCTGCTGTGTGCCGTCTACACGGGCGTCGCGTTCTTCACCATCATCGGCGACCTGACCGAACCGTGGCGTGCCAAGGCGCCGTTGCTCGCGTTGGCGCCGTTCGCCTACCCGCTGCTGATGGTGATCGTGTTCGTCGACTTCGTGGCCGTGCTGCGCTCACTGCTGACCGTGCTGCGCGGCTACCGTCCGGTCGGCCGCTGGGAACACGTCGAACGCACGCTCACCTCAGTGCCCACTTGACAGGGCCCGGTTGATGCGGGAGACCAGCCCCGGACCCTCGTAGATGAAGCCGGTGTAGATCTGCACGAGGCTCGCGCCGGCGTCGATCATGCGCTTGGCGTCGTCCGCGGTCGCGATGCCGCCGACCCCGATGACCGGCAACTCGCTGTTCTTGGTGATGAACCGGACGACCTCGTTCGCGCGCTGGGTGAGGGGCTTGCCGCTGAGCCCGCCGGTTTCGGTCCGGTGGGCGCTCGTGAGGCCCTCACGGCTGAGTGTGGTGTTCGTGGCGATGAGGCCCTTGATGCCGTTGTCCACGCACACCTGGATGACCTCTTCGATCGCGTCGTCGGTGAGGTCCGGCGCGATCTTGACCAGCATCGGCTTGTCGGTGGCCCGCGTGAGGGTCTGCACGAGTTCGGTGAGCGCACCCTTGTCCTGGAGGCTCCGCAGGCCCGGCGTGTTCGGTGAGCTGACGTTGATCGCGTAGTAGTCGCCGTGGTTCTGCAGCGCGGTGAGCGAGTTCAGGTAGTCCTGGACGGCGTCCTCGACCGCAGTGATCTTGGACTTGCCGAGGCTGATGCCCAGGGGCGCTTTCAGGGCGGTCTTGTCGAGCTTGGCCGCGAGCGCTTGCGCACCGGCGTTGTTGAAGCCCATCCGGTTGATGATCGCCTCGTCCTCGCGGAGCCGGAACAGGCGCGGCTTCGGGTTGCCCGGCTGCGCGTGCCACGTGACCGTGCCGACCTCGACGAACCCGAACCCCAGCGCGGCCCAGGCGGGCAGCGCGCGGCCGTCCTTGTCCAGCCCGGCCGCGAGCCCGACCGGGTTGGGGAAGCGGACGCCGAACACGGTGCGCGGGTTGTTCTGGTTGCGCGCGAACTTCGCCAGCGGGCTCAGCTTCGCCATGACGTTGAGCGTGGTCTCGTGGACCCGCTCCGCGTCGCCGCCGTGCATTCCGAACAACGCCCTGCGAACCACCTGCTTGTAGACCACGCGCCCACCCTATAACGGCAGCTCAGGGTGGGCGCGCAGGCGGTCAGTCGCCTACCTCACGCAGACAGTCCGGCGCCGGGTCCTGTTCGAGCTGGAGCACCGCGGCTAGAGCGGCTTGGGCACCTTGATCGTCGCCTGCTCGTCCAGCGGCATCGCCGGCTTGGTCCGGAACGTCACCGGCAGCCCCCGCAGCCCGCGGCTGCCGAGCGACACCCGCCACTCCAGCGGCCGCGACGCGTCCAGTGAGAGCCCCGCGCACCGCCCCAGCAGCGTGCGGAACGCCACCTCGCCCTCCAGCCGGGCCAGCGGGGCCCCGAGGCAGAAGTGCATGCCGTGCCCGAACGCCAGGTGCTGCCGGTCGGCCCGCTCGATGTTGAGCTGGTCGGCCCGCGGGTAGCGCGCGCTGTCGTGCTCGGCCGAGGCCAGCGACAGCAGCACGACGTCACCGGCCGGGATTTGTGCGCCGCCGATCGTCACCGGCCCGGCGGCGAACCGAAGCAGGTGCGAGGTCGGGCCGTCGAAGCGCAGGAACTCCTCGATGGCGCCGGGCAGCAGTGACGACGAGCGTTGCAGCAGTTCCAGTTGCTCGGGGTGGCGCAGCAACGCCAGCGTGCCGTTGCCGACGAGGTCGACGGCGGTCGTGTAGCCGGCCACGAGCAGCAGGAACGCCAGCGAGGCCAGTTCGCGGTCGGTCAGCGCGGCCTCGCCCTTGGCGCGTGCCAGGGCCCCGATCAGGTCGTCGTCGCCGGACGTCCGCTTGTGCGCCACGAGGTCGCGCAGGTAGCCGGACGCCTCTTCACGGGCCGAGGACGCGTCGCCGTCGGCCAGCCCGGTGACCACGTCCGCCCAGTACCGGAAGTTCTCCTGGTCGACGGCAGGAACGCCGAGGAGTTCCATTAGCACGGTGATCGGCAGTGGCGCCGCGAAGTCCGCGATCAGGTCGCAGCCACCCTCCGCGAAGCTGTCGGCCAGCGACGCCGCCAGCGCCTCGACACGCGGGCGCAGAGCGGCGATGCGGCGCGTCGTGAGCTCGCTCGACACCGCGCGTCGCAGCCGGGTGTGGTCGGGGGCGTCGCTGGTCATCATGTGGTCCGACAGGTCGCCGAACCACCAGGACGCGAAGTGCGGATGACCGCGCAGCGGCTCGGCGAGCGCGGAGCCGTGCGAGGACAGCAGCGGGTTGTCCAACGCGGCACGCACGTCGGGGTAGCGGGTCACGAGCCACATCGGTACGCCGGAGGACTCGACCCGGTGCACGGGGCCTGCTTCGCGCAGGCTCTTCAGCACCGCGTACGGGTCGTCGGTGAAGCCGGGGCGCAGCGCATCCAGATTTACCGCCATGTCGGAGGACACGGGCAGGAGACCGCCTCGGTTCAACCGGACTGGCATTTTGGGCAGAAGTACACAAATCTTGTCTCGAACTCGCCCGATCGGACCCTTGTGCCGCAACGCAAACAGGGTTTGCCCGTGCGCTCGAAAACGTAGTTCTTGACTCGCGGATCAGAAGTCGTGATCTGTTCGGGCCGCCACTGGTTCGCCTGCAACAGCTTGCGCGACAAAGCAACCGCACGTGACGCGTCCACAGATGACACAGGTGCCGTCGGCAGAACCCGCAACAGGAAACAAACTTCCGCGCGGTAGAGATTGCCGACGCCGGCCATGATCCGCTGATCCAACAATGCGAGGCCAATAGGACGGGAAGGATCCGCGGTCAACCGCTGAACGGCCTCAGCGGCGTCGAAGTCAGGGGAAAGCAAGTCAGGCCCGAGATGCGAAATCAGCTCATCTTCTCGGGACGTCGGCACGAACTCCAGGTCGTGCAGCGCGAACCCGATCGCCTGCCGGTCGTCCACCTCGAAGACCGCGCGGGCCTGATGCGCGGGACGACGCCAGCGTTCACCCGGCCGGTAGAGGTGCCATGCGCCGTCCATCCGGAAGTGGCTGCGCAGGCTGTTCCCGTCGGAGAAGTGCGTGAACATGTGCTTGCCGTAGGTGCGCACGCCCAGCACGTCGAGCCCTGCCAGGTCGAGCGCGGCCAGCCGAGGGTGGCGCAGCTCACCGCGCCGCAGCGTCTTGCCGGCCAGGGCCTCGTGCATGCGGTGCCCGGCCAGGAAGACGGTGTCGCCCTCAGGCATCCACCGCCTCTTGGATCTCGTCGTCGTCGAAGTCGTGGTGCACCGCGCGGCGGCGGCTGCGGGAGATGCGCTGGATGCGGGCCAGCAGCAGGTTGAACGCCAGCGCCACCTCACGCGCGCCCGGCGTGCCCCACTCGTGGATCGGCATGCACGCGCCCTGAGCCTGCTGCACGGCGAGACGGTCCGGCAGCGCCACCGGCATCACCAGCGGGCCGAAGATGTCGCGCAGCTCCTCGATGCGGAACTGGTGCTCGTGCGACCGCGGCCGCACCCGGTTCACCACCACGCCCAACGGCTGCAGGTCGGCGTTGTTGATCTCGCGCTCGTTCTGCACCGCCTCGAACGCCCGCTGCACGCCCGCGACCGCGAACATCGTCGGCTCGGTGACCAGCAGCGCGCGGTCCGCGGCCACCAGTGCCGAGCGGGTCAGCTGGCCCAGCGACGGCGGGCAGTCGAGCAGCACGAGGTGGTACGGGAACTCGTCGTACATGTCCCGCAACGTGCGCAACGCGTCTTTCAGCCGGTGCAGCCTGCCCTCGTTCGGATCCGGGTGGTTGAGCAGCTCGGCGTCCTCGGACCCGGACAGCACGTCGATGCCGTCGCCCCACCTGCTCGGGCGGATCGCCTGCTCGAGGTTCTCCTCGGACGGGTCCTGCAGGACGTCGTAGATGCTGGCCTTGGACTCCTCTGGCTCCAGCGTCGACGTGGCGTTGCACTGCGGGTCTAGGTCGATCACCAGCGTGCGGACGCCACGACGGAGCGCGGCCGAGGCGAGGCCGAGGACCACCGTCGTCTTGCCGACGCCTCCCTTGAGGCTGAGCACGGACACCGTATGCACAGACCTACTCTAGGGTCTCCTACTCTGTGTGCCATGCGACCGGACGCCGTACACAGGGTGCTCGACGCCGAATTGGCCGCCGCACGCACGCGCCGGGGTGGCGAACCCCCGCGCGTCCTCGACGTGGGCGGTGGCAGCGGCGTCTGGGCCGTACCCCTCGCCGCGACGGGCTGCGCGGTCACGGTCGTCGAGCCGTCGCCGAACGCGCTGGCCACGTTGAACACCCGTGCGCGTGAGGCCGGGGTGACGATCAACGCGGTCCAGGGCGACACCGACCATCTCGGCGTTCCCGCTGGTGAGGCCGATCTGGTGCTCGCACACGGTGTGCTGGAGGTCGTCGACGACGCCCCTGCCGCGCTGATCTCGCTGGCCGCGGCCGTGGCGCCGGGCGGGGCGGTGTCGGTGCTGGTGGCGAACCGGTTCGCGGCGATCCTGCACCGGGCCATCGCGGGCCGGATCGTGGACGCCCGGCGGCTGCTGGACGACGACGCGGGTCAGCTTGCGGGCACGCGCGATCCGTTGCAACGTAGGTTCGACGTTCCAGGACTTGAGAAGCTGGTCCTGGAGGCGGGGCTTTCTGTCGAGCTCCTGCAAGGTCATGGCATCGTCTCGGACCTCGTGCCCGGCGTGGTGCTGGACGCGAATCCGGGTGCTGCCGACGCGCTCGCCGAGCTGGAACTGGCTGCTGCCACACGGTCTCCGCTGAGAGATGTGGCCGCTCGACTGCACGTACTGGCCCGTCGTACCGCCTGACAGTGCCCGATCATTGGGGTTTGCACTCGGGATTTTTCTGGTCCCGATGACTGGTCCCAAACGACTTCGCGGCGAAAGATGATGGCTCCGCTGCCAAAGTAGGGACCAACGCCATGGAGAGTTCCGACCTGCTGGCCTCGCTCGTCAACGAGGCTGTCGCGGGTGATCGGCGTGCCGTCGATCGGCTGCTGGCGTCCGTGCGTCCGCTCGTGTCCCGGTACTGCCGTGCGCGCGTCGGCCGCAACGAGCGCGCGTACGCCTCGGCGGACGACGTGGCGCAGGAGGTGTGCCTGGCGGTGCTGACGGCGTTGCCCGCCTACCGCGACCAGGGCCGGCCGTTCCTGGCGTTCGTGTACGGCATCGCCGCGCACAAGGTCGCGGACGCCCACCGGGTGTCGGCGCGCAACCGGTCCGAGCCCGTCGCCGAGGTGCCGGACGGGCCGTCGCTGACCGTCGATCCGGAGGAGAACGCGCTGCTCGGGTCGCTCTCGAAGCGGCTGGGTCAGTTGCTGGGGAGCCTGCCGGACAAGCAGCGCGAGATCTTGCTGTTGCGCGTCGTGGTCGGGTTGTCGGCGGAGGAGACGGCCGAGGCGGTCGGGTCGACGCCGGGTGCCGTCCGGGTGGCTCAGCACCGGGCGCTGGCGAAGCTGCGGTCGTCCGTGGGGGTCGAGGAGCTGATTTGACCGGGGCGTTCTACGACGGGCTGGCGGGGTCGTACGACCTGATGTTCCCGGACTGGGACGCGTCGATGGCCCGGCAGGCCTCGCAGCTCTCGGAGTTCATTCCACCTGGTGCGCGCGTTCTGGACTGCGCGTGTGGCATCGGCACGCAGGCGATCGGTCTGGCAATGCGCGGCTATTCGGTCGTTGGGGCGGATCTGAGTCCTAAGGCGGCTTCTCGGGCCGTTGTGGAGGCCTCTGCGCGTGGGGTGTCGTTATCTGCGTTCGCGGCGGACATGCGTGCGTTGCCGTTCGCTGATGACTCGTTCGACGTCGTGCTCGCCGCGGACAACGCGTTGCCGCACCTGCTGACCGCTGAGGACGTCCTCGCGGCGTTGCGAGAGATGCGGCGGGTGTTGAGGCCCGGTGGCCGGCTCATTCTCTCGACGCGCGACTACGACGCGATTCGCCGCGAACGGCCGTTGTCGACGCCACCGTCCGTTGGCCCAGGTCGTGTCGTGTGGTTCCAGCTCTGGCACTGGGATGGCGACCAGTACGAGCTGGAGATGTTCCAGCTGCACGAGGCCGACTCCTGGCGCGTTGTGGTGGGCAAGGCACGGTATTGGGCGATTACTCGTCACGAAATCACCGAATTGGTGGAACGCGCTGGTTTCGGTTACGCGGAGTGGTTGCTCCACGCCTATTACCAACCGCTGATGGTTGCTCCGAACGGGTGACGTTTGAAGTTTCTCCCTACTTTCCGCATAAGGAGTGACATGTGGCACGTCTCCTCTCCGGGAAGTCAAAGAGGGGACACTTCGGATGGAGAGTTCGGCTTTATCCGCGGAACTGGTCAACCTGGCTGTGCATGGCGACCAGAGGGCCACTGACCAGCTACTTCGCTACCTGCGCCCGCTGGTGGTGAAGTACTGTCGCGCACGGGTGGGGCGTTCCGCGACAACCGCGGACGACGTGGCGCAGGACGTCTGTCTGGCCGTCCTGACGGCGTTGCCGAACTACCGGGAGCAGGGCAGGCCCTTCCTGGCGTTCGTCTACGGCATCGCGGCGCACAAGGTCGCCGACGCGCACCGGGCGCTGGCTCGTAACCGTGCGGAGCCGATGGCCGAGGTGCCGGATCAACCTTCGCGGGGGACCGGCCCGGAGGATTTCGCCCTCCAGGTCGAGCTGAACGGTGCCATGGGCGAGTTGCTGCGGGTGCTGCCGGAGAAGCAGCGCGAAATCCTCGTGCTGCGTGTGGTGGTGGGTCTGTCCGCTGAGGAGACCGCCGAGGCCGTGGGGTCCACGCCGGGTGCCGTCCGGGTCGCTCAGCACCGTGCACTAGGGCGTCTGCGGAAGGAAATAGCCGCCGCCAGTGTGCCGATCGGGTGAATCTCGGCTGGGCGCGTGGGCTAAATGAATCCAAACGACATACCTAAGGGCATGAGGGGTTCTGACTCAGCGCTCGCCGCGGATCGGCTGCGCGTCGACGGGGTGCTCGTGCAGCACCTCCGCGAGTCAGGACTGACGGGTCCGCTGTGGGACCACTTCCAACGCCAGCTTCTCGGACGCGGGCTCACGATTGTTACAAGGCTTGTACGGTCCGGGGCGATGTTCGCCCGCTGCGGCAAACACGGCCGTTACCTGCAACAACAGGCCATTCCGCTGGACGAGGCCGAAGAGCTGGCGAGCGACGCGGTCTTCGACGGGTTCGTCATCTTCTGCGAGCGAGGCCTGCTCGGCAAGGAGTGGTCGGCCGAGCACGGACAGCCGTTGCACGAGTACTTCGTCAACGCGTGCGTGCTGGCGTTCCCGAACGTCTACCGGCGTTGGCAGACCCGCATGAACAGCTGGCGGGACGTCGACCTGCTGGACTCGTTCGCCTCGCTCGAACAGGTCGTGGCCGAGGGAAACCCCGAGGACGCGGTCGTGGAGCAGCAGGCGGCCAACGCGGCGTTCGCGGCGTTGAGCGAGGACAGCCGCCGGTTGCTGCTCCTGCACGACCAGGGCTACTCGCACGCCGAGATCGCGGAGATCACCCGCCTCACCCCGCGGGCCGTCGAGGGCAGGATCCGGCGCGCTCGGCTCACCGCACGCCAGCACACGGACGAGGAACGGTGATCCGCGTGGACTTCACACCCGGTCTGCATCGCAAGGTCCCCGCGGAGGCCGTGCGGCAGTCCTCCGTCGACGGCTCGGTCGACGTGTCGAAGGGTTCCTTGGACTCGTTGGTCGAGCGGACCGCTCAGGTGGGTGGGAAGGAGCCGGTCGATCCGCCCGCGCCGTCGTACTACTCCACCAAGCCCGAGGCGGCGGACAGCCACGTGGCGCTGGCCGTGGCGGGGGATCGTGCGGCGATCAACAGGCTGTTGGGGACCATCAGGCCGTTGGTCGTGCGGTACTGCCGTGCGCGCGTTGGATCGTTCGCGTCGGCGGATGACGTTGCGCAGGACGTGTGTCTTGCCGTGTTGACCTCGCTGCCGTCGTATCGCGATCAGGGCCGGCCGTTCCTGGCGTTCGTGTACGGGATCGCGGCGCACAAGGTCGCCGACTCGTACCGCAGCCACACTCGCAACCGCGCGGAGCCCGTCTCCGAACTGCCCGAGTCGGTCGATGACGAGGCCGGGCCGGAGCAGCGTGCGATGCAGGGGGAGATGTCCTCGCAGATGGCTGCTCTGCTGCGCGTGTTGCCCGATAAGCAGCGCGAGATCGTGGTGCTGCGTGTGGTGGTGGGGCTGTCGGCGGAGGAGACGGCCGAGGCGGTCGGCTCCACGCCCGGTGCGGTGAGGGTGGCTCAGCACCGGGCGTTGAACCGGCTACGTCGCGAAATCAGTGGCGCCAGCGAGTGATGTTGGCGATTCCCTGCGGGCTGGCGTCCTTGTAGCGCTCCATCTCGCCGCGCCTGACGTCCGCGATCGTGCCCGCCAGCTCCTTGCCGAACGCTTCCGTGAGCACGGCGTCCTTCTCGAACTCGTCGACGGCTTCCCTGAGGGACGTGGGCAGCCGCAGGGCGTCGTCGAGCAGTGCCGGGTCGACGTTGAGGCCTTCGGGCAGCACGGCCTGGGTGGCGATGCCGTCCAGACCGGCCGCGATGACACCAGCGACGACCAGGTACGGGTTCGCGGTCAGGTCGAAGCACTTGATCTCGAGGTTGTCCTGGATGAGCCTGAGCGCGGTCTCGCGGTTCTCCTCGCCCCACGCCACGAACGGTGCTGACCACGTGTGCGGCACGAGCCTGAGGTAGCTCGCGAGAGAGGGACAGCCGATGGCGCACAACGCGCGGATGTGGTTGAGGACGCCCGCGGTGAACTGCTTGGCCTCGTCGTGGAAGTCCTTGAAGAGGTTCGTGCCGTCGCGCCAGATGCTGAAGTGCAGGTGACCGCCGTTGCCGACACCGCCGTTGACGACTTTGGGGGAGAACGACGGGCGCATGCCGTGGCGGATCGTGATGGCGCGGATGGTTTCTTTGACCAGTACCGCGGTGTCTGCTGCCGCGACCGGGTCTTCGGGTGCCGTGGAGACCTCGAACTGACCGGCGGCGTACTCGGGGTGGAACTGGAGGACCTCGACGTCCTGCTGGTCCAACGCGGTGAGGATGTCGACGCAGTAGTCGGACAGCTCCACCTGCCGTGCGTGTCCATAGGCGGCGCCGCTCGTAGCGGGAACGTAGTCGTCGGTGTCGGGCTTGCCGACGCACCACTCGATCTCGAATCCGGCCTTGGCGGTGAGGCCCTGGTGTTCGAGGTTCTTCACGGCCTTGCGGGCCTGCAGGCGCTGGTCCATCGGATACGGGACGCCGCTCTGGAAGTGGCGGTCGGCGGGTGCCCAGGCCCAGCCCGGCTGGCCCGCGAGCACGGTGAGGCGGTCGAGGTCGGGGTGCAGGCGCAGGTCGCCGACCGGGCCGCCGGCGAACCGGCCCTGGATGATCCAGTCGTCGAACAGGAAGACGTCGAACACCGGTGACGCGCCGACGCCGTGCGCCGCCGCGTGGGCGAGCCTGCGCAGAGGCACGGACTTCGTGCGGGTGATGCCGCTGTTGTCGACCCAGGTGAGCGCCACGACGCGCACGTCCCTGGCGTTCAGCCCGTCGAAGAGTTCCGTCGCCCGGTCGAACCGCTGGTCCCGTTCCGCAGAGTCCACGATCCTAAGGTTATGGGCATCTTGCCGTTCGTCGCCGAACTCGGGCTGATAGATCACCACTGCCACGGTGTGTTGCGCGCTGACAGCACGCGTGAGGAGTTCGAGTCGCTGCTGTTGGAGGCTGGTTCCGTCGCGCCGCTGAGCGGGTCGTTCTTCGACTCGGCGGTGGGGTTCGCGGTGCGGCGGTGGTGTGCTCCGCTGCTGGACCTGCCCCGGCACGCGTCGGCCGAGGCGTACCTCGAACGGAGGAACTCGCTGCACATCACCGAGGTGTCGCGGACGTTCCTGATGGCGTCCGGGATCCACACGTTCCTCGTGGACGGTGGGTTCCAGCCGGATCGGCTGCTGTCCGGTGGTGAGCTGGCGTCGCTGGCGGGGGCTGTTTCGCACTCCGTCGTGCGGCTGGAGTACCTGGCTGAATCGTTGCGGCCATCGGTGTCGCCTGCGGAGTTTGTTGCTGCTGTGCGTTCGTCACTGGCTTCTGGTGGGGCTGTTGGGGCGAAATCCGTTGCGGCGTATCGGGTCGGGCTTTCTCTGCCTGGTGATCGGCCTTCGGATTCGGACGTTCTGGCCGCGGTCGGGGCGTGGCCGGGCGGGCGGTTGGCCGACCCGGTGGTGATCACTTGGCTGGCGTGGGAGGCGTTGGACGCCAGGTTGCCGTTGCAGTTCCACGTCGGTTACGGCGACTCGGACATCGATCTGCACCGTTGCGATCCGTCGTTGCTGACGCCGTTCCTGCGCGCGACTTCGGGCTTGGGTGTGCCGATCTTGTTGTTGCACAACTACCCGTTCCACCGGCAGGCCGGGTATCTCGCGCAGGTGTTCCCGCACGTGTTCTGCGACCTCGGGCTGGCGACGCACGGGCTGGGGCATCAGGCGTCGCGAGTGTTCGCCGAGGCGTTGGAGATCGTGCCGTACGGCAAGTTCTTGTTCTCGTCCGACGCGTTCGGACTGCCCGAGTTGTACTACCTCGGCGCGTTGATGTTCCGGCAGGCGTTGTCCGACTTCCTGGCCGATGGACTTCGTCGTGACGCTCTGGTGGAGGAGGACGCGCACCGGATCGCGCGACTCATCGCGTCGGAGAACGCGGCGCGCGTGTACAAACTGTAGGATTCTCTCGAACTCACGTTCGAGGGGGTGTTCATGGGTCGCAGTGCGAACCTGCCACGCGGCCTGGTCGACCGGTTCCGTGCCCGCGATGGCGTCTGGCCCGACGACACGGGCTGCCGGATGCTGCACGTCGACATGGACGCCTTCTACGCGTCGGTGGAGATCCGCGAACGTCCGGAGCTGTCGTCGGTGCCGGTCGTGGTCGGCGGTGTTGGTGGCCGTGGCGTCGTCTGCTCGGCCAACTACCTGGCCCGTGAGTACGGCGTGCGGTCCGCGATGCCCACCGCGCACGCTCGTCGCCTGGCCCCTCATGCCGTGTACCTGCCGCCGCAGTTCGATCTCTACCAGGAGGTCTCGCGCGGGGTCATGGCGATCTTCCGCGACATCACGCCTCTCGTCGAGCCGCTGTCTTTGGACGAGGCGTTCCTGGACGTGGGCGGGGCTCTTCGTCGTCTGGGTCTCACGCCGGGTGGTGTGGGGGAGTTGGTTCGCTCTCGCGTGTTCGATGCGCACGGCGTGACGTGCTCTGTCGGCGTTGCTCCAACGAAGTTTCTCGCGAAGCTCTCATCCGGCATGTGCAAGCCCGACGGCATGATGGTCGTCCCTGGTTCCGCCACTTTGGAGTTCCTGCACCCGCTGCCCGTCTCGGCTCTGTGGGGCGTGGGCGCGAAAACCGCTGCGCGCCTTGAGGAACTGGGCCTGGACACCGTCGCCGACGTCGCCGCGACACCTCTGCCCCGCCTGCGTCGCATGATCGGCGTGGCCATGGCGGAGCACCTGTTCGCACTGGCAGCCGGCGTCGACGAGCGTTCGGTCGAGCCTGAGACGCGCGAGAAGTCGATCGGCGCCGAGGAAACCTTCGAGGTCGACCACCACGACCGCGCAGTGCTCCGCCGCGAGCTGCTGCGCCTGTCCGAGCGCTCGACAGGTTCCTTGCGCTCGAAGGGTTTGCGCGGCCGGACCGTCTCCATCAAGGTCCGCTTCGCCGACTTCACCACGATCACCCGCTCGCGAACCCTGCCCGTGGCGACCGACGTGACCCAGGAGGTCTACCGCACCGCCGTCGACCTCCTGGACACCCAGGTCCCGCCCGGCGCGGTCCGCCTGATTGGCGTCCGAATAGAGGGTCTTGACAACGCTGACTCCGCCCAGCAACTGATCTTCGACGCCCCAGAACACGGCTGGCGCGAAGCCGAGCAAGCCGCTGACCAGGCCCGTTCCCGCTTCGGCTCGCTAGCCGTGCGCCCAGCCTCACTTCTCGGCAACAGTCCGGAAAGGACAGCCGAGTTCGAACCCAAGCCCGAGTGATCGCAACCTGTCCACAACCCGGAAGTTGTCCACAGCTTCCCGCCTGACCCGGATCCACCCCGCTTCCCCCGGCGCACCATGAACCCATGCGCCACCCCATCGACCTGGAAGCCCTGGGCACCCTCTTCGACCACCGAGTAGCCCAGGTGGCCGCCCTGCTCCACATAGGACTGACTCCGTCCCTCGTAGAGCAACGCTCCCGCCCGGGCGGCCCCTGGCAACGCCTCCTGCCCGGCATCCTGCTCCTGAGCCGAGCGGGCCCCAGCCGCACCCAGCTGGTCCACGCCGCCCTCATGTACGCGGGCGAAGGCGCCATGCTCACCGCCTTCGACGCCCTGTGCCTGCACGGCATGAAGTCAGCGATCCCGCTGCTGGGCCCGATCCACGTCCTGGCTCCCCGCCGCTCCAGAGCCATGGGCTACGGCGCCCTGCGCGTAGAACACACCGACCGCCTCCCCAAACCGGTGATCCGCCGAGGCTTCCACACGGCCCCGCTGGAACGAGCCGCCATCGACGCCGTCCGCCGCACCAAGTCCATCCCGGACACCAAGGCCATCCTCGAGGAGGTGGGCCACTTCGTAGGTGTCCAAGCCCTGCGCCTGGAACTGGCCTTGGCACCAACCCGGGGCACGGCTCTGGCCCGCAAGCTCCTGGGCGAGTCTCCGGCCCGCCAACTGGAACGAGCCGTGATGGCCCGCCGTGCCCCTACCCCTGTGCCGGCTCGCGTCCCTGCAGCAGTCGGCTAACCCGCACCCGACACCCGCTCCAGTCCACCCCTGCTATCCGGCACCCACGCACGCACCCGCAAGCCCCGTCCGCACGGGCATGTTCAGATCGAAGGCTCGCGAGCGGACAACGCACCCGCCGTCCCCACGCGCGTGCGCACGACCCGGCCGCGAGCCACCGCTGATCAGCAACCCGCTGCCACCAAAGCCCGCAGCCCGACCCGCGTCCCGAGAAAGGAGCCGTCCTCGCCTGCACCGCCCCGCACCGCCCGGCCCGGCCGCACCGCCCGGCCTGTCCGCGCCGCCCTGCCCGGCCGCACTGCCGTGTCCGCACTGCCGTGTCCGCACCCTCGGCCCGCACGCTCGGCCCGCACGCTCGGCCCGCACGCTCGGCCCGCACGCTCGGCCCGCACGCTCGGCCCGCTAGGGCGGCACTGTCG